>CAZJXG010000205.1:0-4501 GCA_964549965.1 uncultured Sphingomonas sp. | reverse complement strand
GATCTGCCCGCCCAGACCAAGGACGGGCTGCGGATCGAGCTGATGGTCAATGCCGGGCTGCGCGACGACATGGCGGCGCTTGATGTAACCGGTGCCGATGGGGTTGGCCTGTTCCGCACCGAGTTCCAGTTTCTGGTCTCGGCCACCCTGCCGCAGCGCGAACGCCAGCTCCGTCTGTATCGCGAGGTGCTGGATACGGCCGGCGACCGGCCGGTCATCTTCCGCACCGTCGACATCGGCGGTGACAAGGCGTTGCCGTATCTCAACACCGATGATGACGCCAAGGAGGAGAACCCGGCGCTCGGCTGGCGCGCGATCCGCCTCGGGCTGGAGCGCGACGCGCTGATGAAGGTGCAGGCGCGCGCGTTGATCGAGGCCGCGGCCGGGCGGACGCTCAACGTGATGTTCCCGATGGTCTCCGAACCGTGGGAATATGATCAGGCGGTCGCGCTGTTCGAGGCGCAGCGCAAATGGATCCATGATCATGGGCGCGGCGCGCCCAACTGCATCCGCTATGGAACGATGCTCGAAGTGCCGGCGCTCGCCGAGAGCCTCGATATGATCCTGCCCAATCTCGATTTCCTGTCGATCGGCACGAACGATCTGACTCAGTTCCTGTTTGCGGCGGATCGCTCCAATCCCAAGCTGGCGGAGCGCTATGACTGGCTGAGCCCGGCCATATTGCGCTTCCTCAACCGGGTCACGCGTCAGTCGCGCGAAGCGAACGTGCCCGTCGGGGTCTGCGGTGAAATGGGTGGCCGTCCGCTTGAGGCGATGGCGCTGATCGGGCTGGGCATCGGCCGTCTATCGATCACGCCGGCTGCGATCGGTCCGGTGAAGGCGATGATCCGCTCGCTGGATGCCGGCGCGCTGCGGGAGCGCATGCCGGACTTCCTCACCCGGCAGGTTCGCAGTCTGCGCGGCGATCTTTCCGCCTGGGCCGACAGCAATGGGGTTGCGGTCGTCTGATTTGCACGGCAGACCGTGCGCGCCAGGGGGAAAGGTGACGCTTCGGAAGTGCACGCGGCCGGTTTTCACAATTGGTTGCTTGCGTCGCTGCTCCGAAGCGTGGAGGAAAGAGCCTGATGAGCGAAGGCGCGGACGACGATCGAGGCTTGTTTCCCCGCAATGTGGGCGAGCAATTGGCGGCGGAGCGCGCGCGCCAGCAGCTTGAGCTGAGCGATGTTGCCGCGCGCACGCGTATCCCGCTGCGCCACTTGGAAGCGATCGAGAGCGGGGAGCGCGAAGGCCTGCCGGCGCTGCCTTACTCGGCAGGTTTCGTGAAGAGCTATGCGACCATGCTTGGCCTCGACGGCCAGGCGCTCTCCCGGGCCTTTCGGGACGAAATCGGCGACGCCCAGCGGGCCCATTTCGAACCGGAGGCCTATGAGCCGGTCGATCCGAACCGCATCCCGTCCCGATTGCTGGCGATGATCGCCCTCGGCGTCGCGCTGCTGCTCGGCATGGCCTATCTGCTGCTCCGCTTCGAAGGCGACAGCAGCGATCTCGCCAAGCTGGCGGCCGATACGGTGCAGGATAACCGTCCGATCCAGGCCAGGCCAGCTGCTCCCGCGCCGGTTCCGGCCGGGCCGGTCGCCCCGACGGGGCCGATCAGCGTCACCGCCACCGAGGATGTCTGGATCAAGATTTCCGAGCGCGATTCCGCGATGACCTATTTCATGGACGTGCTCGTTGCCGGCCAGAGCTTTACGCTGCCCGATAATGCGGTCGATCCGATCCTGCGCACTGGGCGCCCACAGTCACTCAAGGTGTTGATCGGCACGACCGAATTGCCGCCAGTGGGCAAGCCTGACCAGCTCGTGCGCTTCTACAGCCTCAAGCGCGATGTCCTTGTCTCGATCGTGATGGAGGCGGCCGCCGCGGCGGCTGATCCGGCAAATGCGACCGATGGTAATATCGCGGATGCTCCTGACCTGCCCGAGGCCTTTCGCAGCACTCCATCCGGTTCTGATCCGGCTGGCGATCGCATCGGCTCGGTTGAGCCCGCGCCGGACGCGGGCCGCCGCCGCGAGCCTTGATCTCGGCGCCGGGGGCAAGGCAATATCATTAGCGTAACGATGATGGGGATTCCTGTATCATGACGAAGGCGATGATCGCCCTCCTGCTCCTGTCCGCAACCGCGGTGCCGGCATTGGCGCAACAGGCGCCGATGACGGTCGACAAGCGCGTCGACAAGCTGGAGAAGGAAATGAAGGCCGTGCAGCGCAAGGTCTTCCCCGGCGGCGCGCAGCAATATTTCGAACCTGAGATCAAGCCGCAGGTCGCTCCGCCGGCACCGGTCGGCAGCCCGGCGGATAGCTTGGGCGCCGATCTTACCCGCAGGGTCGATACGCTCGAAAAGACGCTCGCCGCGCTCACCGGGCAGGTCGAGCAGAACAGCTTCAACCTGCGCAAGCTGGAGGACCAGTTTGCCCGGATGAAGGGCGATGCCGAATTCCGCCTCAACGCGCTGGAAGGCAAATCGCCGCCTGCCGCAGGTACAGCGTCCGCAGGGGCGAGCCTTCCCTATGTCGCTCCACCGGCCTCCAAGCCGGCGGTGACTGCGCCGGCAGCGACGACGCCGGCTGCCCCGTTGGTCGCTGCGAGCGCCGATCCGGGTTATGACGCCTACATGGCGGGCTATCGCCTGTGGGAAGCGAAGAAATACCCTGATGCCGTCGCCGCGCTGAAGGCGATGTATGCCAAATATCCCAAGCACAAATATGCCAGCTATGCGCGCAATCTCGCGGGCCGCGCCTATCTCGACAATGCCCAGTATAACGAGGCGATCCGGGAGTTTTTCGAGAACACCAAGATCGAAGATGGCGAGCGGGCGCCGCACAGCTACGTCTTCATGGCGCAGGCGCTGATGAAGCGGAAGCCGCCGCTGTTCGACAAGGCCTGCCAGGCCTATGAGGTGCTGCAGGCCAAATATCCCGACAAGGTGACTGGCCCGCTGGGCGAGATGGTCGCCAAGGGGAAGGCCGATGCCAAGTGCAAATGAGGGTCGGCTGACGCACTCGTCATCCCGGCGGACGCTGGGATCGCAGGCGACAGCGACGGAATAGCGCTGTTCGCGAATCTTCCGGGATTCCAGCGTTTGCTGGAATGACGTAAAGGATGCTGTGCGCTCCACCGACCATATCGATCGCTTCCGAAACGATCTGTCTCGCCTGACGGGAGCGGAACGGATCGGCTTGGCCGTGTCGGGCGGTCCCGACAGCATGGCGCTGCTCCACCTCGCCGCCGCCGCGCTCCCCGGCCGGATCGAAGCCGCGACCGTCGATCACGGCCTGCGCGCCGAAGCCGCGGCCGAGGCCGCCCTCGTTTCCCGTGCCTGCGTGGCGCTGGGGGTTCCACACGCCACGCTTCATGTTGAGGTCGCCCATCAGGCCAGCATCCAGGCCGCCGCGCGCCACGCCCGCTACGAGGCATTGGCCGGCTGGGCGCGCGAGCGCGGTATGGCCGCCGTCGCCACCGCCCACCATGCCGACGACCAGGCCGAGACACTGGTGATGCGGCTGGGCCGCGGCGCGGGATTGCCCGGCCTCAGCGGCATCCGCGAACGCCGCGATCTGGGCGGCGTTCTGCTGATCCGGCCGCTGCTGGGCTGGCGCCGGGCCGAGCTCGCGGCGATCGTCGCGGGGGTGGAGGTGGCCGATGATCCCAGCAATGCCGATCCGCGTCATGATCGCACCCATGCCCGGGCCTTTCTGGCCATGGCTGGGAATCGCCTCGACCCTGCCCGGCTTGCCGCGACGGCGGCCCATCTTGCCGAAGCCGAGGCGGCGCTCGACTGGATCGCAGGCGAGGCGATCCGCTCACGGGTCGAGCGGACTGGGGACGGCCTTATCCTGGCCGATCTGGAGGGGTTGCCCCGCGAGATCGTGCGGCGGATACTCGCCCGGCTGATCGGTGAGAGCGATTCGCTGGTGGATGGCCCCACGCTCGATATCGCCATGGCGCGGCTCGATGCGGGGCAGGTTGCGACGCTCGGAGCGCTCAAATTGTCTCCGGGGCGGCGCATCTCGATCGAAAAAGCGCCCCCGCGACGCTGAAAGCGGGGACCCGGTCGATCTGTTCCATTGTTATTAACGCGGGCGCCCCTATCTTTGCGCCATGCACCTTGGATTTGAGACATGAACGACGAAAAAGAGCCGAAGCAGCCCAACCCCTGGATGAAGAGCCTCGCCATCTGGATGGGCATATTGCTCGCGCTCGTGGTCTTCGTCTCGATGTTCGAAAGCTCGTCGCGGACAGCGGCGGGCGATCAGATCGCCTATTCGGAATTCCTCGCCCGCGTCGATGACGGCCAGGTGCGCGAGGCGGACATCGGCGAGGGGACGATCAGCGGCAAGTTCAACAACGGGGCCGCCTTCACCACCAACGCCCCCAATGATCCGATGCTGATCCAGCGGCTGGCCGAGAAGAACGTCCTCTTCCGCGCCAAGCCCGCCGAGCAGACCAGCTTCTGGATGATCATGCTCTATCAGTCGCTGCC
>CAZJXG010000204.1:0-4506 GCA_964549965.1 uncultured Sphingomonas sp. | reverse complement strand
GGCGGGCGCAGATCACCTATGAACTGCCGCTCAACGAGGTGGTGTTCGACTTCTATGACCGGCTCAAGTCGATCAGCCGCGGCTATGCCAGCTTCGACTATCACCAGATCGGCCATCGCGAGGGCGACCTCGTCAAGATGAGCATCATGGTCAATGGCGAGCCGGTCGACGCGCTCAGCATGATCGTCCACCGCGTCGCCGCCGAGGCGCGCGGGCGCCACATGTGCGAGCGCTTGAAGGACCTGATCCCCCGCCACCTGTTCAAGATCCCGGTCCAGGCCGCGATCGGCGGCAAGGTGATCGCGCGCGAGACGATCGCGGCGATGCGCAAGGACGTGACCGCCAAATGCTATGGCGGCGACGCCAGCCGCAAGCGCAAGCTCCTCGACAAGCAGAAGGAGGGCAAGAAGCGGATGCGCGAATATGGCAACGTCAATATCCCGCAGGAGGCGTTCATCGCCGCGCTGAGAATGGGCGACGAGAGCTGATTAGATGACGGCGGTGGCTGGGATCGGCTCCGCCCAGCTCAGCATCGCCAGATGTCCAGCCGCAGATCCGGGATGTCGCGAAAATCATCGCCATTGGCGGTGATGAGCGTCAGCCCGTGGACGATAGCTGTCGCGGCGATCATGCGATCGACAGTCCGTGGGCGGGAAAAGCCGCACCGTTCAACGATGGTTCGGTAAACATCGGCACAGGTCGAGGAAAAGTCGAGCACATCGTGTCGCGCCAGCAGGATGTCGACCGCGATGCGCCGTGCCGCCGTGAACGGTGCCTGCGCATAGACGCCGCCTTCCAGTTCGATCCGGCTCAGGATCGACAATTTCGGTACTTCGTCCAGCGTATCAAGGCGGTCGAGGGTGGCCGGGTCGCCATCGCGCATATGGATGGCGATGTTCGTATCAATCAGCGTGCCCATTCAATACAGGCCGGGGCGATCCGGAAAAATATCGGCGTCACGCGCCTCTATCTCTCCGGCCGGTCCAAGCGCGCGAAGGGCGGTGATCAGTTCGGTAAGCTTGCGCTTTTCCTCGACCGGGTCTTTCGTCGGCCGGATGATGAGGGCGTCCCCGCGCTTTTCGATGGTGATCGCTGTTCCCTCGGGTAGCGCCATATCGCGCGGAAGGCGCACGGCGATACTGTTGCCGGATTTGAAGGTCTTGCTTGCGACAGTACCCATCGGTGTCTCCAATGGCATGTATATACCGGATATACGATAGGATGTCGAGCCGCTCCGGACAGCTGCATATCAACGCATATCAATGGCTGACACGGTGAAATCGGCCGGCTCGGCGCCTGGCCGCGGCGGTGACGGGCCAAGGATTGGCGAATCGCTCCGCCCCAAAAACCAGTCGGGCGGCGGACCGCAAGCCCCTTGGCCGGTCCGCCGCCCTTGGTGGGGGCTGGAAAGTCCTCCCTGGTGTGCCCGGCCGGCTGGATCGGGGGGAGGACAGCCGGCCGGGTACTCGGTCTGGCGCTACGCCAATCTGTTCCGTCGCGCTGTCGCTCAGTGGCGGCTGCGCGGGACGTTCGCCTCTGGGATGCGGATGCGTTCGATCTCGGAGGCGACCGCCTTCCACAGGCCGACGCCATAGCTGTCGCCGTCGCGGATCAGCACGCCGATGCGGCTGGCGACATAGCTGTCGGTCTGATCGCCGAAATCGTCGATCACCCGTCTGGCGAAGTCACGGATCATGCTGGTCTCCATCACGCTGTGACTCTTCTTCTCCGGCGATTGGGACATGCCCTAGATCAATCCTTCCGCACGCAGACTGCGCCAGCCCGAGCGCGCGACGATAAGATGGTCGTGAACGGCGATGTCGAGCGTCCGCGCCGCCGCCACCAGATGCGCCGTCGCCTTGACGTCGGCCTGGCAGGGGGTCGGATCACCCGAGGGATGATTGTGGACGACGATGATCGCGGTCGCGCCGATCTCGAGCGCGCGCTTCAATATCTCGCGCGGGTAGAGCGGCGCCTGGTTGACGGTGCCGCGCGCCATCACCTCGTCGCGCAGCAGCCGGTTGCTCGAATTGAGGAACAGCACGCGCAGATGCTCGACCGAATTATAGGCCATGCTGGCGAACAGATAGTTGGTCAGCGCCTCGGACGAGGAGAGGATCGGGGTCTGGCCAAGCTCGGTGCGCAACGAGTGGAGCATCGCCACCCGTACCGCGACGATGAAATCGACCACCTGCGGCTCTTCGGGCAGGCAGGCGTGCAGCGCCGTCGGATCGGCCGCGAGGATCGCCGCCAGATTGCCGAACTCGTCGAGCAGCTCGTCGATGATGGCGCCCGTATGCGGCGCGCCGAGCGGTTGCAGCAGCCCTTCTAGTAGCGCGCGGCAGGGCCCTTGGGCTGTGTCGTACGCCGTCGATGATTCCAGGTGCCGACCGCCAGCATCACTAGCATCGGATAGGCCCAGAATTCCTGCGCGCTGGCGTATGCCAAGGCCGCCACCGAGCGATCGGCGAGACTGGCCAGATGAATGGTCACCGCGATCAAATGGAAGGATGTTACCCATAATGGCCAATATCGATCGCTATACAGAGCCAGATTGATCAGCGCCGCGAGCATCAGCAAATCTACAATGAGAATGCCTGCTTCGGGCGAATCCCAACCCGGGTAGAATGACATTGCGGCGACCACGGACAGCAAGGATGCCGCCACCATGATTGCCGCACCGGCCCGCTCGGGCCACCCTCCGCACCATCCAGCGTAGCTGGCGGTCGAGACGAGCACGAGCAGGAAGAAGAGCTGGTTCAGCAGGGCCATGGCTGGACCGAATCATAATGACATGACCCGGTCAAGCATGGCGACGATCTGCGAGGAACCAGCCCGCATCGCCTCAGGCCGCCGACGCGACTTCGGTCAGATGGCCGATGCGCGATTCATAGGGCTTTCCGACCAGGCCACCGAACGCATAGGTGCGCAGGCCGATCTCATCCTTGGTGGCGGCGAGCTCGCGATGGCTGGCGATGATCTGGGCGCGGGCCTTGACCAGCGCCGAGAAGCTTTCCGCGGCATATTCGAGCGCTTCCTGGCCGACTTCGCAGGCGAGATCGGCTTCGGCGCGGGCGGCGGGCATGAAGCCGGTCAGTTCCGCGGTGCGCGCGATGGCCATGTCAATCGCGTGCTCGGCGGCCATCAAACGGTCGGCGACGCCCTGGGCGATTTCACGACGCTTCAAAATGGTCTGGCGGTTGAACATGTGATTCTCCCTTCGCGCGGCCACATCATTGGCCAGCGCGTCCCTGTTGGACGATGCGTTGAACGTGTTAGGAGCGCTTGAGCTTAGGCTTGGAAGAGCCGCTTCAGCGCGTCGAGGCCGGCGAGAAGCCCGCCAAAGGCAAGGGCCGAGGCTATCGAGATCGCTACGATCCAGCCCAGCCGCTGCACGAAGTTTAGGTCATTGCGCTCCCTCCCCGGCGTGGGGATGGGCAGATTGACGAAACCGCCGGTGGCGAAAGCGGGCGTTCGGAACGCAATCTGTTCCTCTCGAACCGCTGAGCCGTGGAAGCCGTTGTCACCCTGCCGAACCCCATGAATGTCGGACAGGTCGACAGTGTCACGAACGGGCGTCGGGGCAACATGCGGTGTTTGATATACGGCCGATTGATATGTCGCCGGACCCTCGTATTTCGCGAGGATTCGCGCGGCTTCGAAGCGGTTCGCGACACCCAGAGTCTGGATCGCCATGCGCAGCCGCTGGTCGACGGTATGGGGCGAAATGCCCAGTTCGCGGGCAATGTCCTTGGACGAAAGATGCATCAGCACCATGCGCAGGCAGACACGCTGCGCCTCGGTTAGCTTCTGGATGCGTTCCGATTCCATGGGGCCGATCATATCGCGTATCCTCGACCGTGTAAAACCCGGCTCGGGGCGAGCATGTTGGGCCACTGTGTAGCTAGCGTGACAGCGGGCCGCGCCGCGATTCGGATTCACAGGACCGTAACGATCGGTGCGAAGGCTGATATGCGGGCGCTGAGCATTGCGATAAGTGGTTGGGACTCCTAGGCTCCCTGTCATGGCAGCGGGGGACCATCGGCCACAGAGCCGAATCGCGATCGTCGGGACAGGCTATGTCGCCGATCTGTACATGCCCTCGCTCCGTAGTTTTCCGGAGCTCGAGATTGTCGGCGCGTGGGACATCGATGCCGCGCGGCTCGCCGCCTTCACCCGGCATTGGCGGATTCCCGCGGCTGACAGCCTGGTGGCGCTGACCGATTCGGCGCCGGACATCCTGCTGAACCTGTCCAATCCGCATGCCCATGCCGAGGTGACCCGCGCCGGGATCGCGGCGGGCATCCATATCTGGTGCGAAAAGCCGCTGGCGCTGTCGATGGACGAGGCCGTCGCGCTGACGGCGCAGGCCAGGGAGAGCGGGCTCCACCTCGCCTCGGCCCCGTGCAGCGTGCTGGCGCAGGCGGCGCAGACCGCCTGGGGCGCGATCCGGGCGGGGCGGATCGGTAAGCCGCGGCTGGCTTATGCCGAGCTCGACGACGATTT
>CAZJXG010000203.1:0-4527 GCA_964549965.1 uncultured Sphingomonas sp. | reverse complement strand
GGAGGATGTCGCCGAGGACGCGGCGTTCATCGGCAATCCGGTGACGGTCGATCCGCTACCCTATATTCCGGTCGAGGTGGACATCATGGCGATGCGCCGGCTGTTCGCCAACCTGATCGACAATGCCGTCAAATATGGCGACCGCGCCCGTATCCGGGTGCGGATCGACCGCGGTGAGGCCCATATCGCGGTGATCGACGAAGGCCCCGGCCTGCCCGAAGAAGATCTGGAGCGCGCCTTCGAGCCCTTCTACCGGTCGACCAGCGCCGAGATCGGCGGCAAGCGCGGCCATGGCCTCGGCCTGGCGGTGTGCCGCTCGATCGCCCGTGCCCATGGCGGCGACGTCCGGCTCTATCGCACCGGCGAGGGCTTCAAGGCGGAACTCAAGCTGCCCCTGGCCTATGGGGCCAATGACGCGCTCGCGGCCTGACGCCCGACCCGCCTTTCATGCCTGGACCCTGGCGACGCTGCTGATGGCGTGGCCGGCGGCTGCGCAGCAGGCGGGTACAGGCCTGCCCAGTCGCGAGCAGATCGCCCCCACTATTCCCGAGGGTCAGGCGCCGCCGCCCAAAGTCACCATAGAAGATCGCTCGGCCCCGCCGCCCTGCGACCTCGCCCCCTCGCAGGAGCAGGTCGACCTGCGCAGCGCTACCTTCGCATCCGCGGGCGGCAGCGCCCTGCCCGCCGAGATCCGCATCCTGCTCGCACCGATCCGCCCGCAGGCCGGTCTCCAGCCCATCGCCGCGCTGTGCGCGCTGCGCGACCATGCCGCCGAGGCGCTGCGCCAGGCCGGCTATATCGCCGCGGTCACGATTCCGCCTCAGGAGATCGATGCGGGCACGGCACGCTTCGACGTTATCCTCGCCCATTTCGAGGATGTCCGGCTGACCGGCAAGCCAGGCCGCTACGCGCAGCGGCTCGAGCGCCGGCTTGCCGAGATCAAGGCTCTACGCCCGGTCAACCAGCATGTGCTGGAGCGCATGCTGCTGGCGATCGACGACATCCCCGGCCTGTCGCTTACCCTCACCCTGCGGCCTGCCGGGACCGAGGCGGGGGCGATCATCGGCGACCTCGCGGTCGACTATGACCCGCTCAGCCTGGTCGCGACGATCGACACGTTCGGTTCGCAGGCGATCGGCCCCACCATCGCCAGCAGCCGTGCCGAGTTCTACGGGCTGACCGGCCTGTCGGACCGCTCCTATCTGGGCGTCTCGACGACGCTCGGCAGCCGCGAACAGCAACTGCTTCAGCTAGGCCATTATCTCGGTAACGGCCGCGGTCTCGCTGCGGGGGGCCGCTTCAGCTATGCCTGGACCCGACCGAGCCTGCCGGGCTTCGATATCCGGTCGCGGTCGGCGGTCGGCGCGGTCGATGTGACCCGGCAGCTGCTGCGCGCGCCCGACGGCGAAGTTGCGTTCAGCGGCGGGATCGAGATCGTCGACCAGAAGGTCGAGCTCCACCTTCCCGGACAGATCGTGCCGCTGTCGCGCGATCGGCTGAGGGTCGCCTATGCGCGGCTGTCGGGCAGTGCGCAGGCCGGGCGCCACATGCTGGCCGGCCAGATCGAGCTCCGGCAGGGGCTCGCCATCCTGGACGCGCGCTCGATCGCGGCCACGGCGACCGGCAGCAGCAGCAACGACAGCAGCGCGGCCGTGGTGCGCGCCACGGCCGAGGATGTCATGGCCTGGGGATCGGCGTTCAGCCTCGCTCTAACGCTGGACGGCCAATGGTCGAGCGGACGCCTGCCGGGTTTCGAGCAATATGCGATCGGCAACTATACGATCGGCCGTGGTTACGACCCAGGCTCGGCATCGGGCGACCGCGCGCTGGGCCTGCGGCTGGAGCCGCGCCTCGATGTCTGGCAGCGCGACGGCCTCCGCCCGCAGGTCTTCGGCTTCGTCGACCATGTCCGCACCTGGAATGCCGGCACCGCCGCCACGGCGGGCGACGCGGACGGACGATTCACCTCATTCGGCGGCGGACTGCGGCTGGTGGGGCCGTCGGCCTTCGCGATCGAGACGGTCTATGCCCACCGATCCGGCAAGCGCGCCGTCGCCACCGGAACGTCGACGGCTTCCGACCGGCTGCTCGCCTCGATCGCGCTGCGGTTCTGAACGCGCCAGCTCAGCTCAGATAGTGGGCCGTCGTCCTCGACGCGACATCCTCGGCCGTGACGCCCGGCGCCATTTCGATCAGGCGGAACGGGCTGTCATGGTCCGGCCGCTGAAACACCGCCAGATCGGTGATGATCATATCGACCACGTTCTTGCCGGTGAGCGGCAGGGTGCAGGCGGGGATGAACTTCGGGCTGCCATCCTTGGCATTATGCTCCATCACCACGATGATCTTCTTGACGCCGGCGACCAGGTCCATCGCCCCGCCCATGCCTTTCACCATCTTGCCGGGAATCATCCAGTTGGCGATGTCGCCGGTTTCGGAGATTTCCATCGCGCCGAGCACGGTCAGGTCGATATGTCCGCCGCGGATCATCGCGAAGCTGTCCGCGGAGGAGAAAAAGCTGGTCGAGGGCAACTGGCTGATCGTCTGCTTGCCCGCGTTGATGAGGTCGGCGTCTTCCTCGCCCTCATAGGGATAGGGACCGATGCCGAGCATGCCGTTCTCGGACTGGAGCGTCACCGTCATTCCCGCCGGGATATTATTGGCGACGAGCGTGGGGATGCCGATGCCGAGATTGACGTAGAAGCCGTCCTTCAGCTCCCGGGCGGCGCGTGCCGCCATCTGGTTGCGATCCCAGCCCTTGGTTTCCTGCGCCATCATGCCGCCTCCCTCTGCCGCACGGTGCGGAACTCGATCTTCTTGTCGTAAGGCGCGCCCAGCACGAGCCGTTGCACATAGATACCGGGCAAGTGGATGTGATCGGGATCGATCGAGCCGACCGGGACGATCTCCTCGACCTCGGCCACGCAGATCTTGCCCGCCGTTGCCGCCGGATGATTGAAGTTCCGCGCGGTCTTGCGGAAGACGAGGTTGCCGGCTTCATCGGCCTTCCAGCCCTTGATGATCGACAGGTCGCCGCGAATGCCGCGTTCGAGCACATAGCTCTCGCCATCGAACATCTTCGTTTCCTTGCCTTCCTCGACCAGGGTGCCGACGCCGGTCTTCGTATAGAAGCCCGGAATGCCCGCGCCTCCGGCGCGCATCCGCTCCGCCAGCGTACCCTGCGGGCTGAATTCGACCTCGATCTCACCGGCGAGATATTGCCGCTCGAACTCCTTGTTCTCGCCGACATAGGAACTGATCATCTTCCGGATCTGGTGGCTGCGCAGCAGCTTGCCCAGACCTTCTCCATCGATGCCCGCATTGTTCGAGGCAACGGTGAGATTCTGCACGGCCGAGGCGACGATGGCGTCGATCAGCCGTTCCGGAATTCCGCACAGGCCAAAGCCGCCCGAGCAGATCGTCATGCCGTCGAACAACAGCCCCTCAAGGGCTGTTTCGGCGGACGAATAGATTTTGGTCATGCGCATCTCCCTGAGGATGGGCTAGCGGGTCCAAGCCATAAGTTCCAATTGTTGTTTTCTTCCGATATATATCAGCAACTCTTATGAGACGGCTATCACTCTATCATCTCGAGACGCTCCTGTGGATCAGCCGGCTGGGGACGTTCGCCGCAGCGGCGGAACGGCTGAACACCACCCAGCCCGCCATTTCAGCGCGGATCCGCGAGCTGGAAAGCCAGATCGGCTACCATATCTTCCAGCGCGCCGGCCGCAGGATGGAGTTGACCGTCCGGGGGCGCGCGCTGGTCCGGGATTGCGAACCGCTATGGGCGGTGATCGAACGGACACTGCTGCAGTCGAACAGCTTCGAGCGAGCATCCGGCATCGTTCGGATCGGTGCCGGCGAGATTGCGGCGGCCAGCTGCCTGCCGACATTCCTGGCGGAGCTGAAGACGGCGATGCCGCGGGCGACGATCGAGGTCGAGATCGACCTTTCGCAGGCGATGCTGCGCAAGTTGCTGGGCGCCACCCATGACCTGATCTTCCTCGCCGGGCCGGTGTCCAGTCCGAGCATCGAAACCCGGCCGATCGGCGACGCGGAAATGATCTGGGTCGCGAGCCCGGCGCTGGGCCTCGATCCCGGCGATTACCCGGCGAACGTACCGATCTGGCTGATCCATTCGCATTCGCCGATTCATGCGCTGGCGCTGGCCAGCCTCGGCGGGAACGAACCCTCCGGCCCGGTGATCAACCTCTCCAACAATGTGCGCACCCTCATCGACATCGCCCTGGCCGGCGGCGGAATGAGCTTCGTCCCCGCGATCATGGTGCGCGATCAGCTCGACCGCGGCAGCCTCGCCGAGCTGCGCTTCACGCCGCGCCGATCGATCCCGTTCCAGATCGCCATCCGCGCCCAGGAACGCGACCCGCTGATTCGTGACATATTCGAGCGTGCCACGGCATTGCGGATCGACAGCGTGAGCGGGAGAGCCGATGCGGGTGGCTGATGAAGATCTGAGTGGGAGCGAGGGGAGATATTGGAGATTGGCTCGTCGGGCGGTTCGGA
>CAZJXG010000202.1:0-4538 GCA_964549965.1 uncultured Sphingomonas sp. | reverse complement strand
ACCGCGGCAACATTGTTCCGATAATGATCGTCTTCTGGCTATGGGGTAGGACGATGGCCCTTTTCACGGCAAAGAAATATAACTATCGTCCTACCGTTCGTTGATTTCAAAGATTGAATGTGGATGTCGCTCGACCAGATCGATCACAACCTCCTCGCCGCGCTGGAGGCTGATGCGCGGTTGTCGTTCGCCAGTCTCGGCGAAGCCGTGGGGCTGTCGAAGACGCCCTGCTGGAAGCGGGTGCAGGGACTGGAGCAGACGGGAGCGATCCGCGGCTATCATGCCGCGCTCGATCCCGCTGCGCTGGGCCTCGGCACCGCCGCCTTTGTGCGGGTCAGTGTCCGCTTCGACCAGCATACGGCATTCGAACGGGCGGTAAGCGATCATCCGATGATCATGGCCTGCCATGCCACGGTAGGCGACACCGATTATCTGGCGCATATATTGGCGCGGGACATGACCGACCTCGACGAATTCCTGCGATCCGAACTGTGGCGCCTGCCGGGGGTCGAGCGTTTCACGACAACGATCGCGATGCGCGAGATCAAGTCGGCCGGCTCTCTGGCGGCCAATGCGGCGAGGAGGAGATGAGCGGACTGCGCAGCCTTTATCCCACGATCGAGCCCTATGCGACCGGCATGCTCGACGTCGGCGACGGGCATAGCATCTATTATGAGAGGGTAGGGACGCCAGGCGGCAAGCCGGCGGTTTTCCTCCATGGCGGGCCGGGTGGAGGCTGCTCGGCCGATCATCGGCGGCTGTTCGACCCCGCGCGCTACGATCTGCTGCTGTTCGACCAGCGTGGATGCGGGCGGTCGACGCCGCATGCCGATCTCACCGCCAACACGACCTGGCATCTGGTAGCCGACATCGAACGGCTGCGGGCGATGACCGGGGCGGAACAATGGCTGCTGTTCGGCGGAAGCTGGGGATCGACCCTCGCGCTCGCCTATGCGGAGACCCATCCCGATCGGGTGAGCGAACTGGTGCTGCGCGGGATCTACACGGCGACCCGCGCGGAGATCGACTGGTATTATCAGTGGGGCGTCTCGCAGATGTTTCCCGACAAATGGGCCGGCTTCGTCGCGCCCATTCCAGAGGCCGAGCGCGGGGACATGGTTGCGGCCTACAACAGGCGGCTGACCGGCGATGATGTTGCCGTACAGCGGGAAGCGGCCAGGGCGTGGAGCCTGTGGGAGGGTGAGACGATCACTCTGCTGCCGAGCACGGCATTGAGCGAGCAGCATGGCGACGACCATTTCGCGATCGCCTTCGCCCGGATCGAAAATCATTACTTCCACCATGATTGCTGGCTGGAGCCCCAGCAACTGCTGCGCGATGCCGACAAGCTGCGCGGCATTCCGGGCGTGATCGTCCATGGGCGCTATGACATGCCGTGCCCGCTCCATTATGCATGGTCGCTGCACAAGGCGTGGCCGGAGGCCGATTTCCACCTGATCGAAGGGGCGGGCCACGCTTATTCGGAACCCGGCATATTGGACCAGCTGATAAAAGCGACGGACGGCTTCGCGGGGAGGAAAGGGTTATGAGCGGATTGATGCGGCGCAAGCCGATCGGCGGGGCCGAGAGGCATGAGGGGCGGCTGACGCCGACCTTGTCCTGGCCGCATCTGGTGGCGCTTGGCGTCGGCGCGATCGTCGGCACCGGTATCCTGACCCTGATCGGGGTGGGGGCCGACCGCGCTGGTCCTTCGGTGTTGCTCTCCTTCGCGATCGCAGGTGCGATCTGTGCCTGTGCCGCACTCGCCTATGCCGAACTGGCGGCGATGATGCCGGCGGCGGGCAGCGCCTATACCTATAGCTATGCTGCGCTTGGCGAGATATTCGCATGGGTGGTCGGCTGGAGCCTGATCCTCGAATATTCGCTGGTGGTCTCGACCGTGGCGGTCGGCTGGTCGGGCTATGCCTCGCCGCTGCTGATGGGTTTCGGCTTTCCTGAAGCGTTGACCCAGGGGCCAGAACTGGGCGGGCTGATCAACCTGCCGGCTATCCTCATCATCGCCGTCGTCACCTTCCTGCTGCTGCTCGGCACGCATGAAAGCGCGCGGGTCAATACCGTGCTGGTGCTCGTCAAGATCGCGACGCTGTCGCTGTTCGTCGCGGTCGCGCTGCCCAGCTTCGACGCCAGTCATCTTCATCCCTTCATGCCGTACGGCTTTGCTTCGGTGGCGGGGGAGGATGGTGTCCCGCGCGGCGTGATGGCGGCGGCGGCGATCATCTTCTTCGCCTTTTACGGCTTCGATGCGATCTCGACCGCAGCGGAGGAAACCAAGCGGCCCGAGCGGGATCTGGCCATCGGCATCGTCGGATCGATGCTCGTCTGCACGCTGATCTATATCCTGGTGGCGGCTGCCGCGATCGGAGCGGTGCCCTTCACGGGGTTTGCCGACAGCCCGGAGCCGCTCGCGCTGATCCTGCGTGAACTGGGGCGGCCTGGCGTCGCCAAGATCGTCGCCACAGCAGCGGTGATCGCCCTGCCGACGGTGCTGCTCGCCTTCCTCTATGGCCAGAGCCGCATTTTTCTCGCCATGGCGCGAGACGGCTTCCTGCCCCGATCGCTTACCGTGATCTCCTCGCGCGGAACGCCGGCGCGGATCACCACCGCCACTGCGGTTCTGGTCGCGATCCTGGCCGGGCTTTTGCCGATTGGGGAGATTGCAGCGCTGGCGAATGCCGGAACATTGATCGCGTTCATGGCGGTCGGCGCCTGCCTGATCGTGCTGCGCCGCCAGCGCCCCGATCTCAAGCGGCCCTTCCGGACGCCAGCGGCGTTGCTTGTCGGACTGGGAGCAGTGCTGGGCTGCCTCTATCTGTTCGTCAGCCTGCCTGTGCAGACCCTGCTGTGGTGCCTGCTGTGGAATGGCGTCGGCCTCGCCATCTATTTCGGCTATGCCCGGCGGCGGAGCGCGCTTTCGGCGTGACCGCAAGGAACGGGAAGCGCGCGCGCCTGCGATAGGGCAGAGGCGGGCGATGATCCCGATCGACGAGCATGACTGGAACCGCGCCACCGCCGAGTTGGACGAACGAGGCTGGGCCGTGCTGCCGAAGCTGATCGATCGCGACCAATGCCTGGCGACCGCGGCGCTCTATGATCGCGAGGCGGGCTTCCGCAAGGAGGTGGTCATGGAACGGCATGGCTATGGGCGAGGCGCCTATCGCTATTTCGCCTATCCGCTTCCGGATCTGGTGCAGAGCGTGCGGAGTGCGCTCTATGCGTGTCTCGCGCCGCTTGCCAACCGCTGGCATGAACGGATGGGTTTTGAAGCGCGTTTTCCGGCGGACCACGCCACCTTCCTCGACCGATGCCATGGCGCGGGACAGATGCTGCCTACCCCGCTGATCCTGCGCTATGGAGCGGGCGACTATAATTGCCTGCACCAGGATCTCTATGGCGAGCATGTCTTTCCCATGCAGGCAGCGGTTTTGCTTTCGGCGCCTGGCGAGGACTTCACGGGCGGTGAGTTCGTGCTGACGGAGCAGCGCCCGCATATGCAGTCGCGCGCCGAAGTCGTACCGCTGGAGCAGGGCGACGCGGTCATTTTCGCGGTCGCACATCGGCCACGCACCGGCTCGCGCGGCGATCATCGGGTCAGCATGCGCCACGGGGTCGCGACGGTGCGATCGGGACGGCGGCAGGTGCTCGGCGTCATTTTCCACGACGCAGGCTGATCCGGCGGATGGTTAGACTGGCGCGATGCTAGAGCCCACCGTCCAGCAGCGGTCTTTTTACGCCATGGCCGCTCCAAGCGGCGGTGGCGTTCCCGCGGCAAGGCCGTGGCGACCCTCCTTGAGCAGTGCCTCGAACTTCGTGGTCGGAAGGTTCTGATCGAAGGCGAGGCCGAAGCGATTGCCCCGGACCCAGGCGGCCCGGGACAGCACCTCGTTGCCGCGACAGACCAGCCAGACCACCTCGCCGGGGTCCGGGGGCGTGTCGGCGTGCGCGAGCGCCCCCTTGCGCGACAGATCGAGCAGATACACCGGAGTCGGCCTGCCACCCGCCAGAAGCGAGGCACGGAGCAGCACCCTGTTGCGCGCATCCTGGCGCGCGTCCGGCCTGCCCTTGAAACCCAGAGCCGTTGCTAAAGACATGTTTACGCTACCTCACACACCCACCCAACACACCGGGCCGGCAGGATGAGGACTAAGCGAAAGGCAATACGGCCGGGTTAGGGGAATTGGTGAACGCTACGCTAAGGCTGATTCCATGCCGGGCCGTCAGGCTGTCAGCCAAATTGCTCGAACAATATGAACGACAGCCCGAAGGCGAGCAGGCTGAGAAGAACGGCGGCAGGCGCGAGCCACCACCGCTCCCACCCCGTCCTGGAGGGCGCTTCGGTGCTGGCCGGTTCCACCCAGGCGCGACTGGCCGCCAGTTCAGCGATCTGGGCTGCCAGGGACGGACATTCGGCCGCGAGGCGTTCACTATGAGCGGCAGCCAGGCCCAGCTCTTCAAGGCTGAGAGGCCGCAGAAAACGGCAGCCTGCGCGGTTGCCGGCGATCCACACGACGCTGGCCTCG
>CAZJXG010000201.1:0-4539 GCA_964549965.1 uncultured Sphingomonas sp. | reverse complement strand
CGCTGCGCGGCCAGAACAATGTCCAGGGCGCCTGCGACATGGGCAGCTTCCCGCATGAATATTCGGGCTATCGCCATGTTTCCGACAGCGCGACGCGCGCTCTGTTCGAGACGGCATGGGGCGTGTCGCTCGACAGCGAGCCCGGCCTGCGCATCCCCAACATGCTCGACGCCGCGACCGACGGCAGCTTCATGGGGCTGTTCGTGCAGGGTGAGGATATCCTGCAGTCCGATCCGAACACCCACCATGTCGCGGCCGGGCTGGCGGCGATGGAGTGCGTCGTGGTGCAGGACCTGTTCCTCAACGAGACCGCCAATTACGCGCATGTCTTCCTGCCGGGATCGACTTTCCTCGAAAAGGACGGGACCTTCACCAATGCCGAACGCCGCATCCAGCGGGTCCGCAAGGTGATGGCCCCGCTCAACGGCCAGGCCGACTGGGAGATCGTCCAGCTGGTCGCGCGGGCGATGGGGCTCGACTGGAGCTATACCCACCCATCCGAGATCATGGACGAGATTGCCCGGCTGACGCCGAGCTTCGCGGGGGTCAGCTATGACCTGCTCGACGAGCAGGGTTCGGTGCAGTGGCCCGCGAACGAGAAGGCTCCGCTCGGCACGCCGATGATGCACATCGACGGCTTCGCGCGGGGCAAGGGCAAGTTCGCCGTGACCGACTATGTCGCGACCGACGAGAAGACCGGCCCGCGCTATCCGCTGCTGCTCACCACGGGGCGTATTCTCAGCCAGTATAATGTCGGCGCCCAGACGCGCCGTACCGACAATGTCGCCTGGCACCCCGAGGATCTTCTGGAGATTCATCCGCTCGATGCCGAAAATCGCGGGATCAAGGATGGCGACTGGGTCTATCTGCGCAGCCGCGCTGGGGAGACGACCTTGCGCGCCGCCGTCACCGAGCGGGTGGCGCCGGGCGTTGTGTACACGACCTTCCACGATCCCACGACGCAGGCCAATGTGATCACGACCGACTATTCCGACTGGGCGACCAACTGTCCGGAATATAAGGTTACGGCGGTGCAGATCGGCCTGTCGAACGGCCCGTCCGACTGGCAGGAGGACTATGCCGAGCAGGCGCGGCACAGCCGCCGCATCCTCGTGGAGGCCGCCGAATAGATGAGCATGACCACGGACGACAAGCTGGTCTATATGGTCAACCAGATCGCCCGCAATTTCGCGGCGATGGGGCAGCAGGAAGCGATGACCGCGACCGCCGATCACCTCCTGGCTTTCTGGGAACCGCGGATGAAGTCGCGCATCCGCGCGCTTGCCGTCGAGCGGCCCGATGCGCTGACCCCGATCGCCGCGGCGGCGGTGGCGCGGCTTCCCGCGAGCGCGGACTGAGCATGGCCGATGGCGCGGCGGTGCGCCGCCAGCCTTTCCGCCGGGTCCTGCGGGACGGCACGCAGCAGGCGATCGACCGCGCCGTCGCCGACGAGACGCCGATCGCGATCGAGTATAACGGCCTGGGCTATGCGGTGCTGATGGCGAGCGCCGCCGATCTGGAGGACCTGGCTTTCGGCTTCAGCCGGGCGGAGCGGCTGATCGACGATGCACGGCAGATCGTCGATGTCGAGGCGCATGCCGTCGAGCGCGGCTGGATCCTGCGGATCACCCTGTCGCCGGACCGGATCGGTCTGGTCGCCGAGCGGGTTCGCCACCGCGTCTCCGAATCCTCCTGCGGACTGTGCGGCATCGAGAATCTCGAACAGGCGCTGCGGCCGCTACCCATGACCGATCCGGGGGAGGCGCCCGCCGACGCCGCGATCTTCGCGGCGCTCGATGCGCTGTCGTCCCGCCAGCCGATGAACGGCGCGACCGGCGCCGTCCACGCCGCCGCCCTGTGCGGACGCGACGGTGCGATCCGGCTGGTGCGCGAGGATGTCGGCCGCCACAATGCCTTCGACAAGCTCAATGGCGCGATGCTGCGCGGCGGGCTGGGCTGGGATGGCGGCTTCGCGCTGCTGTCGTCGCGCTGCTCCTTCGAGCTGGTGGAGAAGGCGGCGCTGGCGGCCTGTCCGACGCTCGTCACCGTTTCCGCGCCGACCGCGCTTGCGGTGGACCGGGCGCGCGCGGCGGGCTTGCGGCTGATCGTCCTCGCCCGCCCCGACGCGATGCTCGTCGCCCGGTGAGCCGGCTCGGCGCCGTGATCGCCGGCGGCCGGGCGAGCCGCTTCGGATCGGACAAGGCCATGGCGCTGTGGCAGGGCCGCCCGCTGATCGATCATGCGATCGCGGCGCTGCGGCCGTTTGCCGACGAGATCATCGTCTGTGGCAGGGCGCATGACGGAGTGGCCAGCGTCGCCGATCGCCCCGCGCCCGACATGGGGCCGCTCGGCGGGATCTGCGCGGCGCTTCACCATGCGCGGACGCAGGGCCACGACGCGGTGCTCACCGTCGGGTGCGATACGCCGCTGCTGCCCGGCCCGCTGTTCGAGCGGCTGATCGCCGATGCTCCCGCCTTTGTCGCGCAGCTTCCGCTGGTCGGCTGCTGGCCGACCGGACTCGCGGCGGGGCTCGACGCCTTCCTGGCCGAGGACCGTAAGCATGCGATCCGGGCCTGGGCCGACGCGGCGGGCGCGCAGGCGATCGACTGGCCCGGCCTGGCCAATGTCAACGAGCCGGGGGATTTGGCAGGACTTACCCCAAGGAGCTGACCTTCCGGGTCATCCACATATTTCTACCCGCTCATCCTGAGGAGGGGCTGAGCGAAGGCGAAGACCCGTCTCGAAGGACCGTCCTTCGAGACGCCACTTCGACAGGCTCAGTAGCTCCTCAGGATGAGCGGAGAGGTTTGGTCGACAGTTTCGTGGCCCTACTGGCCGCCGCGGGCCTCGACGATCATCGATCATGCTGCCAGCGCCCATGCCGGCAGGATGGATAAAAATCGACGTCCTTGAATGATATATTGTATCTTTAGCCGGACCATGCGATGGGCACGGTGAGAGGATCGATGGTGGTGACTCGTTCGGTATCTGCGCGCGACATGTTCGACCGGCTGGCCATCGGCCTGTCGGCGCTATGCTTCGTGCACTGCGCGGCGAGTGTGCTTCTGGTCGCGCTGCTGGCGACCGCGGGCGGGGCGCTGCTCCACCCGGCGATCCACGAGGTCGGCCTTGGTTTTGCGATCCTGCTCGCGATCGTCGGATTGGGGCGTGGTTTCCTGCAACACCGCCGGCGGGCGCCGATGCTTCTCGGCACGCTGGGCATCGCGCTGATGGCGGCCGCGCTCAGCGTACCGCATGGGCTTGGGGAGGCGGCCTTCACCATGCTCGGTGTCAGCTGCGTCGCGATCGCGCATCTGCTCAACCGGCGCTCGCATACAGGCTGAGGGTTGCCGCTGCCCCGGCGCAGGCCTAGATTACCCACATGGCCACCGCACATGATCACAAGCTCCACAAGGGCGAGTCGCTTGCCGATGCCGCACAGCGCGCGTTCGAGCGGGCGGGCGAGCAGTGGACGCCGATGCGCGCCGAAATCTTCGCGGCGCTGAGCGGGGCGGCCAAGCCGGCTTCGGCCTATGACCTTGCCGAAGCGGTATCGCGATCGACCGGCCGGCGGGTTGCCGCCAACAGCGTCTATCGCATCCTCGATGTGTTCGTTGCCGCCAACCTCGCCCGCCGGGTCGAGAGCGCCAATGCCTATATCGTCAACGCCCACCCCGACTGCGAGCATGACTGCGTCTTCCTGATCTGCGACAGCTGCGGGAAGGTCGGCCATGTCGATGACGACCAGCTTTCGGGCGCCGTACGCAAGGCGGCCGAGAAAGCGGGCTTCTCCAACCTGCGTCCGGTGATTGAAGTCAAAGGCAGCTGTGCCGACTGCGCGGAGGGTGACGCAGCATAATCGCGATGCCGTCACCCTGAACTTGTTTCAGGGTCCACCATGCGCCCGAAGAGCGCTCTCGGATGTTGGGTGGATGTGCTGAAACAAGTTCAGCATGACGAAGGACAAGGGGGCGGACGAAAGCCTCTCCTTGCGGTCACGGCCTACGACATTTGGCTGCGTTGCTCCGTCTGCCAAGGCTAGGAACCTCGTCCAAATGGGTCTAAGGCGGGGCCGATGAGTGACCGTCCCGTAACCCCGCTTCTCGACACCGTAAGCACGCCCGAAGACCTGCGCCGGCTCAAGCCGACGGAGCTTCGCCAGCTCGCCGACGAATTGCGGGCTGAGATGATTTCGGCGGTGTCGGTGACGGGCGGGCATCTCGGCGCCGGCCTCGGCGTGGTCGAGCTGACCACCGCGATCCATTATGTCTTCGATACGCCGCGCGATGTCCTGATCTGGGATGTCGGCCATCAGGCCTACCCGCACAAGATACTGACCGGCCGGCGCGACCGCATCCGCACCCTGCGCCAGCCCGGTGGCCTCTCCGGCTTCACCAAGCGCAGCGAGAGCGAATATGATCCGTTCGGGGCGGCGCACAGCTCGACCTCAATCTCCGCCGCGCTGGGCTTCGCCGTCGCCAACAAGCTTGCCGACAAGCCGGGCCGTGCAATCGCGGTGATCGGCGACGGCGCGATGTC
>CAZJXG010000200.1:0-4674 GCA_964549965.1 uncultured Sphingomonas sp. | reverse complement strand
CGAACGAAGTGAAGCGGGTGGTGCTGGCCTTTTCGGGCGGGCTCGACACGAGCGTGATCCTCAAATGGCTCCAGCAGACCTATAATTGCGAGGTCGTCACCTTCACCGCCGATCTCGGCCAGGGCGAGGAGCTGGAGCCCGCCCGCGCCAAGGCGAAGCTGATGGGCGTGCCCGACAAGCATATCTTCATCGACGATCTCCGCGAGGAGTTCGTGAAGGACTATGTCTTCCCGATGATGCGCGCCAACGCGCTCTATGAAGGCCTGTACCTGCTCGGCACCTCGATCGCCCGGCCGCTGATCGCCAAGCGCCAGATCGAGATTGCCCGCCAGGTCGGCGCCGACGCGGTCAGCCATGGCGCCACCGGCAAGGGCAATGATCAGGTCCGCTTCGAGCTGGGCTATTATGGCCTTGCCCCCGATATCCGCGTGATCGCGCCCTGGCGCGAATGGGACCTCACCAGCCGCACCGCGCTGATCGCCTTCGCCGAGCAGCACCAGATCCCGGTGCCCAAGGACAAGCGCGGCGAATCGCCCTTCTCGACCGACGCGAACATGCTGCACACGTCGTCCGAGGGTAAGGTGCTCGAGGATCCGTGGGAGGAGGTGCCCGACTATGTCTATTCGCGCACCGTCAATCCCGAGGACGCGCCCGACCAGCCCGAGATCATCACCATCGATTTCGAGCGCGGCGACGGCGTGGCGATCAACGGCGTGGGGATGAGCCCGGCGACCCTGCTGGAAGCGCTCAACGATTATGGCCGCCGCCACGGCATCGGCCGTCTCGACCTCGTCGAGAACCGCTTCGTCGGCATGAAGAGCCGCGGCATGTACGAGACGCCGGGCGGCACCATCTATCATCTCGCCCATCGCGGCATCGAGCAGATCACCCTCGATCGCGGCGCCGCGCATCTGAAGGACGAGCTGGCCCCGCGCTATGCCGAGCTGATCTACAACGGCTTCTGGTTCAGCCCCGAACGCGAGATGCTCCAGGCCGCGATCGACCATAGCCAGGACAAGGTGACGGGCACCGTGCGCCTGAAGCTCTACAAGGGCGGCGTGCATGTCATCGGCCGCAGGTCGCCGCACACGCTCTATTCGGAAAAGGTCGTCACCTTCGAGGACGACGCCGGCGCCTATGACCAGCGCGACGCGGCAGGCTTCATCAAGCTCAACGCGCTAAGGCTGCGTCTGCTGGGGCGCCGCGACGGTCGGTAACGCCCATTCCTCCCCGGCACGGGGAGGGGGACCATCCGCAGGATGGTGGAGGGGGATCGTCTCCCCGCTGCCTTGCGCCCGGCCTTTAGCCCCCTCCACCGCTTCGCGGTCCGCCGCCCCGTGCCGGGGAGGAACCGGTGCGCTTCAATCCGACGATCTCGATCGCGCCGTCCTTGAAGCGGCCGGTCTCGACCCGGCCCTTCGACAGCTCCTCCAGGAACACGTCGCCCTTGTCATAGGCCCAGGGGCCGAGCCGCAGCAGCCAGATCGTCGGCACCGCGCGGGTCGCCGGCGCCTCGGCGATCGCGCGCAGATGCGGCCGGTCGAGCGAGGGAACGCCGCGTGAGCCACTGACATACCAGCTCCCCGGCGGCGGGCTTAGCGAAGGAACGGCGGTCGGGATCGGCCGGCTCGGCATCGCCAGGCCATAGTCGCGCACGGCGCGGTCGAACGGCAGCGCCCCCTCATTGGGATAGGCGAACACGACATCGCCGGGGCGGAAACGGGGGGCGAGCCATTCCATCGTCCGGTACCAGTCGCGCTTGAGGATCGCGCGTGCCCTGATGTCCGTCTGCGCCTGCGCAACGACCAGCCAGACCAGCGCCGCCGCCGGGACCAGCCAGCCCCAACGCTGCCAGCTCCAGCCGACCCCCAGCCCCATCAGCAGCATCGCCGGCATGGCGAGCGCGGTCATCGTCCGGATGATGAAGACCGGGGCGATCGTGGCGGAGATCAGGACCGATACCGTTACCGGCAGCAGCGCCAGGATCAGCAGCGCCGCCAGTAATCCGCGCCGACGCGCCCGCCACAGCAGCGCCCCGCCGCACAGCGCGAGGATCGCGGCGGCCACGCGGAAATCGTCGCGGCCGCCGGTGAACATATAGGTCGCGCGGCGCGCGATATCGGCCGATGAATATTTCAGCCAGGTCGCGCGCACCCATTCGGGCGCCTGATCGAGCAGGATGAACAGCGCCGGCAGCCACAGGGCGATGGCCAGCAGATGGCCGCCGACGAACCACAGCCAGTCGGCGCGCCGCATCGTCCGCACATCGACCACGCAGAGCAGCGCCAGCCCCATCGCCGCGGCATAAAGCGGCCCCAGATTGTGGAGCCACAGCATCAGCACCCCGCAGGCCAGCCAGACGGCGAAGGCGCGCCCGGCCAGCGCGTCGCCCCGCGCCCGCCGCTCGGCAATGGCGATCAGCGCCAGGCAGGCACCGGCATAAGCGAGGATCATCAGCGCATAGGGCCGGGTCTCGCGGCTCATCCATATCAGCACCGGGGAGACGCCGGCGATCGCCACTGTAGCGAGTGCTACGGGGACTGGCCTCGCCCCCGCGATCGGCGCCAGCCGGGCGGCCGCGAGCCCGAGCAGCGGCAGAGTCGCCATGCCGGCCGCAACGCCGAGCAGCCGGTGCCCGACAAGGCCGTCGCCGACGATCAGCGTCCAGCCGCGCAGCAGCGAATAATAGAAGGGTGGGTGGGTCTCATAGCGCGGCACGACCGCCCACAGGAAATCCCAGCCCTTCGACGCCGCATAGGCGCTGTACGCCTCGTCGAGCCACATCGGCTCGGCCCAGATGTTCCACGCGCGCGTCCATAACGCGAAGCCGGCGATCAGCGCGAAGGCGAGGATGAGGGCGGGGCGGCGAACCGCAACGGCGGGGGTCATCCCCCAGCGATTAGGCGAAGGATGGCCGGGCAGGAAGACCCCTCTTTTAGCCGCTCGTTAACCTTCTTTTAGCGGCTGCGCGGCCATAGCTCCGATGACGATCCGGATTTGAGGACCCTGCATGCCGCGCGCCACCAACCATGTCGACGTCGCGATCATCGGCGCGGGTCCCGCCGGGCTGACCGCGGGCTATATGCTCGGCAAGGAAGGCCTCACCGTCACCCTGATCGAGAAGGACCCGCATCAGGTGGGCGGGATCAGCCGCACCGTCGAGCATCAGGGCTTCCGCTTTGACATTGGTGGCCACCGCTTCTTCTCCAAGTCGCGCGAGGTGGTCGATCTGTGGAACGAGCTGCTGCCCGATGATTTCATCGAGCGGCCGCGGATGAGCCGCATCTATTATCGCGGAAAATTCTACGCCTATCCGCTGCGCGCCTTCGAGGCGCTGCGCAATCTGGGCCTGTGGCAATCGACCCTGTGCATGGCGAGCTTCTTCCGCTGGAAGCTGTTCCCCAAGAAGGACGTCGCGAGCTTCCAGGACTGGGTGGTCAACCAGTTCGGCGCCCGGCTGTTCGGCATCTTCTTCAAGACCTATACCGAGAAGGTGTGGGGCATGCCGTGCGACGAGATGTCCGCCGACTGGGCGGCGCAGCGCATCAAGGGGCTGAGCCTGGGCAAGGCGGTGATCGACGGAATCCGGCGTTCGCTCGGCCTCAACAAGCGCCCGAATGACGGGATGGAGACCAAGACGCTGCTGGAAAGCTTCCGCTATCCACGCAAAGGCCCCGGCATGATGTGGGACGCCGCGCGCGACCGCATCCTCGAACAGGGCAACAGCCTGCTGATGGGCCACAAGCTGCACCAGATCGCCTGGGACGAGGCCGGCGGCTTCTGGCGGGTCTCGGCGGTCGATGCCGAGGGCCGGCAGGCGATCATCCGCGCCGACCATGTGATCAGCTCCGCACCGATGCGTGAGCTTGCCGCGCGGGTCCATCCGGTCCCCGCCAGCCTGCCGCAGGCGATGGCGCTCAATTATCGCGACTTCCTGACCGTGGCGCTGATGATCCGGTCCGAGGACCTGTTTCCCGACAACTGGATCTACATCCATGACGACAGGGTGCAGGTCGGCCGCATCCAGAATTTCCGCAGCTGGTCTCCCGAGATGGTGCCCGACGAGAGCCTGGCCTGTGTCGGCCTCGAATATTTCTGCTTCGAGGGCGATGGCCTGTGGTCCGCGTCCGACGCCGATCTGATCGCGCTCGCCACGCGCGAACTGGCGCAATTGTCGCTGTGCGATCCCGCCCAGGTGGTTGGCGGCGCGGTGGTCCGTCAGGAAAAGGCCTATCCGGTCTATGACGATGACTATGCCGCCCATGTTGAGGCGGTGCGCGGCGAGCTGGAGGCGCGCTATCCGACGCTCCACTTCGTCGGCCGCAACGGCATGCACCGCTACAACAACCAGGACCATGCGATGATGACCGCGATGCTGACCGCGCGGAACATCGTCGCGGGCGCGCGGCGGCACGATGTCTGGGCGGTCAACGAAGATGCCGAATATCATGAGGCGGGCTCGGAAGGTGACGATGCCAAGGATTATGGGGGTGTGGCGGCGGCGCTCCGGTCCGAACGGCTGGTGCCGACCCGGATCGCGGACAAGCGGGCGGCGTAAATTCAACCACCTCCCTCTCCCCGATTCTTCCCCTCCCTGGGCAGGGAGGGGGCGTTAAGCGCCGTCCGCCTCGTCCTCGGCCTGTTCGCCATCTGGGCGCTCACTGCCGCAATCCT
>CAZJXG010000199.1:0-4700 GCA_964549965.1 uncultured Sphingomonas sp. | reverse complement strand
ATCGCGGCGGCCGCTTCAGGCTCGGCCGCGTCGAGCGCGGCGATCAGCGCCGATTCTGCGGCCTCCGGAGCATAATCGGGTACCGCCGAGGCGCCTGCGGGCACCCCGCCCTCCTTCTTGAGGATATTCGCGGCACGCTTGTAGCCCGCGAGCAAGTTCCGGCCGTCCTCGGTCTCGACGAACGCCTGCAGCGCCTTCACCCGCGCCAGCAGCCGGACCAGATCGTCCTCCCCGCCCAGCGCGAACACAGCGTCGATCAGGTCGTGGCGGACGCCCGCCTCACGCTGCTGGACTTTCAGACGGTCGGCGAAGAAATCGAGCAGTTCCGCGGTGTCCAAACCGTCCGCCATCACGCCCGCCTTGGCCTGCTCGATCACCGCGCCCAATTTAAGCCGAGTACCATTGACGAGGATCGTCTGGATAATCTGCAGTGCCGCGCGGCGTAGCGCGAACGGGTCCTTCGAACCGGTCGGTTTGATCCCGCGCGCAAAGAAAGCAACCAAAGTGTCGATCCGGTCGGCCAGTGCTACGCAGGCCGGAATGCAGCCCTCGACTGCGGCGACATATTGTTGCTGGAGCGCGGAGACAGCGCCCGGTTTCTCGCCGGCCTTCTGGGCATAATAGCCGCCCATGACACCTTGCAGCTCGGGGAACTCGCCTACCATTGCGGTGGCGAGATCGGCCTTGGCAAGCAGCCCGGCGCGCCGGGCGGTCTCGGGATCGCGTTCTGGAAAATAGGCTTGAGCGATCCAAGCCGCCAATACGCTGATACGCTCCGCTTTGAAGCGCAAGCTGCCCATGCCTTCGTAAAAGAGCATCGCCTCGAGCTTTGGCAGATAGCCTTCGAGCGGAACCTTCAGGTCCTGCTCCCAGAAGAACTTGGCATCCGACAGCCGCGCCGCCAGCACCTTGCCGTTACCGGCGACGATTGCGGTGCCGCCATCCTTCGCGGTGATGTTGGCGGTGCAGATGAACGCCGGGGCGAGCTTGCCCTCGGTATCGTTCAGCACGAAATATTTCTGGTTGGTGCGCAGCGTGAGCTGGATCACCTCGCGCGGCACCTCCAGGAAGCTGCGGTCGAAATGCCCCAGCAGCGGCACCGGCCATTCGGTGAGCCCGGCATTCTCCGCGACCAGCCCTTCGTCGGGGATCACGCTAAGACCCGCTCCGGCAGCCAGTTCGGCAGCGCGGCTGCGGATCATCTCGCGGCGCTCGGCCGGATCGACGATGACATGGCAGGCGCGCAGCTTCTCGACATAGTCGGCGGCGCTGCCGATGGTGATGACGCCGGGATGGTGGAAGCGATGGCCGACCGTCGCCGCCCCGCTCGTCAGCCCGTCGATCTCGACCGGCACGATCTCGTCGCCGAGCAGCGCGACGATGCCCTGCAGCGGGCGCACCCAGCGCAGCGAGCTCGTCGAGGCCGAAGCGGCGCCCCAGCGCATCGACTTGGGCCAGGGAAAGGCCCGGATGATCGCCGGGATCGCCTCGCTCAGCACCTGCGCGGTCTCGCGCCCCGGCTTCTCGACGATCGCGAAATAGATGCCGTCGCGCTCGACCAGCTGGTCCTGCGTCAGCCCGGTCTTGCGCAGGAACCCTTCGAGCGCCTGGGGCGGTGCGCCGACCTTGGGGCCCTTGGTCTCCTCGGAAACGGCAGCGGTCGCCAGCGGCAGCCCATGCGCGATCAGCGCGAGCCGGCGCGGCGTGACATGGCTGGTGATGCTGTCGGGCTTGATGCCGGCCTTGGCCAGTTCCTCGGTGAACAGCCGCGCGAGATCGGCCGAAGCCTTCTCCTGCATGCGCGCCGGAATTTCCTCAGAGAGGAGTTCGAGCAGGAAATCGGCCACGCTCATGCCTCCCACCCATTATGGCTCATCCACGCCGCGCAGGCGCCCTTCGCCAGTTCGCGGACCCGGCCGATATAGGCCTGGCGCTCGGCGACCGAGATCACGCCGCGCGCCTGGAGGGTGTTGAAGATGTGGCTGGCCTTGATCGCCTGATCATAGGCCGGCAGCGGCAGCGGCGTATCGCGCTCCAGCAGCGCCTTGCACTCGTCGGCGGCCTGGGTGAACTGCTTGAACAGCAGATCGGTGTTGGCGGCCTCGAAATTATAGGCGCTGAACTGGCGCTCATTTTCGAGGAAGACGTCGCCATAGGTCACGCCCTCGTCGTTGAAGGCGAGGTCATAGACCCGGTCGACGCCCTGGATATACATCGCCAGCCGCTCCAGCCCATAGGTCAGCTCGCCCGCGACCGGCTTGCAGTCGAACCCGCCGACCTGCTGGAAATAGGTGAACTGGGTGACTTCCATGCCGTCGCACCAGACTTCCCAGCCCAGGCCCCAGGCGCCCAGGGTCGGGCTTTCCCAGTCATCCTCCACGAAGCGGATGTCGTGCGCCAGCGGATCGATGCCGATCCGCTCCAGGCTGCCGAGATACAGTTCCTGCAGATTGGCCGGGCTCGGCTTCAGGATCACCTGATATTGATAATAATGGCCCAGCCGGTTGGGGTTCTCGCCATAGCGGCCGTCGGTCGGGCGGCGCGACGGCTGGACATAGGCCGCCTTCCAGTGGTTCGGGCCGAGCGCGCGCAGGGTGGTCGCGGGGTGGAATGTCCCCGCCCCCATCTCCATGTCATAGGGCTGGAGGATGACGCAGCCCTGATCGCTCCAATAATCATGGAGCGTCAGGATCAGGCGCTGGAACGAGAGCGGCTTGGTCGCCAAGACACGGGTCCTTTGGGTGTACGAAAGCGTAGCGCCCTTTGCGTCAGGGTGGGCCGAGGGTCAAGGACGGCGGGCTTTCCATCATCGTCATCCCCGCGGATGCGGGGATCCATATCCACCGAACCCCAAGAGGTTCGAACGTCAGAGAATATGGATTCCCGCCTGCGTGGGAATGACGAAGGTAAAGTGACGGGAATGCCATGGCCCAGCCTCCACTGGCATGACGATAGGAGATGACCTACATCTCCCCCATGCGCTTCCTCCGCCGGCTCCTCGCCGCCGCCCTCGCCCTCATCCTCGCCGCGCCGGTCACGGCGGCTCCGGCGCTGTGGCGGTTCGGCGACAAGGACACCACCATCTATCTGTTCGGCACGATCCACGCGCTGCCGCCCGGCTATCGCTGGCAGGATGCGCGCATCCGCCGGGCGATGGCGTCGGCCGACACGCTGGTGATCGAGACGATCATCGACAAGGACCCGCAGGCGATCGCCCGGCTGTTTCCCCCGCCGGACCCCAGCCTTCCCCCGATCATCGAGCGCGTGCCCGAAAAGAGCCGCAAGGCCTTCGCCGCGATCCTGGAAAGGGCGAAGCTCGATCCGGCGATGCTTAGCCGGATGCCGACCTGGCAGGCCAGCTTCATGCTGATGGGCGCGATGATGAAGGATCTGGGCGTCGCGCGCGATTCCGGGGTGGAGGGCAGCATCCTGCCCGCCTTTGCGCCTTCCGCCACCCCTGCCCCCGGCATGGCCGCCCCCGCCCCTGTCGCTGCTCCGAAGAAGGTGGAGGCGCTGGAGACCGCATCGGAGCAGCTCGGCCTGTTCGCCAGCCTGCCCGAGGCCGACCAGCGCGAAATGCTCGCCAGCTTCGCCGATGGCAGCGGCGAGGCGCGCAAGGATTATGCCCGGCTGCTGCGCGCCTGGACGACGGGCGATCAGGCCTCGATCGCCCGCGCCTTTAACGAGGATGAAGACCTCACCCCCCATCTGCGCGATGTGCTTCTTAAGAAACGTAACGAGAATTGGGCACGCTGGCTGAAGGCGCGTCTGGACGCGCCGGGTACGGTTTTCGTCGCCGTCGGGGCGGGCCATCTCGCCGGCCCGCTCTCGGTTCAGACGATGCTGAAGGCCGATGGAATCACGGTCAGCCGCGTCTGGCCGCCCCGAAAGCGCCGTGCCGGCGGGGCCGTCCGGCGCACCACCGCCCGCCCCGCCCGCTAAGGCCCCGGACGCACACGGATTTTTTACCTAAGTAAAAATTCCGGATGGCTTTAAGAGCGCGTTAACCTTTTACCTTCATTAACGGCATGGTTAACACAGGTTCACGGGTGGCGTTGGCGGAAGGCCTTCTCTCCCGAACAACAGGCAGGAAGAAGATCCTATGCGCGTTTTGCTGATCGAGGATGATCCCACCACCGCGAAGTCGATCGAACTGATGCTGGGTGCGGAAGGGTTCAACGTCTACACCACCGATCTGGGCGAAGAAGGCCTCGATCTGGGCAAGCTCTATGATTACGACATCATCGCGCTCGACCTGAACCTGCCCGACATGCACGGCTATGACGTGCTGAAGAAGCTCCGCAACGCCAAGGTCCAGACCCCGGTGATGATCCTGTCCGGCATCGGCGAGATGGACTCGAAGGTCCGCGCGCTGGGCTTCGGCGCCGACGATTATGTCACCAAGCCCTTCCACCGCGAGGAACTGGTCGCCCGCATCCATGCGATCGTCCGCCGCTCGAAGGGCCACAGCCAGTCGGTCATCCGCACCGGCAAGCTGGCGGTCAATCTCGACGCGAAGACGGTCGAGGTCGATGGCGCCCGCGTGCACCTGACCGGCAAGGAATATGCGATGCTCGAGCTGCTGTCGCTGCGCAAGGGCACCACCCTGACCAAGGAAATGTTCCTCAACCATCTCTATGGCGGGATGGACGAGCCCGAACTCAAGATCATCGACGTCTTCATCTGCAAGCTGCGCAAGA
>CAZJXG010000198.1:0-4758 GCA_964549965.1 uncultured Sphingomonas sp. | reverse complement strand
CCGCAGAAAACGGCAGCCTGCGCGGTTGCCGGCGATCCACACGACGCTGGCCTCGCGCCAGCCCACCAATGGAATTTGCAAGGCCACCCGCGCACCGGGCACCAACTGCCCGGCGTCGGCGGCCATCAGTCCTTCGCACGAGATGTCGGTCAGCGTGACGCCGTGGATCAGTTCACCGTCAGGCGAAGCCCCATCGAGCGTAATACGAAGCGTAGATCGGTGATGGATTGCAAGGCGCAGGCTTTGGCGGCGGTCTGCGAGGCGATAATTCTGGTCGATCATTGCCAATCCGGTCGGAGGAAGACGTTAGCTGCGATGGCCCCCCAACTGCACTTACAATGAATTTAGAAACGATAGGGGAAGGCGCGACCCGGGACTTTTCCGTTACGTAGATTCCCATGGGCGCGATGCGCTGGCCGCAAAATGGCATTGAGGGACGCGGGAGGCTTGGCAGGCGGTGTCCGTTCCTGCATTGGCAAAAGGATGAAATCGGACGATCCGAGAGAGGTGACTGCGCCGCCATCCTCGCCCTTCGCCGTGCGGACCTTTCGGGCGGTGTGGATCGCTTCACTGGTGTCGAATTTCGGCGCGATGATCCAGTCGGTGGGTGCCGCCTGGATGATGACCTCGCTCACCGATTCCTCCGAAATGGTTGCTCTGATCCAGACGTCGACGGTGCTGCCTTTCATGCTGCTGGCGCTGTGGGCCGGCGCGGTGGCTGACAATCTTGATCGGCGCAAGGTGATGCTCGCAGCGCAAACCTTCATGCTCGCCATATCAGCGATGCTCACCTTCTTTGCTGCACAGGGCTGGCTGACGCCCTGGCTGCTGCTCAGTTTCACGTTTCTAATCGGTTGCGGGTTGGCTGTAAGCGGTCCTGCATGGCAGGCCTCGGTCGGGGATATCGTTACCCGACCGCAACTGCCTGCCGCCGTTTCGCTCAATGCGATGGGATTCAACATCGCCCGGACGGCCGGGCCGGCGGTCGGCGGCGCGATCGTCGCGGCAGTTGGCGGTTCCGGTGCCTTCCTGTTCAACACCCTGTCCTATATCGCGCTGATCGTGGTGCTGCTGCGATGGCGCAAGCCACCGGCGCCGCGTCTGCTGCCGCGCGAAAGCCTGTTGATGGCGATGGGCGCGGGCCTGCGCTATGTCACCATGTCTCCCAATCTCAGGATTGTCATCGTGCGGGCCACGGCCTTCGGCCTGTGCGCCAGCGCATTGTCGGCGATGATGCCGCTTGTAGCGCGCGACATCGTAAAAGGTGGGCCGCTGACCTACGGTATGTTGCTGGGCGCTTTCGGCGTCGGCGCCGTCCTCGGCGGGCTGGCGACGGGATGGCTACGCCGTCATTTGTCGACCGAGACGATTATGCGGCTGGCGTCGCTCGCGCTGGCCGCAGGGACCGCAGTAACCGCGATCAGCCCTTGGCTCGCGCTTACCATTGTCGCGCTTATGATCGCCGGGGCGAGTTGGGTGCTGACGTTATCCACGATCAACATCACCATTCAACTCGCTTCACCGCGATGGGTCGTGGCCAGGGCGCTATCCGTATATCAGATGACGGCCTTCGGTGGCATGGCCATCGGCGCCTGGACGCTGGGTATCATTGCCGACCACCATGGTGTGGTCACATCGCTGCTGATCGGTGCGGCAGTACAGGCCGGCGTGGTGCTGCTCGGCATTTTCATTCCGCTGCCGCAGGTCGATGACCTTAATCTCGATCCGCTTCGTCAATTTCAGGAACCCGAGACCGCGGTGCCGATCGAGCCCCGTAGCGGGCCGGTGGTCGTCACGCTCGAATATCGGATCGAGGCCCACAATATTCCTGCCCTCCTGTTAGCCATGACAGAAAGGCGGCGGATCCGCCGGCGGGATGGTGCGCGAGGATGGACATTGTTGCGCGATCTTCATGAGCCGGATCTGTGGATCGAGCGATACCATGTCGCAACCTGGCTCGACTATATCCGGCACAATCACCGCCGAACCCAGGCCGATGCGGAGAATAGCGCCGCGCTGGGCGCGTTGTTGAAAGAGGGCACGACCGTAAAGATTCACCGAATGATCGAGCGGCAAACCGGATCTCTGCCCTATGCGCGCCGCAATGAACCGCTGACGATAGATCCGCACATGAGCGACCCGGCCAGATCAGCCTGACTTGGGCGGTAATGTGCGTGCCAGCAGAGACTGTATTTCGCGTTCGTAGATCTCGGCGATCGTCAGATGCAACTGACGGGCGGTGTCGCTGTTTGCAACATCCGCGGCCTTGCGAGCGCGCTTGATACGAAGGCGGTAATGCGTCAGCCGCGTGTCGTTGATCTCGATCATGGCACTGCCACTACCCCCCCAACTACCCCCAGCACCGCATAGCAGCGATCGGCCGATGAGCGCGGTAAACAATTGCAACATTACGGTATGCGTAACCATCCATTCAGGTAGGCCGGGCTAGAAGCGAGGTATGACCAAATGGATCGTGAGAGGCGTGCCAGGCGATGAGGAGGCGTTGAGCCCCGGCAGCGTCCGGCAACTGCGCAGAGAAGCGGCTAAGGCCCGGAGCCTTGCCGAGAACGCGTTTACCGAAGATGAGCGCCGCAGCCTGCAGGAAGTGGCGACAAGCCTTGATCGTGAAGCCGGAGCGATAGAAGCCGCGCTGCGCTTGCGTCCCACGACCATTCCGCATGTGGATCGACGCCAGCAGATCTGATCATTCCCGCCAAGATCAGCATTTTAGCCGAAATGCTGTCCGGGGTAGCACATCAAGGCGCGATCCGACCGTCCCTGATATGAAGGGTATGAGTGGCCAGCCGAGCCGCCTCAGTCCGGTCGTGCGTGACGTAAAAAACCGGAATGTCGATCTGCCCGAGCAACTGTCCGAGCCAGCCGAGCAGATCGGCGCGGGCATCGCTATCGAGTGCGGACAGCGGCTCATCCATCAGCAGCAGCCGGGGCTGGCCGAGCAGGGCACGGGCGATGCTCGCGCGCTGTGCTTCCCCGCCGGACAGGCGGGAGGGCTGGCGATCGAGCAATGGAGCAATACCGGTGCGATCGATGACCGTCGCGCGGACGAGGGGCCCCGGCGGGGCGCGGCGCTCGGCATAATCGAGATTTTCGGCGACGCTGAGGTGCGGAAGCAGTCCGGCACCCTGGAACACATAGCCCGTGCGGCGCTGTTCGGGTGGGATGAAGCTACTAGTGTCCTGCCAGATATCCCCATCGACGACGATCTGGCCCGCGATCCGGTCGAGACCGGCCATTGCACGCAGAACACTGGTTTTGCCCGAGCCGGATGGACCGAGCAGCGCGGTGACGCCCGTCGAAGGAACCTCGAAGGCAGCTTGTAGCGAAAAGCTGTCCCCGAGCCTGTCATTCAGCGATACCAGGATCGTCATGGCCTGGGTGTCCCGACCTTGCGGTCGATGAGCAGCAGCGCAAGCAGCGCTGCAAAGGCGAAGCCCACGAGCATCGCGGCGATGCGGTGCGCTTCGCCGAACTGGAGGCTTTCAACGAGTTGGTAGATGCGGGTCGAAAGTACCTCCGTTTTCCCCGGAATATTGCCGCCGATCATCAGCACCACGCCGAACTCTCCCACCGTATGCGCGAAGACGAGGATCGCGGCGGAGAAAAAGCCGCGCCGCGACAGCGGCAAGGCCACGGTGATGAAGCGATCGAGCGGGCCGGCTCCCATCGTCGCGGCAATCTCCAGCGGGCGATCGCCGATCGCCTCGAAGGCGGTACGAAGCGGCTGGATCGCGAAGGGCAGCGAATAGAAGAGCGATCCGATGACAAGGCCGGTGAAGGTGAAGGCGAGGGTGCGGATACCGAATGGCTGGAGCACCGCCATCAGCGGGCTCTCAGGTCCGAGGGCGATCAGCACATAGAAGCCGATCACGGTGGGCGGCAGGACCAGGGGCAATGCCGTCAGCGCACCGACAATCTCTTTCCACCAGGCCCCGGAGCGCGCGAGCCACCAGGCCAGCGGGGTGGCGATCAGGATCAGCAATATGGTGGTGACGAGCGCGAGTTCGGCCGTCGTCGCGAGGATCAGGCCCATTATCCGGCCGAATAGCCATAGCGCCTGATGATGGCGAGTGCGGGCCGGCTCTTCAGATATCGCATAAAGGCGATAGCGGCGGGATTCCTGCTTCCGGTCTTCAGCAAGACGGCCTGCTGGTCGATCGGCGCATGCAGGTGCGCAGGGACCACCCAATGCGAGCCGCGCTTCGACGCGATCACCTGGCTCAACGCGACGAACCCCAGTTGTGCGGCGCCGGTCGAGGTGAACTGGAAGGCCTGAGCGATCGAACTGCCGGTGACGATTTTCGGTTTGAGGCGGCCATAGAGGTTCAACTTGCGCATCGTCTCGATCGCCGCGACGCCATAAGGCGCCGTGGCGGGATCAGCGACGGCGATCTTCTCGAAATTGCCGCGGCTCAGAACGGCGCCCTTTGGGTCGATGAGCCCCGGAGTAGCGGACCAGAGTGCGAGCTGGCCCACCGCGTAGGTGAAGCGCGTACCGGGCACCGCCAGCCCGTCCCGTTCTGCCCTTGCGGGCCGGTCGGCATCGGCCGAGAGGAAAATCTCGAATGGAGCGCCGTGGCTGATCTGGGTGTAAAAGGCACCCGAAGCGCCGAAGGAGACGATCGCCTTATGGCCGGTCGCCTTTTCGAACGCGGCCGCGATATCCCGGGCCGGTTCGGTGAAATTGGCTGCCACCGCGACCTGGGTCTTCGCCGCGAGCAGCGGGGCCGCGAACAGCAT
>CAZJXG010000197.1:0-4844 GCA_964549965.1 uncultured Sphingomonas sp. | reverse complement strand
GCTATGACAGCGCGGCCGCGACCCAGCCGGCGCCGCTGACGCTGACCTTCGATGCCACGGGTGCCAAGACAGCCCCCAGCGCCACGATCTCGATCACCGGGGTCAGCCCGACCGGTGCTTCGGCCCCGCTCGCTTTCGACCTCACCTATGGTGCCAGCACCAAGCAGGCCGCGGCGCCCTTCACGCTCACCAGCTTCGATCAGGATGGCTTTGCGGCCGGCTCGCTCGACAATGTGTCGGTCGGCGCCGATGGCCTGATCGTCGCGACCTTTTCGAACGGCGACACCCAGGCGCTTGGCAAGATCGTCGTCGCGACCTTCTCGAACCCGGACGGGCTCCGTCAGCTCGGCGACAGTAAATGGGGCACCACCGGCATTTCGGGCGAACCGGTCATCGGCGAAGCGAATGCCAATGGCACCGGATCGATCCAGTCGGGCGCGCTCGAGCAGGCCAATGTCGACATCACCGAGGAACTGGTCGCGCTGATCCAGGCGCAGCGCAACTTCTCGGCGAATGCGAAGGCGATCGAGGCGGCGAACACGATGACCCAGACCATCGTCAACCTGCGCGGCTGATCCTGAGCGGGACGATCAAGGAAGCTAGGCCATGGACAAGCTGATCTACAGCTCCCTGTCGGCGATGCGATCGGCGATGGCGCGTCAGACGATGACCGCCAACAACCTCGCCAACGTCAACACTGCGGGCTTCCGCGGCGAGATGAGCTCGTCGACGGCGCTCTGGCTGAAGGGCGACGGCTTCGAATCCCGCGCGACCAATTCGGGCGAGGTCACTTCGGCCGATATGAGCGAGGGCGCGGTTGCCCAGACCGGCCGGCCACTCGATGTCGCGGTGCAGGGCAAGGACAAGCTTCTCGCGGTCCAGAGCCGCGAGGGCGACGAGGCCTATACCCGGCGCGGCGATCTTCAGATCAGCGACAGCGGGCTGCTCACCACCGGCGATGGCCTGCCCGTCCTCGGCGATGGCGGTCCGATCACGCTGCCCCCCTATGACAAGCTGATGATCGCCGGCGACGGGACGATCTCGATCATCCCGCAGGGCGGCGACGCGACCCAGCTGCAGACGGTCGACCGGCTCAAGCTGGTTTCCACCAACGGCACCGCGATCGCCAAGGGGCTCGACGGCCTGTTCCGCCCGCGCAACGGCGGCACCCTCGGTGCCGATCCGGAAGCCCAGGTCCGCCAGGGCGCGCTCGAGGGATCGAACGTCAACACCTCGGCGACCCTGATCGACATGATCGAGGCGAGCCGGGACTGGGACATGCAGGTCAAGATGATGAGTTCCGCACAGGATATCGACAAGGCGTCGACCGACCTGATGCGCTTCGACTGATGTCGGTCGACCAATTTTAGAACGGAGTAGCTTGCGATGACCAATGCAGCACTGCAGGTAGCGCGCACCGGGCTCGATGCCCAGAACATGCGCATGCAGGTGATCGCCAACAATCTGGCGAACGTCAACACCACCGGTTTCAAGCGCGATCGTGCCAGTTTCGAGACGCTCGCCTATCAGGCGATGACCGCTCCGGGCGCGGCGTCGTCGGAATCGACCAAATATGCGACCGGCACCAATCTTGGTTCCGGTGTCCAGATCAACGGGACGGCGAAGATCGAGACCCAGGGTTCGCTCCAGACCACGGGCAACCCGCTCGATATGGCGATCCAGGGTTCGGGCTATTTCCAGGTGCAGATGCCCGACGGGCGCACCGGCTATACCCGCGACGGCAGCTTCAAGATGTCGTCGGACGGCACGATCGTCACCACCGACGGCTATCAGTTGCAGCCGCAGATCCAGATTCCCGAGGGTGCCACCAACGTCACGATCGGCCCCGACGGCAGCGTCAGCGCCAGCCTGGCGGGGCAGACCGAGGTCAGTCAGCTCGGCAAGATCGAGATCGCGAATTTCATCAATCCGGCCGGCCTGCAGGCCGAGGGCAACAATCTCCTGACCGAGACCGCCTCGTCGGGCCAGCCGCAGGTCGGCGCCGGTGGCATCGATGGGCGTGGCACGATCGCCCAGAACTCGCTGGAAGGCTCGAACGTCAACATCGTCGAAGAACTGGTCGACATGATCGAAACCCAGCGCGCCTATGAAGTGAACAGCAAGATGATCTCCTCCACCGACCAGATGCTGCAATATGCCAACCAGAACCTCTAAAGCGATTTCGAGGCGGATGGAATCATCTGCCGGCTCGGAAATCGCGGCGAGACCGCGCGTCGACGCCCTGGCGTTCGCTGCGCTCGGCTTGTTCGCGGTGGTGCTATCCACGGTCGCGGTCGACCCGGTCCATGCCAAGCCGCGCAAGCGCGATCTGGACTATGTGCCCGCCTTTGCCAGCCCGCCGCAGGTACCGGTCGCCAACGGTGCGATCTTCCAGGCGGCCAATGGCTATTCGGCGCTGACCAATGGCGCCCGCGCCGCAATGGTCGGCGATATCGTGACGATCAGCCTGGTCGAGCGGACCCAGGCGACCAAGTCGGCCACCGCGTCGACCGATCGCTCGGGCAATATCGGCCTGACTCCGCCGACCACCGGCCCGGCTTCCTTCTTCAGCCCGGCGGATGTCGGCGCGAGCGGCGGCGGCAAGTTCGATGGCAAGGGCGCGGCCGCGCAGTCGAACCAGCTCAATGGCGAAGTCAGCGTGACGATTTCCCGGATCTTCCCGAACGGAACGATGCTGATCCGGGGCGAGAAGCTGCTCACGCTCAATCGCGGCGACGAGACGATCGGCATCACTGGCATCATCCGCGCCGCCGATATCGGCCCCGACAACCGGGTCGCCTCCACCCGCGTCGCCGACGCCCGGATCATCTATTCGGGCAAGGGTGAGATCGCGCGGGGCTCGAAAATGGGATGGCTTAACCGTTTCTTTGCCATCTTGAGTCCATTCTAGTTAAGAATTTCGAGGATGTGCCGTTAATGATCCGCTTTCTGATCACCTTCCTGCTCTGCTTCTCGGGCATCGCGCTGGGCACGGCCAGCCATGCCGAGCGGATCAAGGACATCGGCACCTTCGCGGGTCTGCGCGCGAACCAGCTGACCGGCTACGGCATTGTCGTCGGCCTGGCGGGAACCGGCGACGACAGCCTCGATTACTCCACCCTGGGCATGAAGGGCGTCGCTTCGCGCTTCGGCCTGCAATTGCCCGCCGGCGTCAATCCGGCGCTCAAGAACGCCGCCGCCGTCATGCTGACGGCGGAGCTGCCGCCCTTCGCCAAGCCTGGACAGCGCCTCGACGTCACCATCTCGGCGCTCGGCAAGGCCAAGTCGCTACGCGGCGGCACGCTGATCATGGCGCCGCTGATCGGTGCCGACGGCCAGATCTATGCGATGGCGCAGGGCAACCTCGCCGTCGGAGGCCTTGGCATCGACGCCGCCGACGGCTCGAAGCTTACCATCAACGTGCCCACCGCCGGCCGCATCCCCGGCGGGGCGACCGTGGAGCGCAGCGTGGACGCGGGCTTCGCGACGATGCCGCAGCTCCGTTTCGACCTGGCCGAGGGCGATCTCACCACGTCGCAGCGGGTTGCCGCGGCGATCAACAGCCGCCTCGGCCAGCCCATCGCGCGGTCGATCGACGCCACCACCATCACCATCGACGCCACGCCCGGCGCCGAGGTCCGCACCGCGCTGATGAGCCGGATCGAGAATATCGAGGTCGACACCGCCGATGCGCCGGCACGGGTCGTCGTCAATGCGCGGACCGGCACCGTCGTGATCAACGGCGCGGTGCGCATCGCGCCGGTCGCCGTCACCCATGGCAAGATGACGGTGCAGGTCGACGAGAAGCCCCAGGTCGTCCAGCCGCTGCCCTTCTCCAGGGGGCAGACCGCCGTCCAGCAGTCGAGCGCGATCAAGGTCGATCAGGAAGCTCGCCCAATGTTCGAGTTTCAGCCGGGGGCGTCGCTCGCCGACATCGTCAAGGCGGTCAACGCCATCGGCGCCTCGCCGGCCGATCTCGTCGCGATCCTCGAGGCGCTCAAGCAGGCGGGCGCGATGAAGGCGGAGCTGGTGGTGCTATGATCAACGGCGTTTCCATCAAGAGCGGTGCCCTCGGCGATCCGAAGGCGAGCGAACTCGACCAGCTCAAGGCCGTGGCCAAGCAGTTCGAGGCCATCTTCACGCGCCAGATGCTCAAATCGACGCGGGAGGCGAAGCTCGCCGACGACGATCTGTTCGGCAGCGATGCGACCGACCAGTTCCGCGAGATGCAGGATTCGAACCTGGCTGACCAGCTGTCGGGCAAGGGGGCGATGGGCATCGCGGATCTGCTCGTCCGTCAGTTCCAGTCCCGGGTCGCCCAGCCCGCCGCGCCGACGGCAGCCGCCCCGGCCACATCTGAAGGCACGGGCGGATGAGCGACCTTCTTCAGATCGGCCGCTCGGGCGTTCTCGCCTATCGCGCCGCGCTGTCCACGGTCGGCGAGAATGTCTCGAACGCCGAAACCGAAGGCTATACGCGCCGCAAGGTCAACCTGACCGAATCCGCGACGGCGGCCTCGAACAGTTTCATCTACCGCTCCTCGGCGGTGTTCGGCGGGGTCGAGGTCGGCTCCGTCCAGCGTGTCTTCGATAATTATCGCAGCACCTATGCGCGCTTCGCCAATTCGGAATCCGCCCGGGCCGATGCCAAGGCGAACTGGCTGAGCACCGCGGAAGCTGCGCTCGACGATTCGAATGTCGGCCTCGGCGTGAAGATGTCGAGCGTCTTCACCGCGGCGGAAGGGTTGAGCGCGGACGTATCGAGCGACACCAACCGGCGGACGATGCTGACCGCGCTGAGCGATGCGGCCAACCAGTTCAACACCACCAAACACACCCAACACA
>CAZJXG010000196.1:0-4846 GCA_964549965.1 uncultured Sphingomonas sp. | reverse complement strand
GGATCGGGGTCTGATATTCGGTGAAGCCCTGCCCGATCATCCGCTGGCGGATCGACGCGATCACGTTCGAGCGCAGCACGATATTGGCATGGATGCGATCGCGCCGCAGATCCAGGAAGCGATAGCGCAGCCGGATATCCTCGGGATAATCCGCCTCGCCCGCGACCGGCAGCGGCAATTCCTGCGCCGCAGACTGGACCGACACCTCCCGCGCGCGGATTTCGATCTCACCGGTCGCGAGATTCGGATTCACCGCCTCCGCGGCGCGCGCGACGACATCGCCGGTGATCGTGACGACCGATTCGACGCGCAGCTTGTCGAGATGTTTGAAAGCCTCCGACTCGATGTCGGTGACGATCTGGGTCAGGCCGTGATGATCGCGCAGATCGACGAACAGCAGATGGCCATGGTCGCGCTTGCGGTGCACCCAGCCCGACAGGCGGACCTGCGATCCGACGTCGGCGGCGCGGAGCTGGCCGCAATGATGGGTGCGATAGGCGTGCATTGGATCATCAACTTTCAGGTGGATTTGCGAGGCGAGCGCTTCGCGCGGGCGCGCGGTGCTTGTCAAGCTTTGTGACCCGCTTCGTCGGCGGAATCGATGCGGATCGCGCGAGGCGCTTCCACCTCGCACAATCACGCTCTATGCACGGACGATGCATATCCACCCGTTGATTACCGACAGCGCCACGCTTGCCAATCTCTGCGCCCGGCTCTCGCAATCGCCCTTTGTCGCGGTCGATACCGAATTCATGCGCGAAAGCACCTATTGGCCGGACCTCTGCCTGATCCAGATCGCGAACAGCGAGGAGGCCGCGGCGATCGATCCCAAGGCCCGGGATCTCGACATGACTCCGCTGCTCGACCTGATGGTCGAGAATGAGGAGGTGCTGAAGGTCTTCCACGCCGGCGGACAGGATCTGGAGATCGTCCACAACCTGACCGGCAAGACGCCCTATCCGCTGTTCGACACGCAGGTCGCGGCGATGGCGATGGGCATGGGCGAGCAGATCGGCTATTCGAATCTGGTCGAGACGATGCTGGGCATCAAGCTCGACAAGGGCGCGCGCTTCACGGACTGGGCGCGGCGTCCGCTCGACAAGCGGCAGATCGACTATGCGATCGGCGACGTCACCCACCTCGCCGAGATATTCCCGCGCATGCTCGAGCGGCTGCGCAAGACCGGCCGGGGCGGCTGGCTCGACAATGAGATGGAGCGGCTTGGCGATCCCGCGAGCTACGCCAATTTGCCCGAGCTCGCCTGGATGCGGATTCGCCTGCCGAGCCGCAAGCCAGAGGTGCTCGGCCGCCTGAAGGCGATCGCCGCCTGGCGCGAGCGCGAGGCCCGTTCGAAAAACCTGCCGCGCGGCCGCATCGCCAAGGACGAGACGATCGCCGACATCGCATCGCATCCGCCACGCGAGCAGTCCGATCTCTCGAAGGTCCGCGGTCTTTCGCCCAGCTGGGCCGGCAACGATATCGGCGCCCGGCTGATGACGGCGATCCGCGAGGCCCAGCCGCTTCCCGATTCGGAGATGCCGCCCCGCGAGGACCGTAAGCCCGGCCTCGGCAAGGAAGGCGCACTGATCGCGGATCTGCTCAAGCTGCTGCTGAAAGTCCGCTCGCGCGATGCCGACGTCGCCCCGCGCCTGATCGCCCGCGCCGAGGATCTGGAGCTGCTTGCCGCCGGCGTGCGCGATCTGCCGATGCTGCGCGGCTGGCGCCACGACATCTTCGGCAAGGACGCGCTGGCACTGGTCGAGGGCCGGCTGGCGTTCAGCGTCCGCAGCGGCAAGATGGTGATGTCGGCGATCGAGAGTCAGGGCAGCGTAACGGCGCCCGAGGCATGATCAGCGCCTGATCAATTGACCACCAGCCGGGGTGGAAGGCCAAAGGCCGTCGCCAGCGTCTTGTGCCGCCGCTCGACCGTTTCGCCATAGAGAATGGCGTTGTCCCGCTCGATCACCAGTTCGACCGCATCGGCGGCGAGCGCGAGCCGGCTGCCCACCAGGGCATCGGCCACCCCGCCCGAGAAACGCTGGCCAAGTCGCAGGGCCAGGCCCCAGCGTTCGGCCGCCAGTATCTCCGATGGCGAGCAGAGGCCGCTGATCATCGGCACGATCCCCTGCCCGCCGAAACTGGTCCACAGCGCATGCGCCATCATCCCGCGCCCGCGCGAATCGATCCCGACCCAATTGCCGTGCAGCGCGGTTTCGACCCCACGTTCGGCGCGGAATTCCGGATGGGCGCGCCAGCCGACATCGGCGAGCAGGCAGGTGGCATGGCGAATGCGCGCATCGGCCGGACCTTCCTGGGCGAACAGCGGCGCCAGCCAGCGATCGAGCAGATCACCATGCTCGGGAAAGCGGCCCTGGCGGGCGCCTTCCTCCCGCGCCGACGCGATCAGCGGGTCCTGCGCCCGCTGATATTCATTGAGTTCGCTGTAGAGCAGCCCTTCGCGCAGGCCATAGGCGGAAACGATCAACTCGCTCGACCCGAGCTGGCGGACGACGTGGCTGAGCAGCGAAGCGGCATGGGACAGGGTCGGGATGCGCGCACCCGACAGGCCCACCACATCGCGCAGCCGCTTGCGATCGAGATGGGCCAGCACCCGGACGAGATGCTGCGCATTGTTGGGCGGCATCCAGTAATGGTGAACGATCGGCAGCGGATAGCCGGTCAGGTGCATGTCCAGCCGGGCCAGCGAGCGCCATGAGCCGCCGACCATGTAGAAGGGCAGTCCCGCGCCCGTCCCCGCCCATCCGCTCTTCTTGAGCGTCTTGGCGACGAATGCCGCCAGCGCACGCGGCCCCTTCGCCTTGACCGCGTCGATGCGCAGCACGCCGAGCGGAAAGGAGCTGGTTTCGCGCACCTCCCCGTCGATCACCCGTGCCAGCTCCAGGCTGCCGCCGCCCAGATCGCCGACAATGCCATTGGCGCTGGGGATCGAGGCGATCACGCCCATCCCGGCCATCCGCGCCTCATCGTCGCCCGAGAGAATCTCGACCGGCAGGCCGAGGTCCAGCACCCGGTCGATGAACATCTGTCCGTTGGACGCATCGCGCACCGCGGCGGTGGCGACGGTGCGGGGCCGGGGCACCCCCATCTGCTCGGCCAGGCGGCGGAACCTCGCGAGCGAGGTGATCGCGCGTTCCATCGCGTCCGGATCGAGCATGCCGTCGCGCGACACGCCCTTGCCCAGGCCCGCCATTACCTTCTCGTTGAACAAGGCCGCCGGAACCCGCGCCGGGCCATCATAGATGACGAGGCGAATCGAATTGGAGCCAATGTCGATGATCCCCATGCGGGTGTGGCCGGGCGCTGGATGTCTGGCGCGGCGGAACATCGAGATGGATGACATATGCACCCGGTCTAGCGGATTTCCGCGCCGGATCAAACGCGGTAGATAGGGAGACGGCATTGCCACGCCCACCGCGCTCGTGCCACGAAACGCCATGCGTCTTTCCTTGATCCTGGCCCTGGCGGGGCTTTCCATGCTGGCCGCGGGCCTGTCGCTCTGGCTGCTGTCGCCCCGGCTCGACCTGTTGCTGTTCGAGCGGATACGGCTCGACGCCGGTGCCGATGGGGTCGCACCCTTCCAATTCCTCACCGCGATCGGCGGATTCGCGGTGCTCGGGCCGCTGGCGCTTCTCATCGCGGCGTGGCTAATCGCTCGACGCCATCATGCCGATGCCCTGTGGCTGTTCGCCACGATCGGCAGCGGCCGGCTGATGGTCGAAGCGATGAAGGCGTTGATCGCGCGTCCACGCCCGCCGCTGGCCGACCGGCTGACCGAGGTCAGCACCCACAGCTTCCCCAGTTCCCATGCGGCGGGCACGCTGCTCACCTGGCTCGCGATCGCCATGATGTTTCCGGCGTTCCGGCGATGGCTGCTGCCCTTCGCCCTCATCATGGCCGCCGGCATCGGCTGGAGCCGGATCGCACTGGGCGTGCACTGGCCGAGCGACGTGCTTGCCGGCTACGGCCTCGCACTGCTGTGGGTCGGCGTGGCGGCGCGCTGGCTACCCGCGCATCCCGAAACCGTCAGCCGCGCTTGAGCGACAGCTTCGGCACCTGTCCGCTCTGGCGCAGCGCCGCACCCCGCCCCGATAGTGACGGGTTGGTCATGAAATAACGGTGCAGGTTGAACGGGCGGCGGCCCGGCACGACCCGCTCATACCGGCCATCGGGCAGAAGGTGCCAGCTCTGCTCGTCATCGATCAGATTGGCGACCATCACCTGATCGAGGATCTGGGCATGGACGGTCGGATTCTCGATCGGCAGCAGGAACTCCACCCGCCGATCGAAATTGCGCGGCATCCAGTCCGCCGAGCTGATCAGCACCTTCGCCTTCCGGTTGGGCAACGCGGCGCCATTGCCGAAGCAGACGATGCGGCTATGCTCCAGGAAGCGGCCGATGACCGACTTCACCCGGATATTCTCCGACAGGCCCGGGACGCCCGGACGCAGGCAGCATATGCCCCGGATGATCATGTCGATCTGCACCCCCGCCGCACTGGCGCGGTAGAGCTTCTCGATGATCGCCGGATCGACCAGCGAGTTCATCTTGATCCAGATCGCGGCGTCGCGGCCTTCGCGGGCATGGTCGATCTCGGCGTCGATCAGCCGGCACAGCTCATCACGCAGACCCAGCGGCGAAATCGTCAGCAGATCGAGCTCGGTCGGCTCGACATAGCCGGTGATGTAGTTGAACAGCTGCGCCGCATCGCGCCCCAGCCGGGGATCGGCGGTGAAGAAGCTGAGATCGGTGTAGATGCGCGCGGTGATCGGGTGGTAATTGCCCGTCCCGAAATGGCAGTAGGCGCGGAACTGCTCGCCTTCGCGC
>CAZJXG010000195.1:0-4847 GCA_964549965.1 uncultured Sphingomonas sp. | reverse complement strand
GGCGGCCAGGTCGTCCGCCTCGCCGAGGGCGATATGGCGCGGGCCACCGTCTATGGCGACGATCCCGCCGATCAGGCCCGCAAATTCGCCGAAGCCGGCGCCGAATGGCTCCATGTCGTCGATCTCGACGGTGCCTTCGCCGGCAAGGCGGTCAATGCCGGGGCGGTCGAGGCGATCCTGAAGGCCTTCCCTGGCAAGGTCGAACTGGGCGGCGGCATCCGCGACCGCGCCGGGATCGACCGCTGGCTGGGCCTTGGCGTCGAGCGCGTGATCATCGGCACCGCCGCGCTGCAAAATCCCGATCTGGTCAGGGAAGCGGCGCGTGATCTGCCCGGCCGGATCGTCGTCGGCGTCGACGCGCGCGACGGTTTCGTCGCGACCCATGGCTGGGCCGAGGTGTCGACGGTGAGCATCACCGATCTCGCCGACCGCTTTGCCGATGCCGGTGTCGCTTCGCTGCTGTTCACCGATGTCGGCCGCGACGGGCTGCTGAAGGGCTGCAATGTCGAGGCGACCGTCGCGCTCGCCCGCCACGCCTCGATCCCGGTGATCGCGAGCGGCGGCGTTGCCAGCATCGCCGATATCCACGCGCTCGTCCCCCATGCCCGGGATGGGATCGAAGGCGTCATCACCGGCCGCGCGCTCTATGACGGGCGGCTCGATCTGGCGGAAGCGATCCGGGTGGCGAATGCCGGGGATCCACGCGGATGACGGTTCGCGTCCGCGTCATCCCCTGTCTCGATGTCGCCGGCGGCCGCGTCGTCAAGGGCGTCAACTTCGTCGATCTGGCGGATGCCGGCGATCCGGTCGAACAGGCGCGGGTCTATGACGCGGCGGGCGCCGACGAGCTCTGCTTCCTCGACATCACCGCCAGCCATGAGGGGCGCGGCACGATCCTCGACGTGGTCGCGCGCACCGCGGCGGTCTGTTTCATGCCGCTGACCGTCGGCGGCGGGGTGCGCACCCCCGAGGATGCCCGCGCGCTGCTGCTCGCCGGCGCCGACAAGGTTGCGGTCAATTCCGCCGCCGTGGCGCGGCCCGAACTATGCGCGGAGATGGCCGAGCGGTTCGGCGCGCAATGCGTCGTGGGCGCGGTCGATGCGCGCAATGTCGGCCCCGGAAAATGGGAAATCTACACCCATGGCGGCCGCAAGCCGACCGGCATCGACGCGGTCGAGCATGCCAGGCGCCTCGCCTCGCTGGGGGCGGGGGAAATCCTGCTCACCTCGATGGACCGCGACGGCACCCGCGACGGATATGACCTCGCGCTGACCCGCGCGATCGCCGATGCGGTGTCGGTGCCGGTGATCGCGAGCGGCGGCGTCGGCAATCTCGACCATCTTGTCGAAGGCGTCACGAAGGGTGGCGCCAGCGCGGTGCTGGCGGCGTCGATCTTCCATTTCGGCCGGCACAGCGTGGCGGAAGCGCATGCCGCGCTGAAGGCGGCGGGGCTGCCGGTCAGAGCCTGATTCTTCCCCGGCACGGGGAGGATCTGGCTCACTTCATCAGCACCAGCTCTTCGGCCATGGACGGGTGCAGCGCCACCGTATCGTCGAACTGCGCCTTGGTGAGCTTCGCCTTCACCGCGATCGCCGCAGCCTGGAGGATTTCGGGCGCATCGGGGCTGATCATGTGGATGCCCAGCACCACGTCGGTTTCGGGATGGACGACCAGCTTGTAGAGCGAGCGTTCGGATTTGCCCGCCAGCACGTTGCGCATCGGGCGGAAATCCGAGGTGAAGATCTTCGGCGCGCCATATTGCTCGCGGGCCTGGCGCTCGGTGAGGCCGACGCCCGCCATCGGCGGGTTGCTGAACACCGCGCTCGGGATATTCGCATAATCGACCCGATGCGGCTTGCCGCCGAACAGGGTGTCGGCGAAGGCCTGCCCCTCGCGGATCGCGACCGGGGTCAGCTGCACCCGGTCGGTAACGTCGCCGACCGCGTAGATCGACGGCACCGACGAACGATTATCCTCATCGACGATGATCGCGCCTTTCTCGTTGATCTCGACCCCGGCCTTCTCCAGCCCGAGCCCCTCGATCTTCGGGCTGCGGCCGATCGCGTAGAGCAGCAGATCGGTGTCGCACTTCTCATGGTCCTTGAAATGGACGCAGAGCGTGCCGTCTTCATTCTTCTCGACCTTCTCGAAGCTGGCGTTGAAGATGAACTCGATCCCCTTCTGGGTGGAAATCTGGAACAGCCGGTCGCGGATCTGCTCGTCATAGCCGCGCAGGATCTGGTCCGAGCGGTTGACCACCGTCACCTTCGATCCCAGCGCATGGAAGATGCCCGCGAATTCGTTGGCGATATAGCCCGCGCCGGCGATCACGACGCGCTTGGGCAGTTCATCGATATAGAAGACCTCGTTCGAGCTTATGCCATGTTCTGCGCCGGGGACCTGCGGCACCACCGGCCAGGCGCCGGTCGCGATCAGGATGAACTTCGCGGTGACGGCGCGGCCGCTGGCCAGCGTCACCTCGTTCGGCCCCGAAAGCGTCGCGCGCTCCTTGAAGATCTCGACCTTGTTGTTGTCGAGCGTGTTCGTATAGAGCCCCTCGATCCGGTCGACATCGGCGTTGACGTTGTCGCGCAGCACCTTCCAGTCGAAGCTCGTCTCGCCCAAGGTCCAGCCATAGCGCGCCGCGTCGTGCAGGTCCTCGGCGAAATGCGATCCATAGACGAGCATCTTCTTCGGCACGCAGCCGCGGATCACGCAGGTGCCGCCGATGCGATGCTCCTCGGCAACGGCAACCTTCGCGCCATAGGCCGCCGCCACGCGCGAGGCGCGCACCCCGCCCGATCCCGCGCCGATCACGAACAGGTCATAGTCATAGTCGGCCATCGGCGCGCTTCCTTCAGGTACGGTTGATCGGCGCCGATATGGCGACGGCACGCGCCAACCGCAAACCGATGTTATCGGTCAGAGTGATCGAAGAAGCGTTTCATCGCGGCCGGACGCCGCATCGAACCGCGCCGAAGTGGCCCGAAAAGACAGCCTCATTTGGGAAAGACCGTTACCAGGCCCGCCGCGAAGGCGATCCGTACCGCCTCGGCGACGCTTCGCACGCCGAGCTTGTCCATCAGATTGGCGCGGTAGATTTCGACGGTGCGGGGGCTGATATCCAGTTCGAAGGCGATGATCTTGTTCGCCTTGCCGTCGATCAGGCCGAGCAGCACATCCTTCTCGCGCGGGGTGAGCCGGTCGATGCCGTCGCGGGCCGACTGGATCGCACTCGCTTCCCTCTCACGGTCCTCGATCCGGGAAAAGCCATTGGCGAGCGCGTTGAGCAACATCCGGTTGTCATAGGGCTTCTCGATGAAATCGATCGCGCCCGACTTCATCGCCTCGACGGCGATACCGATGTCGCCCTGGCCGGTGAGCAGGATCGTCTCGAAGCGGTCGTCCAGTTGCTGAAGCCTCAGCAGCACATCCAGACCATTCATCCCCGGCATGTTGAGATCGAGCAGCACGCAGCCGGCCTCCAGATGGGCCAGCTGATCCAGAAAGGCCTCGCCCGATGCGAAGGACCGGGTGACGAAGCCCCCCGCCACGTCGAGCAGCACTTCGACCGAATGGCGCAGGGCATCATCGTCGTCGACAACATAGACGTTCCGGCTGCTCACGCGGCATCCTCCATGACCGGCAGGGTGAAGCGGAAGGTGGCCCCCACTTCCGGCGATGCGGCGGCCGAAAGCTGCCCGCCATGCGCCTCGATGATCCGGCGCGATATCGCGAGGCCGAAGCCCAGCCCCTCGCGCTTGGTCGTCGCAAAGGGACTGAACAGACGCTCCAGCATCTCGGGCGCTATGCCCGGTCCCGAATCCCGCACTTCGATCTCGATCAAATTATCTCTCGCCATCTTGGTTGATATGAGCAGCTCGCGGCGGCCGCCATCCTGCGCCGCCATCGCATCGGCGGCGTTGCGGATCAGGTTGACCAGCACCTGCTGGATCTGGATGCGATCACATAGCACAAGCCGCGTCTCGCTTTCGAAATCATAGAACAGACGAATGCCGAAGCTGCTGCTGTTGAACAGCGCCAGCGCCGCCGCCTCGCGGACCAGGCTGGTCAGTCCTTCACCCCGCATGTCGGCCTCGCCGCGCAGGATGAAGGCACGCAGCCGCCGGATGATCTCGCCCGCCCGCGATGCCTGTTCGCTGGCGCGGTGGACGGCGTGGCGCAGCCGCTCCGGATGGGTCCCATTCCCGGCTTCGAGCATCAGGTCCACGGCACCGAGGAAGTTGACGATCGCCGAGAGCGGCTGGCTCAGCTCATGCGCGAGCGCACCTGCCATCTCGCCCATCATGCCGAGCCGGGAAACCTGCGCCAGATCGTTGGTCAGCCGGTGGAATCGCTCCTCGGTGGCGATGGTCGGCCGCATGTCCCGCCCGAACACGACATAGATGCGGGCACCTTCGACCAGGGCATCGCCGATCACGAAGGAAATCGGCATCGTCTCGCCATTCGCCCGGCGTACCCAGACCGGGACGGGCCAGCCGCGATCGGCCGCCGCGGTCTCGCGCAGGAACTCGCGGTGAATCGCCTTGCGCGCGCGCTGGTCATCGATCAGGTCGGCGAGCCGCGTGCCGATCAGCGCATCGGGGGCGTAGCCGAGCATCTCTCCGGCGGTGGCGCTGCAGGCGCGCACCACGCCGCGTTCATTGCACACGAACATCGCATCGGGCACGGTCGCCAGGATCGCCCGCCGCTCGGCTTCCCCGGCGCGCAGCGCCTCCTCGCCCGTGCGCCGATCGGTGACGTCGAGATGGGTACCCAGCAGACGGATCGGCCGGCCCGCCTCATCGCGGATGATCCGCGCCCAGCCTTCGCCGAACCGCGGCATG
>CAZJXG010000194.1:0-4896 GCA_964549965.1 uncultured Sphingomonas sp. | reverse complement strand
CGACGGTGTCGGATTTGAAGGCATATTTCGGCACTTCGAGATTCTTCGGCGCCGGTCCTTTGCGGATGCGCGCCGCGGTGTCGTAGGACGAACCGTGGCAGGGGCAGAAATAGCCCCCGAACTCACCCTTGATCTCGCCCTCGCCGGCGCCAAGCGGCACGCAGCCCAGATGGGTGCAGACGCCCATGGTGATCAGCCACTGCTTTTTGCCGACCGTCCGCTGTTCCAGCGTCTGCGGATCGCGCAGCGTGTTGACATCGACCTTGTCCGCCTCGGCGATCTCGGCCGCGGTCAGGTGACGTACGAACAAGGGTTGCTTACGGAAGATCGTCTTGATCGCCTGGCCTTCCTTGATCGCAGAGATATCGACCTCGATCGAAGCCAGCGCAAGCACGTCGGCCGAGGGATTCATCTGATTGATCAGGGGGAGAAGCACTGTCGCGGCGCCAACGCCTGCGAAGCTTACCGCCGCGATATTGATAAAGTCACGACGACGGATGCCGTCGCCGGCTCCCTCACCATGCGTTTCAGTCTGTTCGAGCGTCGCCATTACTGAGCCCTTGCGCTGCCACGATATGGGCGCATGCCTGTGGGAAACCGAGCAAATTGCCTGTCCCCCTGGCGCATGCGCGACCGCCCGCAAAATCCCCGGCGGCTGCGCGCTGATAGCGCCGGTTCATCGGCTTTGCCAATCCCATTTTCCGTTTATTGCGGCAACGCGGCACATTCGCCTATCAGCACGGCCATGCGGATTGCCCTTCACCAGCCCGATATCGCCGGAAATGTCGGCACGATCCTGCGCCTTGCCGCCTGTCTCGGCATCGCCACGGATATCATCGAACCGTGCGGATTCGCCTTCTCCGAGCGCGCCCTGCGGCGCGCCGGGATGGATTATGCCGATGCCGCCGAGATCGTCCGCCATGCCGACTGGGCGGCGTTCGAGGCCGCGGCGACGGGGCGGATCGTCCTGCTCTCGACCGGCGCGGATGTCACGCTGGACAAGGCGCGTTTCGCGCCCGGCGACATTCTGCTGCTCGGATCCGAAGGGGCAGGCGTGCCCGAGACGGTCCATGATCGGGCCGATCTGAGGGTCCGGATTCCGATGCGGCCGGGCTTCCGGTCCTTGAATGTCGCGGTCTCGGCTGGCATCGCGCTCGGCGAAGCGCTCCGGCAGACCAAAGGATGGCCCGAATGACATTGCAGCTCGATCCACGGCAGGCCGCCGCGAGGAGGTGGTTCGAATCGCTGCGCGACCGAATCTGCGCCGCGTTCGAGGCGATCGAGGCCGAAGCGGGCAGCACCGCGCGTTTCGCTTATAAGGCGTGGAACCGCGACGACGATCCCGAGGCCAGCGGCGGCGGCGGCGTCCAGGGCCTGATGAAGGGCAAGATATTCGAGAAGGTCGGGGTGAATGTCTCGACCGTCGGCGGCGCCTTCTCCCCCGAATTCGCCAAGACGATCCATGGCGCGGGTGAGGACAATCCCGGCTTCTTCGCAACCGGCATCAGCCTGGTCGCGCACATGGCCAATCCGCACGTTCCCGCGGTTCACATGAACACTCGGTTCCTGACGACCACGAAAAGCTGGTTCGGCGGCGGTGCCGATCTCAACCCGCCGATTCCCTATGACGCGGATACCGCCGCCTTCCATGCCCGTCTCAAGGCCGCGTGCGATGCGCATGATCCCGATCATTATCCCCGCTTCAGGCAATGGGCGGACGAGTATTTCTGGATTCCCCATCGCCAGGTCCATCGTGGCGTCGGCGGCATATTCTACGATCATCTCGATTGCGTGGACGATGCCGGATTCGACGCGAACTTCGCCTTCACCCGTGATGTGGGGGAGGCGTTTCTCGATATCTTCCCGCAGATCGTGCGGGCGCGCATGGCTCAGCCGGCCAGCGACGAGGACCGCCGCACCATGCTCAACTTCCGCGGCCGCTATGCCGAGTTCAATCTCGTCCATGACCGCGGCACATTGTTCGGGCTCAAGACAGGCGGCAATATCGACGCAATCCTGATGAGCCTGCCGCCGCTCGCAAGCTGGGAATAGGATGCCGCTTACCCCCGTCCCGCCGCATATGGTGGCGACAATCGTCACCTCACTGGAACTGCGCGAACGGCCCCGGCCACGCCCGGCGCCGCCGGCTCCCTTCCGGCTGACCCGTTGGAAGCAACCCTCCGCGGAGAAATATCGCGCGCTGTTCCGGCGGATCGGCGAGCCATGGCTCTGGTTCTCGCGGCTGGTAATCCCGGACGGCGAACTGTTCGCCGTCATCCACGATCCGTCCGTCGAAATCTATGCGGTCGAGGACAAGCGCGGGATCGAGATCGGCCTGCTGGAACTCGATTTTCGCAAAGCGGGTGAAACCGAGATCGGTTTTCTCGGCCTGGTTCCCGAACTCGCCGGCAAAGGCCATGGCAACTGGCTGATGGCCCAGGCGCTGACGCTCGGCTGGCGCAAGGACACGGCGCGTATGTGGGTCCACAGCTGCACCCTCGACCATCCCGGCGCCCTCGGCTTCTACCGCCGCCACGGCTTCGTTCCGTTCGAGCGCGCGATCGAGACCTTCGCCGATCCGCGCCTGGCCGGCGTGCTGCCGCGCGAGGCGGCACCGCATGTGCCGCTGTTCGATCAGGCGGAAACGAGCGCGCGGTAGATCAGCGCCAGATAGACCGCCACCGCCATCGCCAGCAGCGCCTCGATCCCGGCGTTGAGGACCGTCCCCAGCAGCACAAAAATCTGATCCTCGCCGGTTGCCAGCTTCGCGAGGCCGATCAGCGAGCCGACCACGAACTGCTCGATCATCGCGACGACGATCCCCAGAAAGGTGGTGAGCAGGATCACCCCGACAAAACGGGCGCCCTGCCCGCGGCTGAGTGCCCAGGCGCGGCGCAGCGCCGCCATGACCCCCTGCTCCTCCTTCGCCAGGACGGCCGGCAGCATCAGCATGCGCACCCACAGGACGATCATCGGCACGATGATCAGCGCCGACAGCTGCATCGCAAGCGCCGGCGATTTCGGATCGGCGCCGAAGATCATGGCGCCCATCGTTGCCGCCACGATGATGGCGAGCCCCACCGCAAGGACCACCGCGAACAGCATGAGCATCGCGCCCAACGCCGGCCCCACGCGCCTCGTCGCGCCCGCCAGCGCTTCGGCGACGCTGACCCCCGGAGTCAGCACGATCCGGGCAATGGCGAGATTGCCGAACAGCAGCAGCAGCGCCCCCGGCAACACGAGCAGCGCTTCGGACGGCAGCGCCGGTTGCGCGCTGCGGGCGGCCATGGCGGCGGTCAGGCCGACGTCGAGCATGAGCTGGGCGGGGCCGTAGATCGCCAGCGCCACCGGCACGAGCAGACCGTTTTCCTGGCGCAGGAAAGCAACCGTCTGCTCCCAGATCGTCCCCAACGAGAATGAACCCATCCGGCCTCTACTCCACAAATCGAACTCCCGCCTATCCCCCGCCATGGCGGAGCGCAATGCACGGGACTTGATCGCGCACGAAAAGCCGCAATATGCGTCGGACATGGACTCTTTTGATGACGCCATCGAATGGCGGGTGACACCCGGCCTGGCACCCTATGCCGAAACGCTGAGCGAGATGGAGGCGCGCGCCGCCGCTATCCGATCCGGGGAGGCGCGGGAAATGATCTGGCTGCTGGAACATCCGCCGCTCTACACGGCCGGCACCAGTGCCGCCGAGGATGAACTGCTGTCGCCCGACCGCTTCCCGGTGTTTCGGGCCGGTCGGGGTGGGCGTTACACCTATCATGGGCCGGGGCAGCGGGTGGGCTATGTGCTGCTCGATCTCGACAAGCGAGGCCGCGATGTCCGCTGCTTCGTCGCCGGCATAGAGAAGTGGCTCATCGCCACGCTGGCCGACTTCGGCATCGAAGGCCGCAGCGAGCCGGGTCGGATCGGCATATGGACCGGCCAGGGCGCGAGAGAGGCCAAGATCGGCGCGATCGGCGTACGGGTCCGCCGCTGGGTGAGCTTTCACGGTTTCTCGCTCAATGTGGATCCCGATCTGTCGCATTTTGCGGGCATCGTGCCATGCGGGCTGGGCGACTATGCGGTGACATCGATGGCCAGGCTTGGGGCTCCGGCGGACATGGCGAAGGTCGACGCCGCGCTCGCCCGCCATTTCCCGGCGATGCTGTCTGGGCTGCGCTGCGGCGACTGATTGTGTCAGGGCGCTTGAGTGGCCGAGTCGTTAACGATATCCTGCGGCGCAAATCAGTGTTCGCAGGGAGATCGGCATGAAGCCTTCCATCAGCATCCTCCTCGCCGGCAGTCTGGTCATGATCGCCGCCGGGCTCAGCTCCTGCGGCAAGAAAGATGGCGACACCGGCACCAATATCGTCGAGATGAATGCCAGTGACGGTTCGATGAACGATATGACGGTGGTCGAGAGCGCGACGCTCGACCAGGCCGGAAGCGCCGCCGCCGACAATGGCGCCGCGGAAGCGGGGAATGGCAGCAACGCGATGTAAGACAGAGGAGCGGGGGCGCATCTCAATCAGGTTCGGGAGAGTATCATATGGCGTTTCGATGGTTGGTTCCGGGGCTGGCGGCATTGGTCGCGGTCACGCAAGCCGTGCCCGCATCGGCATATCTCTTCTGGGTACAGCCCAATTTCACCGGTGGCCCCGTGACGGGCGACGAGCCCGGACTGGGGCAGCCGATGCCCAAGGCCACGCCAGCCGAGCTTAAGGCCCACATGCTCTGGAACATGCGCGCCGGGCTCAATGTCGCGGCGCTGCAATGCCAGTTCTCACCGATCCTGCAGACCGTGCCGAACTACAATAATCTGCTGAAGAAGGACGCGGCCGAGCTCAACACGGCCTATCAGACGCTAACCGCCTATTTCAAACGCACCGGCGGCAAGACCTG
>CAZJXG010000193.1:0-5017 GCA_964549965.1 uncultured Sphingomonas sp. | reverse complement strand
TTCGTCACCGGCAAGAGCTGGTCCGGCTATAACTGGTACAAGGGCGATGCCCACAGCCTGATTCAGGTCAACACCGACCTGCCGGTACGAATCGATCGCGCCGTCGATCTCGGCTGCCATGAGGGCTATCCGGGGCATCACCTGCTCAACATGCTGCTCGAGCGCAATCTCGCCCGCGCCAGGGGCTGGGTGGAGTTCACCGTCTATCCGCTGTTCAGTCCACAGAGCCTGATCGCCGAAGGATCGGCCAATGCCGGGATCGACCTGGCCTTTCCCGGCACGGAGCGGGCGCGCTTCGAGGCGGCGAAGCTCTATCCGCTCGCCGGGCTCGATCCCAAGGGGGCTGCCGACTATGATCGGCTGCTCGATCTGCTCCACCAGCTCGCCGGGGCGCGGATGACGATCGCCGCCGCCTATCTCGACGGAAAGGTTAACCGCGCGGAAGCGCTGGACCTGATCCAGCGATACCAGCTGATCAGCCGCAAGCGCGCCGAACAGTCGCTGAGCTTCACCGACAATTATCGCAGCTATGTGATCAATTACGGCCTGGGCCAGGACATGGTGGCCCGCGATCTGGCGCGTTCCGGCGCCTCGCCCGCGGCGCGCTGGAAACGGATGGAGACGATCATCTCCCAGCCGATTCTCCCGGTCGATCTGTGGCAATGATGCGTTCGCGCGGGATCATTCCGCGCTGGGCCTTAGACCTTGGTCGCAAGAATCGGGCTTAACCCTTCATTCACCGAAACGATTAACAACTTCGCAAAGCCGCTGGGCAATTCTCGTGTTGAAACAAGGACATGAGATCATGAGCCAGAGCGCGGAAATATTGACGACCGGCAGCGACGACGACGCCAAATATGCCGAGCAGCGCCGGGCTCCGCGAGACGAGGTGGCGCTACCCACCCGCATGTTCACCCGGGACCATCACGGCAGCGACGTGCTGCTGGTGAACATCTCGCCGCTGGGCTTCATGGTCCGCGAATATGGCGAGACGCCAAAGGGCTCGATCGTCCGCCTGGCGCTGCCCCGGCTGGGGCAGGTGACCGCGAAGGTGGTGTGGTCGCTCGGCGGCCGGGTCGGCGCCGAGTTCATCAAGCCCATCGACCATTATGCCTATACCGCGATGCTCAACGCGGCACGGCAGAAGCGCCAGCGCTGGCCGATGGGATGATCAGTTTCGGGCCTGATGCACGCCTCCGGCGATCAGGCCTGAAGGCGGCGCGGCGTCCCCCCGGCCGCGCCGCCCTACCCCTTCCCAACCGCGGATTTAACCCGCCCGCAGCAGGCCGACAGCCGCATCCCGTTCGAACAGATAGAGCGCGATCCGCGCCGCCTGGCCGCGCTCGCTGTCGAGGCCGCCGTCGCGATCGACGAGCAGCCGGGCGTCCTGGGTGGCTGCGTCGATAAGGGCAGCGGTGCGCTCGGGACCGGCGAGGCGAAAGGCCGCTTCGCCCGACTGGCGGGTTCCCAGAATCTCACCCGCGCCACGCAGGCGCAGATCCTCCTCCGCGATGCGGAAGCCGTCATTGGTTTCGCGCATCAGCGCCAGACGCGCGCGCGACGTTTCCGACAAGGCATTGCCGCGCAGCAGCAGGCAGACGGAGCGCTGGTCGCCCCGTCCCACCCGACCACGCAACTGATGAAGCTGGGCGAGCCCGAAGCGGTCCGCCCCCTCGATGATGATCAGCGTGGCATTGGGCACGTCGACGCCAACCTCGATCACCGTCGTCGCGACAAGAACGCCCAGCTTGCCAGCCGAAAAATCAGCCATCACCGCGTCCTTTTCCGGCCCCTTCATCCGGCCGTGGACGACGCCGACCTTGTCGCCGAACAATTGCCGCAGCGTCTCCGCACGGCTCTCCGCCGCAGCCTGGTCGGACTGTTCGCTTTCCTCAACCAGCGGGCAGACCCAATAGGCCTGGCGGCCGGCAGCGAGATGGCGGCCCAGCGCTCCGGCAATCTCGTCCAGCCGCTCCCCCGCGATGACCCGCGTCTCGATCGGCTGGCGGCCGGGCGGCATCTCATCGAGGCGGCTGACATCCATCTCGCCATAACGGCTGAGCGTCAGCGTGCGCGGAATCGGGGTGGCGGTCATCACCAGCAGATGCGGCGGACGATCGGCCTTGGCCTGCAGCAGCATACGCTGTGCGACCCCGAAGCGGTGCTGCTCGTCAACGACGGCAAGGCCCAATTTCCGATAGCCCACCTTTTCCTGGAAGATCGCATGGGTGCCGACGAGGATGTCTATCGAGCCATCGGCGAGGCCCATCAATGTCGCCTCGCGCGCCTTGCCCTTCTCCCGCCCGGTCAGGATCGCGACGTTGACCGGCAACCCCGCAAGGGTGCGGCTGAGCGTCTCATGATGTTGGCGGGCGAGGATCTCGGTCGGAGCGAGCAGCGCGCCCTGCGCGCCGGCCTCGACCGCACACAGCAGCGCCATCGTCGCCACCAGCGTCTTGCCGGAACCGACATCGCCCTGGAGCAGCCGGGTCATCGGGGTGGGCTGGACGAGATCGCCCTCGATCTCCGCGATCGTCCGGCTCTGTGCGCCGGTCGGCGCATAAGGCAGCCTCAGCTGATCGCGCAGCCGCCCGTCTGCCTTCAGCGGCAATCCCCGCCGTTTGCGTGAGGATGCGCGGACAAGCATCAGCGCGAGCTGGTTGGCGAACAGCTCGTCATAGGCGAGGCGCGCACGTGCCAGCTCATCCTGCGGGTCGGCATGGACCCGGACCAGTGAATCGCGCCATGCCGGCCAGCCGCGTGCGCTCAGCAGGCTCGGCTCGATCCATTCGGGCAATGCCGGCGCGCGCAGCATCGCCTGCTCGACCAGCTGACAGATGCGGCGGGAGGTCAGCCCCTCGGACTGCGGATAGACGCTTTCGCGAACGGGCAGATCGGCGGCCTCGACCGGCGGCAGGACATGATCGGGATGAACGATCTGCAATTCCTGCCCGTAGAGTTCGAGCTTGCCGGAAACGATGCGCGGCTCACCGATCGGCAGCAGCTTCTTAGCCCAGCCGGGATTGCCGCCGAAATAGACGAGGCTGACGACATTGCCCGCCTGATCGGTGGCGCCCACCCGGAACGGCCCGCGCCCGCCGGAGGCGCGGTAGCTGGTCGGCACCAGCCTGACGGTGACGATCCGCCCGGCATCCTCCACCTCGAGCGTGTCGACCGGCTTGCGATCGATCGAGCCGGTCGGGAGGTGAAAAAGCAGATCGACGACCCGTTCCAGCGCGAGCTTGCGCAGCGGCTTGGCGATCGCCGGCCCGACCCCCTTCAGCGCCTCCACTTCGGCGAACAATGGATTGAGAATATCGGGGCGCATAACTAGATGGCTTCTAACGTCACGCCGACGGGCTTGCCAACAGCCCGCCGGCCTATTGTCATTGGAAAAGCATGAACCGCGAAGACCGTCTGAAACGCCTGCGCTTCCGGGCATGGCACCGGGGAACCCGCGAAGCCGACTATATGATGGGCTGTTTCTTCGACCGTTTCCACGCCGGCTGGGACGATGTTTCGCTCGACTGGTACGAAGCGCTGCTCAACCAGGAGGATGCCGACATCCTCGGCTGGGTGATGGGCAGCATTCCCGTGCCCGCCCAATGGCAGGACCCGATGATGGAGCGGATGCAGCGGATCGATTATGTCGAGATTCCGCAGTGAATTCTGGACGAACCTTCCCCATAGCTCGTCAATCCCGCGGAGGCGGCAATCCATAGCCTCCGAACCGCAAGAGCTTCGAGCTTCAGAGTATATGGAGCCCCGCCTTCGCGGGGATGACGGCTGAGGGAGAAATGCCCTCTTACGATAATCACCCATTCGAGACGATCGCACCAACTTTTCATGACTGACCTCACCCGCATCCTCAAAGCCTCCGAGGCGCTGACCCTGTCCCGGGCGCCGGCCGGTTTCCAGCCATGGCTGGCGGCCGATCTCGCGCGGGCCGCGGCGACACGGGGCGGCAGGCTCGTGTTCGTCGCCTCCGACGATCAGGCAATGCAGAGCCTGGCCGACGCCGCCCGTTTCTTCGCGCCCGGGCTGGAGATACTGACCTTCCCCGCCTGGGACTGCCTGCCCTATGACCGGGCTAGCCCTGCGCTGCGCGCGACAAGCGACCGGCTGGCGACACTTCACGCCCTGCAGAGCAAGGCCACCGGCCCTGCGCTGATCGTGACCACGGTCAATGCCATCACCCAAAGGGTGCTGACGCCTTTCCGCATCCGCCAGCTGGTGGCGAAGCTCGCACCCGGCGAGCGCATCGACCTCGCCAAACTCACCGCGCTGCTCCAGGCAAACGGCTATGTTCGTGCCGATACCGTCACCGAACATGGCGAATATGCGGTGCGCGGCGGGCTGGTCGATCTGTTCCCTGCGGGCGAGCCGCATGCGCTGCGTCTCGACTTCTTCGGTGACGAGATCGAAAGCGTCCGCCAGTTCGACGCCACCGACCAGCGCACGATCGGCCCGATCGACGGCTTCACCCTGCTGCCCGCCGCCGAGGCGTTGCTCGACGAGGAGACGATCAAGCGCTTCCGCGGCCGCTATCGTGAGCGGTTTGGCGCGGCGGCGACCAGCGATCCGATCTACCAGGCGGTGTCGGATGGGCGCCGACTGGCCGGCATGGACCATTGGCTGCCGCTGTTCGAGGAACGGCTGGCGACATTGTTCGACCATCTCTCGACCGACGACCTGATCCTGCGCGAGTCAGGAACGGTCAAGGCTGCGGAACAGCGCTTCGAGGCGATCGCCGACTATCATGCCAACCGGGTCCGCGCGCGGAGCACCGATCCGGGCAGCTATCGCCCACTGGAGCCGGGCGAACTCTATCTGAGCGCCGAGCAATGGCACGAGGCGATCGCCGACCGGCCGATCCATCTCGTCACCCCCTTCGCGGAACCCGAGAGCGCCCGGGTGATCGATCTGGGCGTCGACAGCGCGCGCGATTTCGCGCCCGAACGGACCCAGGGCGTCAACATCTATGACGCAGTGGTCGAGCATGTCGAAGCGCTGGGCA
>CAZJXG010000192.1:0-5048 GCA_964549965.1 uncultured Sphingomonas sp. | reverse complement strand
GCGCGGCAGGTCTGGACATGAACTCGATATAGGCTTCGCCAAAATGCAAAAGGACATGTTCCATGTCGGGCGCGGTGGGATCCAGCATCTCGACGAGCACTTGGCCTTGTTCTTCCACCGCCTCGATCATGGCGGCGACGAACAACTCTTCCTTGGACTTGAAATAGCTGTAGAGCGTCGCCTTCGACCCGCCGACGCGCGCTGAGATGGCCGCCATGCTGGCGCGTTCATAGCCCTTTTCCCGGAATACTTCCGTTGCCGCTTCGACGATGGCCTCGCGCCGTTCGTCAGTCCGTACCCTCACGTCGTCATCTCCTGTAGCTAAACCAGACCGTACAGTTTTTTGTTGACGAAGCAAAATCAATGTTATACCAGACCGTTCGGTTTAGTTATGAACAGAGGTCTTTGTGCAGCCTTGCATTCGTTTGAAAGAGCGGCGGAGAGCTGGTGCGTTGAGTGGGATGATCGCGATCGCCCTGCTCGGCGGTTGCGCCACTCCGCCACCACAGGGCGATCTGCGTCCGCTATCCCGCCCCGAACAATTCGCCAGCGAGGCGTCCTTGCCGTCATCGGCGGCTCCATGGCCATCCGACCACTGGTGGGACGGTTTCGGCGACCCCCAGCTCAACGTTCTGATCGAGGAGGGTCTTGCCGGAGCCGCCGATCTGCGTGTGGCGCAGGCCCGTTTTGAACGCGCCGAAGCGCTCGCCGGGCAAACGCGGAGCCGTCTCCTGCCATCCCTCACCGCCGGTGCTGAAGGCGGGGTGATACAGCAAAGCGACAATTATCTGTTCCCCCAAGGCTTCGCGCCGCGCGGTTGGCCGGATTACGGCCAAGGTACACTCACGCTCAATTGGGAGCTGGATTTCTGGGGCAAGAACCGGGCGGCGCTCGCTGCCGCGAAGTCCGATGCCGCCGCTACGGGCGCAGAGGCGGCGGCGGCACGGCTGGCCGTCTCGGCGGGCATCGCCACTGCCTATGCCGATCTTGCCGGGCTGTTTGCAGAGAGGGATGCGGCGGTAGAGGCCGTGCTGGTCCGCAGCAAAACGCGCGATCTATTGCTTGGTCGCAAGGCGCAGGGGCTCGAGAATGATGGCGCCGTCGAACGGGCAAACTCGGCCCTTGCGACGGCTCAAGGCAACCTCGCTGCTCTCAACGAGGCTATTTCCCTGGCTCGCAACCGTGTTGCCGCGCTGATGGGAGCCGGGCCTGACCGCGGCCTCGCTGTCACGCGGCCAACTATCGAAACGGCGGGCTTCACCGGACTGCCAGCCAATATCCCGGCCGAACTGATTGGCCGCCGCCCCGATATCATCGCTGCGCGCCAGCGTGCTCAGGCGTCTTCAGGTCGTATCAAAGAGGCACGGGCAGCCTTCTATCCCAGCGTGAACCTGACCGGCCTTATCGGCATGCAGGCCCTGGGCATCGACAATGTCTTCAAATCCGGGTCGGACTTTGGGTCGGCAGCCCCCGCCCTGTCGCTGCCGATCCTCGACGGTGGCCGCCTGCGCGCACAATATCGCGGGGCAGAATCAGAATATAAGGCCGCCGTCGCTCAATATGACGGCGCACTCGTGCAGGCTTTGCGAGAGGTTGCCGATGCGGCGACCAGTCAGCGTGTCTTGGGCGAACGGCTCGACCGGGCACGAGAAGCCGAACGCGCTGCCAGCGCGGCCTGGACAGTGGCCAACAACCGTTATCGTGGCGGCCTTACCACCTATCTCGACGTGCTCATCGCGGAGGATGCCCTGATTGCCACGCGCCGCGCCGTCGCTTCGTTGCAAAACCGCGCCTTCGCCCTCGATGTCGCTCTCATTCGCGCGCTTGGCGGCGGCTTTCGTTCCTGAAGGAAATCCAGCCCATGACGACAACCACCCATGTCATCGAACATGACGTCCACACCACCATCGAGAAAGAAGGTCTAGAGGAAGAAGCGGCGCACAAAGGACAACGCACGAGGCTGTTCATCGGCCTTGCCGCGGCAGTCGCCGTTCTGGGTGGCGGCTATTACGCCTATGATGTCCTGATCGCCTCCCAACATGTCGAGACCGACAATGCCTATGTGGGGGCCAATGTTGCGCAGGTAACTCCCCTCGTGGGAGGGCCGGTCCTTGAGGTGCTGGTCGACGACACGCAGGCAGTGAAGCGCGGCGACGTCCTCGTCCGCCTGGACGATACCGACGCGAAGATCGCGCTCGCCCGTGCCGAGGGCGAACTGGCGTCCACAATCCGAAAGGTCCGGGGGCTTGTCGCCACCGACAATGGTCTGGGCGCGCAGATCGCGGCGCGTGTGGCCGACCAGGCGCGGGCCGAGGCACAGCTGGTCGCCGCCCGCGCCGATCTCGACAAGGCCCACATCGATCGTGAGCGGCGCGAGGCGCTGGCCGCATCCGGGTCGGTTTCGGGCGATGAACTCACGATCGCGCGCAACGCCTACAGCACCGCGCTCGCCAATCTGAAAGTGGCTGAGGCCGCGCGTGAGCAGGCAAACGCCAACCGCACCACTGCCATCGGGAGCCGTGATGCGAACAAGGCGCTGATCGACAATACGACCATTGATACCAATCCCGATGTGCTCGTTGCCCGGGCGGTGCGTGATCAGGCAAAGGTCGATCTCGAGCGAACGGTGCTGCGGGCGCCTGTCGATGGCGTCATATCCCGTCGTCAGGTCCAGATCGGTCAGCGGGTCCAGCCAGGGCAGGCGCTGATGGTGGTTGTCCCGATCCAGGGCGCCTATGTCGACGCCAATTTCAAGGAAGTGCAATTGGCAAAGGTCCGCCCCGGGCAGCCGGTGACGCTCACATCCGACCTCTACGGCAGCAAGGTGGAGTATCGAGGCAAGATCGTCGGCTTCTCCGGCGGAACGGGCGCCGCATTCGCCGTCGTACCAGCCCAGAACGCAACCGGAAACTGGATCAAGGTCGTGCAGCGCCTGCCCGTCCGCATTGCGCTCGATCCCAGGCAGCTTGCCGACCATCCGCTGCGGGTCGGGCTGTCGATGACCGCCGATATCGACATCTCCAACTGATCCTTCCAGGAGCCGATTCGCATGGCGCTCTCCCTTTCCGCGCGTGTGCCGGCCCTGCCGGCGGGGCCGCTCACCGGCACGAAGCTCATCCTGGCGGCGATCGCCGTCGGGCTCGGCAACTTCCTGGTCGTCCTCGATACGACCATCGCCAATGTCTCGGTTCCCACCATTGCCGGTGCGCTCGGCGTGTCCTCTTCGCAAGGCACATGGGTCATCACTTCCTACGCGGTGGCCGAAGCGATCACGGTGCCTCTTACCGGCTGGCTCGCCAGGCGGTTCGGAGCACAGCGGGTGTTCATTACCTGCTATCTGGCCTTCGCCGTCATCTCGCTTCTGTGCGGTCTCGCGGGATCGCTCGGGGCACTGATCGGCGGACGGGTCATGCTGGGATTGTTCGGCGGCCCGATCATGCCGCTCTCACAGATGCTGCTGCTGCGGATATTCCCGCCCGAGCGAGCAACCACGGCGACCGTGATCTGGGCAATGACGACTTTGATCGGGCCGGTCGCGGGGCCTATTCTCGGCGGCATCATTTGCGACGGCATCGGCTGGGAGTGGATCTTCTTCATCAAGGTGCCGGTAGCGGCAGCCGGCGGCTTGGCCGTGCTCTACTTCCTGCGTGGCCAACCCGATCCCACGGCGCGCGCGGTAATCGACAAGGTCGGTCTCGCCCTTCTGATCCTGTGGGTCGGCGCGCTTCAGATCATGCTCGACGAAGGCCGCAACCATGACTGGTTCGCCGCCGCCGAGATCCGCTGGCTCGCGGCGATCGCCGCGATCGGATTTGTCGCCTTCCTGATCTGGGAACTGACCGAAAAGAACCCGATCGTGGATCTGCGGATATTCCGGCACCGAGGGTTCGTCGCTTCCGCCTTGACCTATGCGGTGGGGTTCGGGGCCTTCTTCGCGGCCATCGTCATCCTGCCGCTCTGGCTCCAGCAGAACATGGGCTATACCGCGACCTGGGCCGGTTATGCGACCGGCATCATGGGTATATTCGCGGTGTTTTCCGCGCCGCTCGTGGGGAAAATGGTCGAGAAGGTCGATGCCCGGCTCGTCGTGTCACTCGGCATCGTGGGACTGGGGCTGACGACTGCCTGGCGCATGGGGTTTAACCCCGACGTGACGTTCCTGCAAATGGCCTGGCCGACGCTTTTGATGGGGCCGTTCATGGTGATGTTCTTCGTGCCGGTGACAGGGCTCGCCATGGCGAGCGTCGATCCGGAGGAGCAGGCCAATGCCGCGGGCCTCTCGAACTTCCTGCGTACCCTTGCCGGTGCGTTCGCGACGTCCATCGTGCAGACCGGCTGGTCCAATGCCGCGCGCGAGAACCAGACCGAACTGGCGGGCGCCATGCATCAGGGGCAGGCCACGCTCGATGGCATGATGGCCGACGGACTCTCGCATCAATCCGCGACCGCGATGCTGACGGGCATGGTCGAGGGCCAGAGCGTGATGCTGGCGACGCTCAACATGTTCGGCGCGATCACACTATGCTTCGCCTTCGCCGCCACCCTGATCTGGTTGGCTCCAAAACCGAAGGGGCCGATCGACACCAGCGGTGCGCACTGACAGTCCGCTCGAGTAAGGAGTTTTCGTGAACGACGTCGCATCTCATGGCGCTGGACCACCGTCCGGCCCAAGGAGCAGCCGATCCGGCAAGCGAGCGAGCCGGACAAAAGTGCGGCAGCGCAAGCTACTTGCCGCCGCCCGCGCCCTTTTTCACGAAAAAGGTTTCGCTGCGACAAGCATCGACGACATCATTGCTCGCACGGGCGGGTCGAAGGGATCGCTATATATTTACTTTGCCAGCAAATATGACCTTTTCGAACTGATCGTTCGCGAGGAGGCCGGACGCTTCTCCCAGGCGCTGACCAGCACACTCGCAAAAGCCGAACATAATGAAGTGGGCCTCCATAAAATCGCAGAACATTTGCTTCTTATCGCAACGAACGATGAGACGATCGGCCTCCTGCGGATGGTCATCGCCGAACGGCATAAATATCCTCGCATAGGAGAA
>CAZJXG010000191.1:0-5072 GCA_964549965.1 uncultured Sphingomonas sp. | reverse complement strand
GGCTGTCGACCAGCATCGTGCGATTCAAACGGCTGAGCGCGGCGGAGATCGAGGCCTATCTGGCCGGTGGCGACTGGCGCGGCAAGGCCGGGGGTTATGCGATACAGGGCTATGCCGAAAGCTGGGTGACGATGCTGCAGGGCAGCCATTCGGGGGTCATGGGCCTGCCGCTGTACGAAACCCGCGCACTGCTCGCCGCTGCCGGCCTGCTGCCGCCGTCGGCTTAGATGAAGCCGTTCCGCGATATCCGGGCCGGCGGATGATGCCCTCTGGCCCGGCCACGTCCTGATGCGCGAATGGCTGTATGAGGCCGGGATCGGCGAGGCGCGGGCCGCCCTGATCGACGGCGGTGCGATCGTCTGCGCCGAGATCGAGGCCGATGATGACGGCATCCGCGCCGGGACGATCACCGAGGCGCGGCTCGACCGTATTCTCGTGCCGTCGCGGCGCGCGGTCATTCGGCTGGACAGCGGCGAGGAGGCGCTGATCGAGCCGGTGCCGAAGGGCGTATCCGAAGGCGGGCGGCTGCTGGTCGAGATCCACCGGGCGGCGCTACCGGAGCCGGGCCGGGCCAAGCTGGCGATGGCGCGCGTGGCGGCTGCCGATGCCGTCCCCGTGGCCGGGCCGAGCCTGCTCGACCGGATCATGGCGAGCGGCGATCCGGTGCGCGAGCTGCGCGCCCACGAGCATGATGCACTCGAGGCGGCGGGCTGGTCCGAGCTGTTGGATGAGGCCGCGAGCGGCGAGGCACCGTTGGAAGGCGGCGGACTGCGCCTGTCGCTGACCCCGGCGATGAACCTGATCGATGTCGATGGCTGGCTCGATCCGGCGGCGCTTGCGGTCGCCGGCGCGGGTGCGGCGGCGCGGATGATCCTGCGCCACGGCATCAGCGGATCGATCGGCATCGACCTGCCCAGCGCCAACAGCAAGGCGGGGCGGCTGGCGGCGGGGGAGGCCGTCGACGCGGTGCTGCCGCAGCCGTTCGAGCGGACCGCGGTGAATGGCTTCGGCTTCCTGCAGATCGTCCGCCGTCGCGCGCGGGCATCACTGCCCGAGCGGCTGCAGGGCGATCCGCTGGGGGCCGCGGCGCGCGCGCTGCTGCGCCGCGCCGAGCGCACGCCGGGCGCGGGCGCTCGCACGATCTCGGCCGCGCCGGCGGTGATCGCGCGGATCGAGGCGCGGCCGGATTGGCAGGAGGAGCTGGCACGGCGGATCGGCAGCACTGTCGTCTTGCGTCCGGACCCAAGGCTCGCCATATCCGCTGGCCATGTCGACGCGGAAACCCCCTAGATGTCCGGGCTGTGGCAAGCCCGTTGTCGCCCAGTTCGATCCCTTCTGCAGCCAGGGCTGCCGTGATCGCGATCTCCTCAAATGGCTCGACGAGGGCTATCGTATTCCCGGCCCGCCCGCCGATCCCGAGGCGGAATAAAAAGGCAAAAGCAGGCTGGACAGGATGCGCAACCCGCCTCTATAGGCACGCCTCCAACGCCGAGTGCCCAGGTAGCTCAGTTGGTAGAGCATGCGACTGAAAATCGCAGTGTCGGCGGTTCGATCCCGTCCCTGGGCACCACATTATATCCGGGCAACCCCTGCAGGTGGGAGCTCTGGCGGGTTAAATATCGGGCAGGGCAGGAAACCTCCTCTCGCTTCCTAACATCCGTATGTCCCTTCCGGGCCGTGAGTGGACTGGCGGCTTCCGGCAGGTAGTCTGTCTAAGGGCGCCGCACCGGCGCTAGGTCGGATGGCTTCGTCTGCCAAAAGCGAAAGAAATCCATTCGCTTAACGCCGCGCAATATTGGCAGAGCAGCGGCGGTTCTGACGAGGCTTACTCGTGAAAGTGGGCGATCCGACAGCGGCAATAGATACAACTCGCGGCTCGCACGCATTGCAGTGCTGTCTTTCCTAGCTCATATGCGGCACGCTTTATTGGTGGGGACCTCCTTGCGGATCGCGATTGTCGATGACAGCGGCCTACGTGCGACAGTCCTCGAAGACGGTCTGCGCGAGGCGGGCTATGATGACATCCATGTCGTGCCGCCGCACGGTGCTTTCGTCGCCAAACTCGAACGGATGGCGCCCGACGTCGTGCTGATGGACCTCGGCAGCCCAAGCCGCGACACGCTGGAGGAGATGCTCGTCGTCAGCCGGGCGCTGGCGCGGCCCATCGCGATGTTCGTCGATCAGTCCGACGATCAGATGATTGGCGCCGCGATCGATGCCGGAGTTTCGGCCTATGTCGTCGATGGCCTGCGCAAGGAGCGGGTCAAGCCGATCCTCGACCTTGCCATCCGTCGCTTCAATGCCTTCAACAAGATGCAGACCGAGCTGGATGAAGCACGCTCGGCGCTGGCCGATCGCAAGACGATCGATCGCGCCAAGGCCCTGCTGATGAAGAGCCGCGACCTCACCGAACCCGATGCCTATGCGTTGCTGCGGTCGACCGCGATGAATCAGGGAAGGAAGATCGTCGAGGTGGCCGAAGCCCTCATCACCGCTCACAGCCTGTTGGGAGGCAAGGAATGACCGCGCCGATGACGCCGATGGCGATCGCCTTCCTGCCGCTCACCGACAGCGCCCCGCTGGTCGCCGCGCGGGAAAAGGGCTTTGCCGCCGATGCGGGGATCGACCTGCTGCTCCTCAAGACCACGAGCTGGGCCACCGTCCGCGACATGCTGGTCTATGGTCAGGTCCAGGGCGCACATATGCTGGCGCCGCTTGCGATCGCAGTCACGCTGGGGCTTAGCCAGCACCCGGCGGCATTGTCCGCGCCGTTCAAGCTCAACCTCAACGGCAACGCGCTGGCGATGTCGACCGAGTTCGCCGCCGCGCTCGATCCCGATCCGGCCAAGCGGGTCGCCGATCCGGAGGGCGCCGCGCATGATTTTGCTGCCGCGATCGGCCTGCATCGCCGCAAGCCCGTGATCGGCATCGTCCATCGCTATTCGAGCCATGCGCTGATGCTGCGCTACTGGCTGGGCTTTGCCGGGGTCGATCCCGATCGCGACCTGGCCTTGCGCGTCCTGCCGCCCTCGCTGATGGTCGAAGCGCTCCGATCCGGCGAGATTGACGGCTTCATTGCCGGTGAACCGTGGAGCAGCGCAGCGGTCGCCGCAGGCCTGGCCGAGATCGTCGCGGTGGGATCGCGTATCTGGCGGCGCGGCGTCGAGAAGCTGCTCGCCTTCCGCACCGACTGGATGGAAAGCCACCCTGACACGGTCGATCGCTTTCTCGTCGCGATGGCGCGGGCGGCGGCCTGGTGCGACGATCCGGCCAACCATGCCGAACTCGCAACGCTGCTGGAACGCCCCGCCTATGTCGGCCAGCCCGCCACCACGATCCTGCCCGCCCTGGAAGGCCGCATCGTCCTGCGCCCGGGCACCGCGCCGGTCGCGATCGACGATTTCATGATCTTCGCGGGAGAGGCCGCCAATTTCCCGTGGCGCAGCCAGGCGCTATGGATCTATTCGCAACTTGTCCGCTGGAAGCTGGTCGAGCCTGGCGCCGATGCCGAGCGCAAGGCCGCGGACGTGTTTCGCTCCGACGTTTTTCGGCGCGCGCTCGCAGATGCAGCATTGCCTATGCCGGGCGCGAGCATGAAGGTCGAAGGCTCGCTGTCCATACCTCTACCCGTCGGATCGAGCAGCGGCACGCTCACCCTCGGGCCGGATCGCTTCTTCGATGGCCGGGTTTTCGACCCTTCGCGCATCTCTGAATATCTCGCAGGTTTCGATAGTTAGATCCTGATTGCGCGACAGCGCTTCACGATTGCAAAAATTTAACTTGCATGGTGATGGCGATTCGCGCGTTATCTGTGCAGCGCACAATGAAGCTGCGCTGACATGGCGGCCTCTCTCAACGATGAGCGGGGCGCCTCCAATTTACAGCAAAGCCGCTGTCGGCCTCGTTCACGCGAGGGTCCGATCGCGGCTTTTTTTGTTTTCGGCTCTTGGGGGAAAAAATGACGGACAGGATCGACGATCAGGGCAGTGAGACGGCGGCCACGGCCAAAGGCCTCGGGCGCCGCGCCTTCCTGAAGAGCGGCGCCACCGCTGCGGCGGGCCTCGCGGCGGCAGGCATGAGCAGCCCGCTTCTCGCCGCGGGCGGCAAGCCGGAGGTGTCCGGCGCCAAGCTCGGCTTCATCGCGCTGACGGATGCGGCGCCGCTGATCATCGCCAAGGAACTCGGCCTGTTCGCCAAATATGGCATGCCCGACGTTATGGTCGCCAAACAGGCGAGCTGGGGCGCCACGCGTGACAATCTGGTCCTTGGTTCGGCGGGCGGGGGCATCGATGGCGCGCATATCCTGACGCCCATGCCCTACATGTTGACGCTCGGCACGATCGGCAAGGCGACGCCGATGAGCATTCTCGCCCGGCTCAACGTCAACGGCCAGGGCATTTCGGTCGAGCAGGCCTATCTGGGTGCCCGCACCGATATCAACGCCGCGCGGATGAAGCCACTGATCGCGCAGCGCAAGGCCGCCGGCCGCAAGATCACCATGGCGATGACCTTCCCCGGCGGCACCCATGACCTGTGGATCCGCTACTGGCTCGCCGCGCAGGGCATCAATCCTGACGTCGATGTCGAGCTGATCACCATCCCGCCCGCGCAGATGGTCGCCAATATGAAGGCGAACACGATGGAAGCCTTCTGCGTCGGCGAGCCATGGAACGATCAGCTCGTCGCCCAGAAGCTCGGCTATACGGCGGTGTCGACCGGCCAGCTGTGGATGAACCATCCCGAGAAAGCCTTCGCGATGCGGTCGGACTGGGTCGCCGCCCACCCCAATGCCGCGATCGCGCTGACCGCCGCAGTCATCGACGCGCAGCGCTGGTGCGATGCGCCCGCCAACAATGCGAAGCTGGCCGAGATCATCGGCGGGCGGGACTGGCTGAAGGTCCCGGCGACCGATATCCAGGACCGGCTGCTCGGCAATTTCAACATGGGTGACGGCCGTGTCTTCAAGAATGCGCCGTTCAAGATGAAATTCTGGGCGTCGAATGCGTCCTTCCCCTACAAGAGCCACGATCTCTGGTTCCTCACCGAGGACCAGCGCTGGGGCAAGCTGCCGG
>CAZJXG010000190.1:0-5105 GCA_964549965.1 uncultured Sphingomonas sp. | reverse complement strand
GATTCACGGTAGGCATCGACGTCAGGGGTAGCGAACTATTTGCGCAGGTTCTCGATGCCAAGTTCGCGCCATATCCAAGTGAAGTCGTAGGTGGCCATCGGGTCGTTCGCGTCGAGTTGGCTGCTGCTGCGGTTTTCGAGATGCTTGAGCCACCCGGCTACTCGGTGCCGGCCTGCGGCAGTTTGAACGGCTGCGCGCGGGGTGATGTCGCCGAGCATGCCGACGGGTTCATCGAGCGTCGCGCGGTACTGACGGTCGAGCATGGCATGGATGAGCGGGGTTGCAACCTCTGGCGCAATGGCGGGTGCCGGTTCGGATGATGTCAGCCCCTCGGCCCGCGCCGCCATGGCCTGTTCGACCGTCTCAATCGTGGTCAGCGGCGAGCCGACCAACCCGGCGAGCGCATCGTTGATAAGCGCGGTGCCGCGTTTCGCTCGCTCGGCCGAGGTGACGGCGAGCATCAGGGCGCGGCCTTTCAATTCGACATTGCCGAGCACCGGGGTGCCGTCCGCCATCGTCACACCCCACGCCATGCGCCCGGTGCTTTTCGCTTTTCCGTTCGGTTTCTCGCCCAGCCAGTTCCAAAAGTGCGTGGTTTCCCGCTGAAGCGCAGGGACAGTATCAAGCCGCTCGCCGACCAGCGCCTGGGTCACGCCGCGTGCGAAGGGAAAGCGCACGCGGTGGAACATCACCTCCTCGCCATCAATGTTGTGCAGCGTGGGGATGGGCGCCGGTCCCATGGTCTTGGGAACGACATCGAACAGCCATGCCGTGCTGATGAGGGCCGGAAGTGCAGCCAGATCGTCGGCGTCTAGGTTCAACGCGGTGCGCGGGCTGCGCTTGCCCTTCGAGCGCCGTAGATCGGCGACGAGCGCCTCGGCCGCCTCCATCGTGAACGACAGCACGCCGCCCGACAGGAGGTGCTTGCCTCCGACCTGCACGACGCGGGCACCGATCCTGTCCCATTGCTTCAGCGTCTGCGAGGCGCTGCGCTCGGATACTCGAAGCGGCTCGCCGCCCCGGATCAGGTCGCGCACGAGGAAGCCGCTGCCGGGCTCGACCTCGCTGACCTCGTGGAGGCTCATCACTGACGATCGAAGGGCACGCAGGTAGATTTTGGTCGGGCCGCTCTCATTCCAGCCCCGGCGCCGAATATAGTCATCGACGATGTTCCGGTCGGGTTGGATGGTGCGCGTCAGCAGATCCTCGAACGCGCATCCCCACAACACGCCGGCCCAATGATCGCCGACGATGTCCGCCAGCTCGTCCGCTTCGAAGTCGAACTCCTCCATCGCCAGCCCGAGATGATCGCCGAGCGCCTCGCCCAGATGCTCGCCCCAGGCCGGCGAGGTGGCGAACTTCATGACGCCGGACAGATCGTGACCACGCTTCATGCCTGTTCCCTCTGCTGCTGACTGAATTGCTGGCGGTGCGCGGCGACGATGCGCGAGACGGTGGGTTCACTGACGCCGTAGAGCCGCGCCATCTCGGCACCGGACTTGCGGCCGGACGTGACGGACTCGGCGATTTCGCGGCGCTGCTTGTCGCCGAGCTTGGGCCGACGCCCGCCGATCCGTCCTTCTGCGCGAGCCTGGGCAAGGCCGGCGCTGGTACGCTCGCGGATCATGGCCCGCTCGAACTCGGCGAAGCTTCCCACCATCTGCATCATCATCCGCCCTGCCGCGGTGGTGGTGTCGATCGCCTCGGTCAGTGAGCGGAAGCCCGCGCCTGCCAGCTCGATCCGCTCCATGATGTGCAGCATATCCTTTAGGCTGCGCGACAGCCGGTCAAGCTTCCAGACGACGACGACGTCTCCGTCGCGCAACTGGCCGATCATCTCCAGAAGCTTGGGTCGGTCCCACCGCCCACCGCTGGCGGTCTCCTCGAACACCCGCTTGCAGCCGGCCGCATCGAGCGCGCGCCGCTGCGCGGCGTTCGACTGGTCGTCGCCCTTCGACACGCGGGCATAACCGATCAGATAGGGTTCGCGCGTCATCTGCGTCTCTTTCACAAACGGCCGTATCTGGAGGCGGAAACAGCATGCACCAATTTCCGCAGCCTTGGGTCTTTCACAATCCTCTTTCACTAAGCCAACAAAAGGCAAGAGGTTTTTGGAGGATGAAACATGCCCGCACGTATTCCGATGACCCAGCGGCAGCGCGCCGCGTTGCTTGCTTTGCCCGACAGCGAGGCGGCGGTGGTGCGACATCATGGCCTCGATGCCGAGGACCTTGCTGCGATCGGCTTCGCACGCACTCCGGCGACCCGCTTGAGCTATGCCCTGCAACTCTGCTGCCTGCGCTATCCGGGGCGACATCTGCGCACAGGCGAGCTGTTGCCTGCAATCATGCTCGACCACATCGCCGAACAGGTCGGAGTGGATGCAGGCGTCGTCGCCGACTTCGCGCGGCGAGCGCCGACCCGCTACGATCAGCTTGCCGCCATCAAGGCGCGCTTCGGATTCACCGATCTGAGCCGGCCAGCGCGCGGCATCATGATGACTTGGCTGGAAACCGAAGCCATGGCTATCGTGGACGGGCGCATTTTGCTTGATCGATTGCTGGACGAGCTGCGCACGCGACGCATCGTCATCCCTGGCATCAGCGTCGTTGAGCGGATGGCGGCCGAGGCGATGCTTCGGACGGAAACCGATCTGGTCGCCGCGGTCGATGCTAAACTCGATGCGGATATGCGTCAGCGTCTCGATATGCTGATCGATGAGAAGGTACATGACCGGCAGAGCCGCTTGTCCTGGCTGCGCGAACCAGAGCCCCGCGTCGCGTCAGCCTCGCTTGCCGAAATCCTCGAGAAGGTCGCGATAATCCATAGGACCGGTATTTCCAGCATTCCGGTCGATCCCCTGCACGAGCCCCGCCTGACGCAGTTCGCCCGCGAAGGCGTGCGATATACAGCCCAGGCTTTCCAACAGATGCGCGTCTCCCGCAGGCGGGTCATCCTGCTTGCAACGCTGCGCGAGATGGAGGCCACGCTTACCGACGCGGCGATCGCCATGTTCAGCGCCTTGATGGGACGCGCTCACCTTCGTGCTCGCAAACGCCTGGAGCAGAGGGTCGCGATTTCGGGACGCGAAGGCCGCGATCGGCTGATGCGGATCGCCACTGTGCTGGAAACAGTTAGCCAGGCAGCACGCGCCGGCGGAGATATCGGTGCGGCCCTCAGGGATATCGTGCCTCTCGACATGCTCGATGCTGATGCCGCAATCATCCGTCGTACCGCGGCACCTCACAGGGACGATGTGCTGAGCGAGATCGCAGCCGAATACCGGACCTTCAAGCGAACAGGGCCTCTATTCCTGCAAGCGCTCGATTTCCACGGTCGGGCCGGCACCGCGGCATTGCGCGACGCGATGGCGATCCTGTCGAATCTTGATGGCGACTGGCGCAAGCCCCTCCCTGCCGACGTTCCGCTCGGTCATGTCGAGCGGCGCTGGCACCGCCATGTCGTGGTCGCCGGCAAGATCGACCGGACGCACTGGGAGATGGCGACTTACGGCGCGCTCACCAATGCACTGGCCTCGGGTGATATCTGGGTGCCGAGGTCAAGGCTGCACAGGTCGCTGGACGTGCTGCTCGCGCCGTTATCCGGCGCAGCGCTGCAACCGCCGTTCTCGCTCGGTAATCCACACGCATGGCTCGATCAGCGCGCCGCGCAGCTCGACAGCGCCTTGCGCGACGTCGCCCACAATCTGGCCGGACGCGATGCTGCCCTGTTCGCTGGCGAGCGATTGCGATTTCCCAAGGAACTGCAGGACGATGATGCCAGGCACGACGAAGGACGGCGCCTGACGCTTGCCTGCTACGACATGCTGCCTGCCACGCGTATCACCGACGTGTTGTCGCAAGTCGAACGCTGGACCGGCTTCACCCGGCACTTCGGGCACGTCTCGACCGGGTTGCCGCCTGGCGATGAGCAGGCCTTCCTCGCCACTCTGATTGCCGAAGCGACCAATCTTGGGCTGTCGCGCATGGCCGAGGTATGCGGCGCAGGGTCACGCCGCGCGCTGCTGCGCATGCAGACATGGCACATGCGCGAGGAAACCTTTCGGGCGGCGCTCGCCTGTCTGACCGACGCCATCCACGCCGAGCCGATCGCCGCCTGGTTTGGGCAAGGACACCGGGCTTCCGCGGATGGCCAGGCCTTCTACCTGGGCGGGCCGGGCGAAGCCGGCGGAGCGGTCAACGCCCATTATGGTCGCGACCCAGTGGTCAAGATCTACACCACCATCACCGACCGCTACGCGCCGCTGCACCAGACGGTGATCGCCGGCACGGCAGGAGAAGCCATCCATGCGCTCGATGGGCTCCTCGGCCATGACAGCAACGCCGATCTGACCGCGCTGCACGTCGATGGAGGCGGCGTTTCCGACATCGTATTCGCGACGATGCATCTCCTCGGGCTCGATTTCGAGCCGCGCATTCCTCGCCTGTCCGACCGGCGCCTCTACGCTTTCGAACCCTCGAAGCGCTATGGCAGGCTTGCGCCACTGTTCGGTCACAGGCTCAACCGGGACCTGATCGTCAGCCACTGGCCCGATATTGAACGTGTCATTGGCGCGATCCGTCACCGCACCGTCACGCCATCGTTGATCCTGAAGAAGCTGTCCGCCTACCGCCAGCAGAACAGCCTCGCTGCGGCGCTGCGGGAGATCGGGCGGATCGAGCGCACGCTGTTCACGCTCCGCTGGTTCGAGGATCCGGCTCTGCGCCGTACCGTCACTGCCGAGTTGAACAAGGGCGAGGCCCGCAACAGCCTTGCCCGGGCGGTCGCCTTCCATCGGCTCGGCCGTTTTCGCGACCGTGGCCTGGAGAACCAGCAGACCCGAGCGGCCGCGCTCAACCTCGTCACCGCAGCGATTATCCTGTTCAACTGTCGCTATCTGGGGCGCGCCGTCGACGAAATGCGTCGTCGAGGAAGCCCCATCGATCCAGCTATGCTGTCCCGGCTCTCGCCGTTGGGTTGGGATCGCATCAATCTCACCGGCGATTATGTCTGGTCCGATCACCTCGATCTCGACGCCAACGGCCTCATGCCGCTGCTCATCAAACCGCTACCGTGAATCCGTGTCCTGATAATGCACAGGGGCC
>CAZJXG010000189.1:0-5132 GCA_964549965.1 uncultured Sphingomonas sp. | reverse complement strand
CGCTTCGGTTGTGATTGTCGGCGCCAACCTTGCAGGGGGACGCGCCGCCGAAGCGCTCCGGCTCAACGGCTATGAAGGACGGATCGTCCTGATCGGGGAGGAGCGGTGGCTGCCCTATGAGCGGCCGCCGCTCTCCAAGGAATGCCTGTGGGACAGGGACCAGCTTCCCGAGAATTTCTTCCTCCACGACCAGCAATGGTATGAAGACAATAAGATAGAGCTGGAGCTCGGCGTGCGCGCCGAAGCACTGGAGCTTTCCGGCCGAGGGGTTCGGCTGGCCTCCGGCAAGGAAATCCCGGCCGATCGCATCCTGCTCGCGACCGGCGGCAAGGCGCGCTTGTTGCCGCTCGATGGTGCGACCGCCGCCAATGTCCATCATTTGCGGACCAAGGATGACGCCGACCGGCTCGCGGCAGATCTCAAGCCGGGTGCGCGTATCGTCGTCATCGGCATGGGCGTGATCGGCGCTGAGGTCGCCGCGAGCGCGCGCAAGAGCGGCTGTGAGGTCACCGCGATCGAGCCGGCGCCGGTGCCGATGATCCGCACGCTCGGTGCGCATTTTGGCGCCTGGCTCGGCCGCGAGCACGACAAGCGCGGGGTGAAGGCGCGTTACGGCATCGGCGTGACCAGGCTGTATCTTGACGGCGGCCTGGTCCGCACCGTCGAGCTCGACGATGGCACGCGCATCGATTGCGACGCGGTGGTGGTCGGGATCGGCATCGTGCCCTCGACCGAGCTTGCCGCCAACGCCGGGCTAGCGATCGGCAACGGCATCGTCGTCGATCGCCAGGGGCGCACCAGCCATGAGGCGGTGTTCGCGGCGGGCGACGTCGCCGACCAGCCCAATTTCTTCGGCGGCCGGGTGCGGCTCGAAACCTATCAGAATGCCGCCGATCAGGGCATGGCCGCGGCGCAGGCGATGATCGGCCGCGAGGTCGATTATCTGAAGCCCTGCTGGTTCTGGTCCGACCAATATGACATCAACATCCAGGTCTCCGGCCGGATCGACGACAGCCTGCCGGTGGTGATGCGCGGCGAGCTCGACAGCAGCCAGTTCACCGCTTTCTTCCTCGACGGCAACGTCGTCGCCGGCGTGCTGACCGCAAATCGCGCGGTCGACATGGGCGTCGGCAAGAGGATGGTCGAGCGTCGGCTCGAGGTCGACCCGGGTCAGCTCGGCGACGCCTCGATTCCGCTCCGCGAGTTCTTGAAGCCCAAGGCGCGGGCGGCATAGGCCTGCGGTGAAACCCTCTCCCGTACGGAAGAGGGTGGGCGCCTTGGACGCCCCCTCAGATCAGCCTATCCCGCCGCCTGCCACGTACAGCGTCTGGCCGGTGATGTAGGACGCCTCGGGCGAGGCGAAAAAGCAGATCGCGGCGGCCAATTCTTCCGGCGCCGCGAAGCGCTTCATCAAGGTGTCGCGCAACGTCTGCTCGCCGACTTCGCCGAAACCCTTGATGTCGGCCTCGGTCGGCGGCTTGGGATTGCGCGGCGTGACCCGCTCGACATTGACTCCGCCGGGAGCGACGCAATTGACCCGGATCGGCCGGTCGTCGAGGTCGAACGACAGCGCCTGGGTAAGCGCCGACACTCCGCCTTTGGCCGCGGCATAGGGGACCCGGTTGATGCCGCGCGTTGCGACCGGGCCGATGTTTACGATCGCGCCGCTGTTCGCTTCGAGCATCAGCGGCAGCACGGCATGGCAGCACCACATTGTCGGCCATAAGGAGCGCTGGATCTCGGCCTCTCAGGCGCGCCGTATGAAGGATCTGGAGAAGGAGAATCTGCGGCTTGGCCGGGCGATATCCAACCTGACGCTGGATAAGCTCATTCTCCAGGAGGCCGCCCGGGGAAACTTCTGAGCCCCGCGCGGCGACGGCGCTGTATCGACCAGCTGTGGCGAGAGCTACCGGTGTCCGAACGACGGATTTGCCAGGTGCTCGGACAGCATCGGTCGACCCATCGCAAGGTAGCGCGCGGGGCGGACGACAAGCAGGCGCTGACCGAGGACATCATCGCTTTGGCCAAGCAATATGGTCGCTATGGCTATCGACGTGTCACCGCCCTGCTGCGCGACGCGGGGTGGACAGTGAACCGCAAGCGGGTCGAGCGGATCTGGCGACGCGAGGGGCTCAAGGTGCCGCAGCGGCAGCCGAAGCGCGGGCGGCTGTGGCTCAACGATGGCTCCTGTATCAGGCTCCGGCCGGAATATCCGGGCCATGTGTGGGCCTATGACTTCGTTCAGGGCCGCACTCACGACGGGCGCAAGTTCCGGATCCTGACCATTATCGATGGGGCCAGCCGGGAATGCCTGGCGCTCATCGTCGCCAGGAAGCTACGTCACGAGGACGTGCTGGCCGCGTTGGCCGAGTTGTTCGTCATGCGCGGGCCTCCGGCACACATCAGGTCCGCTAATGGTCCTGAATTTATCGCTACGGCCGTCCAGAAGTGGCTCGGCAAGATCGGCGTGAAGACGCTCTACATCGCGCCGGGATCACCTTGGGAGAATGGCTACAATGAGAGCTTCAACGGGTCGCTGCGCGACGAGCTGCTCAACGGCGAGATCTTCTATCCTCCGAGCGCTCCCAGCTGATATAACCTTCATGCGAGCCGGGAATCAGCGCCAACCACTCATCCCGGGCCTTGCGACGACTCCTCGTCCGCAGGGCGGCGCCATCATATCCAGCTACAACGTGGGTTTTACCATAGGCATACAGGATCGCCTTGCGCTCAAGATGCTGGGGACCGATCTTCTCACAGATCATCGCTCTTCTCCTCCCGTGCCGCGCAGGGGGCGCCGGTGGCGTGGTCGAGCAGTAGACGCACGATCAGGGGCATCAACTTCTGGCGCGTTGGTGCTGGCAGAGTCAGCCACTGCGGCGTCTGCGCGACCCCGGAATCGCGAGGGCTGTAAAACAGATCGAACTGAAATGTCATGGGCTTGCGCGGCATGGAAGCCTCCCCGATGTGAGTCGTGAGAGCCCGATGCTGCGCCCGAAAGCTGCGGAGCCGAAATAGGCCTCGCCGCCCGCAGCAACTTCAACAGGTAAGCTAGCGCACCAACATCGACATGGGGAGAAAACTCGGTCCGCGCCAGGGCGCAAACCCCACGATCGAACATCCACGCCGGAACCTCAAGACAGCGCTCCGAGATCGAGCCGCCCATACTGCAGCGGTAAATGTCCGAACTTGCTCGCTCGACCGTCCCATGAACGTGAACATGCCGGCCAGCCCATGGATGCCACTGGTAGACAATCTCGCGAACAACGGTCCTGTGGGCGTTCCGTTGTCGGTAATTACCCACTCCCTACCAGCTATCAGGCGGTGACGGCGCCCAGGATGGCATGGAATGGAGTGCATCCTGCGAGGCGCGCGGTGTCGATGGTGGTGCGCAAGGCGGCTTCGGCATCGGCGGCCCATTTAGCGCGATAACCGTTGGTGACCTTTCTCTGGATAACGCTGGGTCTGAGCGCACGCTCGCTGACATTGTTGGTGGCCTCGACCTTGCCCGCGAAATCGCAGAAGGTGAGTATCTGGTCGCGCGCGCGGCGGATTTGCCCGAGCAGTTCGCGCGCCAGCTGGCAATCGGTGGTGCTGGCGAGGATGGCATCGAGGTCGCGCATCAGCGCGCGCCTTCGGTTTTTCACCTTGGCGGCGGCGAGCGCGGCGATGTCGCGGGCAAGCCTGAAGGCGCGATCAAACCAGAACTGGACCCGCATCCCGATCAAATCGCTGCCATTCTCGGCGGCGAAGCGCGCCTTGCGATCGAGATGAGCAAGGCACGTCTGGTGACGCTGGCCATGCCCTTGCTGGGCAGAATAGCGATCCGATATCCATGCTTCGGGTTTATGTCCGGCCATCGTGCCGTGCACAACCTGGGCGGCGCGGCTGAACTCGGCGGTATGGACGACGGCCTTGCTCGAACAGAACACCCGCTGATACGCATTGCATCCCTCGATCCGCATGCCCGTCTCGTCGCAGGCGACGACTTCGGCGCCGCGCAAGGCCGCCAGGGCATCGTCGCGTCCGGCGGCAAAGACCGGCGCGGTGCGTTTGAACATGTTCATCAGCGCGCCCTGGCTGAGCTGCAGGCCGAACAGATCGGCGAAGACGCCTTGCAGCCGTTCATAGGAAAAGAGTTGGTTCGATTTGAGATAAAGCGCCAGCGCATGGATCCTGTGCCCGAACGGCGTGCCTTGCGCCGCTGCCGGCAAGGGCGCTGCCGTCGTCTTGCCGCATGTCGCGCAGCGGCATTTCATCCGCCGGTGGCGCCTGACCACAGGCTTGACCTCGGGCAGGTCGATCTCGTCATATTCCCCTATCACCGCGCCGGACGCATCCTCGGCAAACGGCAGGCCGCAGTGGTGACAATGCGCCGGACGATGGTCTTCGTGCGCATCGGGCGCTGCGGCCAGAACGCGGGCGTGCCCCTTATGGCCGGGCTTGGCTCCGCCGGGCCGCGAACCTTCCCGCTTCGCCTTCCTGTCCGTCGATGGCGGCTTCGAAGAGGTGCGCGACGTCTTGTCCGGGCGCTGCATCCCCAGCACCAGATCAATCAACTCAGGCTTCGTAAGCCCTTCGAGTTCCTCGCGATTCATGGACAGGATGAATCACAGACCGCCTGGTTTGGCAAGGGGGTGGGTAATTACCGTTGTCGTGTTGTACAACACCATCCGACCGCACAGCAGTCTCGGTTACCGGCCGCCGGCTCCGGAAGCGGCGATACCGCAATTGCCGCCTTCCGGTTCCGCTTCGCTCCACCTCCAGCCGACAATTGCGGCGGAAGTCACAATGCACTAACAACGTATGGCCCGCCCTGTTTGCAAGCAGGATTTTACGGTGTTCTGACAAGTCTGCGCCAACGTATACGGTCTCGTGGGGTTACTCACGGCCAAGATGGACATCCGCGCGTCAGGAGCCTCATAATCAACCCGGAATCGAAGTTCCATTGAAGCGCCCCGGGTTTCCAGGAGGCTCCAACTTGTGAGAAGGAGCATCCGTTATGAGCAAGACAACCAACAAATTTTCACCTGAAGTCCGCGAGCGGGCGGTTCGTATGGTGGTGGAGCAGCGGGCCGAGTACGGCTCGGAATGGGAAGTGATGAAGTCGATCGCGGCGAAGATCGGCTGCT
>CAZJXG010000188.1:0-5253 GCA_964549965.1 uncultured Sphingomonas sp. | reverse complement strand
AGAAGCTCACGGCGGGTGCCGGGGAGGTGTTCGAGGGTGAAGGCATTCTCGCCGTCACGAAGGCGCTCTTGCAGTCGGGCGTTGCCTATGTCGGAGGCTACCAAGGGTCGCCCATCAGTCACCTTATGGACGTGTTTGCGGACGCAAACAACCTGCTCCAGAGCCTCGATGTTCATTTCGAGGCAAGTGCCTCTGAAGCTACCGCCGCAGCGATGCTTGCCGCCTCGGTGAATTATCCGCTGCGTGGCGCCGTCGCCTGGAAGTCTGTCGTCGGCACGAACGTAGCGTCGGACGCTCTTTCGAATGTCTCGTCGGGCGGCGTAACTGGCGGCGCGCTGATCATCGTCGGCGAGGATTATGGCGAGGGTTCCTCGATCATGCAGGAGCGCACGCACGCTTTTGCGATGAAGTCACAGATGTGGCTTCTCGATCCCCGCCCTAATCTGCCGAGCATCGTCGAGGCCGTCGAGAACGGATTCCGCCTGTCGGAGGCCTCGAACACCCCGGTAATGCTGCAGCTTCGCGTGCGGTCGTGCCATATGACTGGCTCCTTCGTTGCGAAGAACAATATCCGCCCGGCCTTCACCGTGGCGGATGCCGCGGCCAAGCCAGTTCGTGATACGCAGCGAATCGTGCTCCCGCCCGCCAACTTCCTTCATGAGATCGAAAAGGTCGAGAAGCGCTGGCCGGCGGGTATCGATTTCGTCCGCGACAATCGGCTGAACGAATGGTTCGGGCCGGATGTCGAGGACATCGGCATCATCGTCCAGGGCGGTCTCTACAACAATCTCGTAAGAGCAATGGAACTGGACGGTCTTTCGGATGCCTACGGAACCTCCCGCCTTCCCATCTACTGCCTTAATGTCACCTACCCGTTGATCCCAGAAGAAGTGGCGGATTTCTGTCGGAACAAGAAGGCGGTCCTGATCATCGAGGAAGGACAGCCTGAATTCATCGAACATGAGCTCAACACGCTCGTCCGCCGCGCGGGTCTGGAGGCGCGAGTTTGCGGAAAGGACCTGCTACCCCGCTCGGGCGAGTATGGCGTCGACGTCCTACGGAAAGGCCTTAGCAAGTTTCTTGCCGATTGGCGTCCCGAACTGGCTTCCAACCGAGACGAGGAGGCACCGCTGCAGGCTGCCGTAGCCGCGCAGATACCGCAGCGGCCCGCCGGCTTCTGCACCGGATGTCCCGAGCGACCAATCTTCACCGCTATGAAGCTCGTCGAGCGCGAACTCGGTCCCGCCCACGTGTCGGCGGACATCGGCTGTCACGTCTTCTCGGTCCTCCCACCCTTCGACATTGGCAATACGACGATGGGATACGGCCTTGGGACGGCCGGTGCATCGGCATTCAAGCCGAAAGACAAGCGGGCCATCGCCGTCATGGGTGACGGCGGCTTCTGGCACAACGGCCTGACCTCGGGCGTCGGCAATGCTGTCTTCAATCAGGACGACACCGTCACGCTCATCATCGACAACGGTTATTCGGCCGCCACCGGGGGGCAGGATATTCTGTCATCGAAGGCTAACAACGCCGAGCGATCGACCAAGCATCCCATCGAGCAGGCGGTGCGCGGCATTGGCGCGAAATGGGTACGGTCACTGTCGCGCACCTACGACATCAAGCAGATGCGGGACACTCTTCGCGAGGCGATGACGAGCGAGGAAAAGGGGCCGAAGATCATCGTCGCACAATCCGAGTGCATGCTCAACAAGCAACGTCGTGTGAAACGAGAGCAGTCCAAGGCTTTGAACGCGGGCCAGCGAGTCGTTCGAGAGCGGTTCGGCGTCGACCCAGATACATGCACTGGTGATCACAGCTGCATCCGGCTCTCGGGCTGTCCCTCGCTGACCATCAAGCCCAATCCCGACCCTCTCCGACAGGATCCCGTGGCGCACGTCGAGAACAGCTGCGTGGGCTGCGGCCTGTGTGGAGAGGTCAGTCACGCCGCAGTCCTTTGCCCGAGCTTCTACCGCGCCAGCATCGTCTCCAATCCGGGGCGCTGGGAGCGAACGCGCAGGCTGATTTCCAGAGTGATCGTCAGCTATCTTCAGCGGCGCGATGATCGCGCCCGTTCAGCGAGGGCATACTAATGAACGATATGCCGAAATCAAAAGCGTTGGTGCCGACAGACCACGGACGCATCGGTATCGCTATCCTGGCGCTCGGCGGTCAGGGTGGCGGGGTCCTCGCTGACTGGATCCAGCATGTTGCGAGAGCCAAGGGTTGGCTTGCGCAAGGGACGTCGGTACCGGGTGTCGCTCAACGTACGGGATCCACCGTATACTATGTCGAACTCGGCAAAATGGACGGCGATCGTATGCCCGTGATGGCGCAGATGCCCGTTCCAGGCGATGTCGATATCGTCATCGCGTCCGAGCTCATGGAAGCGGGCCGTGCCATGCTACGCGGATTCTCCACCGCTGACAGAACGACGCTGATCGGATCGACTCACCGCGTCTATGCCATCTCCGAAAAGATGGCGATGGGCGATGGGCGCGGCAACAGCGACAAGATCGTCGAGGCAGCGGGTAGGCGCGCCAAGCGCTTCGTGGGCTTTGACATGGAGGCCGCCACCTACCGGTCTGGAAGCGTCATAAGCGCGGTCATGTTCGGCGCTCTCGCCGGCAGCGGCGCTCTCCCGTTCGCGCGCGCAGATTTCGAGGAGGCGATCGAAGCGAGCGATATCGCAGTCCCGAGCAACATGCGCGGGTTCGATGAAGGCTACCGCGCTGCGCAAGGCAGCGTCGAGATGCCGACCGAGACCGAGCATCCGCTACCTATTCCCACGACTATTGCGGGTCGAGCTCTTCAGGATCGGGTTGGTCAATGCCTGCCGGAGGCTGTCTGGACTCACGCCTTGCACGGGGTGGAGCGACTTACCGATTACCAGGACGCGGCGTACGCGGGTGTATATCTGGACCGCCTCGTCGCGCTCGCGGCACTCGATGCTGCGCCGTGGGAACTCACCAACGAAGTAGCGCGTCACCTTGCGCTCTGGATGAGTTACGAAGACACGATCCGTGTCGCAGATCTCAAAACACGGGCAAGCCGCTTGGCTCGGGTTCGATCGGAGGTTGGTGCCGCCGACGGACAACTGCTTTCGGTGACAGAGTTCATGCATCCTCGCCTTCAGGAGATTTGCGACACACTTCCTGCCTTGATCGGTCGATCCATCCTGAAGTCGCGGTCTCTGTCGCGGTTCCTAGACCGGTTCTTCCAGAAGGGCCGTTATATCAATACCACGAGCCTGCACGGTTATCTGATGCTACGCACGATTGCAGCTTTCCGCCGCATTCGGCGAAAGTCGCTGCGTTTCCACGAAGAAAGCGAGCGAATCGAAGACTGGCTTCGGATTACCGCAGACCTCGCTCGGCGAGAGCGTCGGCTTGCCCTGGAATGGGTGCGATGCCAGCGTCTCATCAAGGGTTACAGCAGTACCTTCGAACACGGGCTGCGCAGCTACACCGCAATCCGCGCGAGTTTCCTTGCGCTGCCGGCCAGCAGCCAGTCGGCCGAGTGGCTTCAGCGAGCCCGTGATGCCGCACTTGGCGGCGAAGGTGGTCACGAACTCGAGATATTCCTGAAGCTCGCTTCCTAACTTTAGCACGGGCCATCGGCTGACAGTCGGCGGCTCATGCGTCCTTCCTCGCAAGATAAAGGCCGTGCAGACTTGCTGCATAAAGATCGGCGCGGGAGATAGAAGTTGCGCAGACCATTCGATGGGACTGTCCTTCCAGGGCGAGTGCTGCCACCATTGCCATCTAGGCGGTCTGCATAGACCGTAGCGGCCAACAAGTCCCAAGCGACGATCTGGGCCGTCATCGACCGGGTTACTAGCTGTAGGCGCTGAGATGCGCCAAATCCGCCAGAATCATCGCCTTTCTCTCGATCTGCACAGGATAGGCAGGAGCGGGACGTCGATAGTTCCGCCCGTCTCTGCAGCAGTCGTATCGATCAATCAAGATATCCCGATCAACCGGTAATCTTCAGCGGCGCAATGACGACCGCGCCGGCTCCAAGCGGTCGAAGCAGTCCGCCCGACAGGCGCAGGCCCAAGCGACCGACTCCTGCGCTTTGCTTGATACCGACATCTTGCCGCCGCCTTGCCCGCGACGGCTACGTGTGCAGGGCGGTGACAAAACCAGCCACTGGAACGCCGGCATATTGCTGAGCGTGGCGGTATAAAAGCCAGCCAATGGATAGGCTGCTCCTTTTGGGGGGGCCGGGGATGTTCGTCGTGGAAGTCTACGCTGCCGTTCGTCGTTTCGTATTCATCGAAGGCAGGAGCCGGCGCGAGGCGGCGCGGGTTTTCGGGCTGAGCCGCGAGACGGTATTGAAGATGTGCCGGTTTTCGTTGCCGCCGGGTTACACGCGGACGAAGCCGGTGGAGAAGCCGAAGCTGGGGCCTCTGCTGCCGGTGATCGACGCCATATTGGAAGCCGACCGAGATGGGCTGGTGAAGCAGCGGCATACCGCGAAGCGGATTTTTGAGCGGCTGCGTGACGAGCATGGTTTTGCCGGCGGCTACACGGTGGTGAAGGCAACGGTGAAGACGACTGCGGCCGCCGATTATGCGGCGCTCGTTCCGGGCCTGGCGGCATGACCGGCGACACGATGCCGATCGGGACGATGAGCGGCACGCCCCAAGTCCTGCTTACCCATCATCTCAAGCAGCTGAAGCTGCCGACGGTGCTACGCGAGTATGAGAAAGTAGCGCGCGAATGCGCGCAGGGCGGCATCGACCATCCCCGTTATCTGCTCCGGCTCATCGAGCTCGAGCTGATCGACCGCGAGCGTCGAACGGTCGAGCGGCGCATCCGGGCGGCGCGGTTCCCGGCGGTGAAGAGCTTCGACACGTTCGACTTTGCCGCCATCCCCAGCCTCAACAAGATGCTCGTGCTCGAGCTGGCACGCTCCGAGTATATCCTGCGTCGGGAAAACATCATCGCGCTGGGCAACAGCGGCACCGGCAAGACCCATGTCGCGCTCGCCCTGGGGCTGGCGGCCTGCCAGAAGGGGTTCACCGTTGCCTTCACCACCGCAGCGTCGCTGGTCAACCAGTTGATGGAAGCGCGCGACGAGCGGCGCCTGCTCAAGCTGCAGCGCGACCTGCAGGCGGTGAAGCTGCTGATCGTCGACGAACTCGGCTATGTACCGCTGTCGCCGACCGGCGCCGAACTCCTGTTCGAAACCTTCTCGCAGCGCTACGAGCGCGGCTCGACCATCGTCACCTCCAACCTGCCGTTC
>CAZJXG010000187.1:0-5258 GCA_964549965.1 uncultured Sphingomonas sp. | reverse complement strand
GAAATCATTCGCGAGGCAGCCAAGCCGATGGAAGCGATCGATTCGATCAAGATCGTCCAGGTCGATGGCATCACGGGTGCCGGCACCGGCCATGGCGAGGTCGCCAGCAGCGGCGGCGACACCAATCTCGCCCAGTCGGCGGTGGCGGCCGCATTGCGCTATCGGGCGCAGGCACCCGTCGTCGATGGGCTGATGAAGGAACTTGGCTTCGACGGCTCGACCCTCGATTCTCTCGTGGCGGGCGCGACAGCCGAGAAACAGGACGAGGCGCCGAAGGAGGGGAGATGAGCCGTCGCTTTCGGGGGAAGCGCGGCCTGATGTCGGTGACGGCTAATTTTGGAGACCGGTCCAGCGTCACCGTAAAACCCTTACGCGATGCTCCCGGCAAATATGCCTCCAATCATTATCCGACGGGAATAATTCTTGCGATGATGTTCGCGACAGAATCAACAATCTTCTTGCGGAGTTTGCCGCGGCTGGGAACACCAAGAGGAGGCTTTTGAAAGGACGTGAAATCTATTTGGAGATCACCATTTAGCGGGAACATGAAAAAGGCGTTGGACAACAAGGCATTTGAGGCCAACGCAGCGCTGGAATGAGTCCGTGTAGCGCTTGAGCATTTCCAAGGCGTGATGCGTCAGCATCTCAGCACCTTGCTATTGATCGTCCCCATCGATCAACCAGGCCGGCACGTCTCGCTTGGCATGAAGCACGCGCCAGACATCCACATGGGTCTCGAATTCAAGGTAGAAGACGAGCCACGGAAATCCTTTCAGCCTGAAGGTCCTCAACCCGGGCAGGTTCAGCCCATGGGACCAACGCGGAGATCCCGCCGCCGGCCTTTCCCCGATGAAGCCATAGGCCTTTTCAAGGGCATCGATGAAGCTCAACGCCACATCCGGGCCGCCTTCGTCGGTATAATAGTCGACCGCAAGGTCGATATCGGCCCGCGCCTTGGCGCGCGGAATGACCGGTTTTGCCGTCACGACCCCGTGCGTTGCGTCACACGGTCACGGAGTCCCTGGAAATAGCCGGCATCGACCGGCGCCATGACTGCCGAACCGGCGCCATCGAGGAGCATGTCGCGAAGGCGCTGAATGTCCTGATCCTTGCGGATCAACACCCGCACATATTCGCTGCTCGTGCCATAGCCACGCTGGCTGACCTGCTCGTCAACAAACGCCTTGAGCGCTTCGGGAAGCGAGATGTTCATCGTCGACATGGCGGCAATGTGGCCGGCTTGGCAAAATTTGGCAAGCGTCTCATCCCCCTCCCCTTCACGGGGATTTGGCATCAGCCATGCCTACCCCGCCGTAATTCCAATTTGTTCTCGTTTTGTTCTTGCCATTTCGACCTTCCCCTGCTAAGGATTCCCCACCCCTTGCCGAAGGTCGACAGAGCATTTGGAGCCGCTTGCCGCCGCCTCTTACGCCGCTCCTCTGGAGCCGAAGCATCCCCTCGGCGCGGCCGGTCTCTGGCCGCATGATCGCGAGCGGGCCGATCCCATGCAGCCGTTGCGGGACATCCTGATTGCGCAGGCCCGCTCCTTCGATGCGATCTTCGCCGAGATGGCGGCACGCGCTCTGGACAGTCTGGAGCGCTGGCCCCGCGCGGGGGAAAGCTACACGAGGCTCGCGCTGCGGGCGCAGTCGAAATGCCTCGCCGCGATGCAGGCCGTCCTGAAGATCGATCGCCGGCGCACGGCCCACGGCCATGCGCATCCCTCGTCTCCGCGCGTCCTGTCCTCACGCGCCGCCGCGGTCATGCCCCCTCGCCTTCGGTGGATACAGGCCGGCGCGCTGCGCGATCACCCCTTCCAGCCCGCCCAGGAAAAAATTTATGCAAAAACGAGCGAACAACCCCATGCACCCGGGGAACCAGCCCGAAATCCTCGCCAATGCCCCGCGCTGCGGCGCGCGCACCCGCGCCGGAGCGCCGTGCCGGTCGCCGGCGGTGGGCGGCAGCGCGCGGTGCCGAATGCATGGCGGCAAGGGGAGCGGCGCGCCGGGCGGCAACCGCAATGCCTGGAAGCATGGCCTCCATTCGGCCGGCACGCGCGCCATGGCCCGGGCGCTCGGGGCAACGCCGCGCCGCAGCGGCCGGGGCTAACGTCCGCGCAGATACACCACCGCTACCCACATCCAGCCGAGGATCATCGCCAGCCCGCCCAGCGGGGTCACGGCGCCCAGCCATTTCGGGCCGCCCAGCGCCATCGCATAGAGCGTTCCCGCGAAGATGGCGGCGCCCAGCAGCAGCAGGCCCGCCGGCCCCCTGCCCCGCGCGATGACGACGAGGCCGGCCACGGCGTGGATCATCTGGTAATGCGCGCCGGTGGTCAGCCATTCGGCCGCCTTGCCGGTCGCGCCATGCGATCCGTAAGCGCCCGCGATCACCGCGATCGCGCCCGACAGCGCGAGCAGCGCCGCCAGCGGATCGCCGCCGGTCCCCGTGCGTGTCCGGCCTCTCGTCATGCCACATCATCCTCTTCGGGCGCGAGCTTCATGCGCCGGTCATGGTTGAACATCATGTCGCGCCGCACGGTTATGTCCCCGGAGGCGATCTGCGCTTCGAGCCGCGATCCGTCGCGGCGGCGATATTCGGCCTCGATCGTATCGACATTGGCCGGCCCGATTCCCAGCGATTCGAGCGCCTCGCGCCCCAGCAGCACCGCCGATTCGAACGTCTCGCGCACCGCCCCGGTCAGGTCGAGGTCGGCCAGCTCCATCATATGGCGCCGGTCATAGGCGCGCACCAATATGGCGGTATTGGGAAAGGCGTTGAGGATGGGCCGCAGCGCGCTCTTGCCGAGCCCGTCGCCATCGACGCAGAAGATGATCGCCCGCGCCTCGTCGGCGCCCGCCTGGCGCAGCAGGTCGATCCGCGTGCCGTCGCCATAATGGACGGTGACATCGAATTTGCGGGCGACGTCGATCTGCTCGATCTTCCTGTCGATCAGGCTGAGCCGAACCCCGGCGGCCAGCAGCATCTGCGCCACCGTCTGGCCGAAGCGGCCATAGCCGACGATGATCGCCGCCGGGCTGAGACCGCCATCGGGGCCGGGCCGCTCCTCCTTCGACGGCGGCGGGGTCAGGAAGCGGCTGGAGAACATCATCAGGAACGGCGTCGTCGCCATCGACAGCGTGACGATCGCCCCGAACAGGCTTGCCGCCTCGGGGCGGATGAGCAGCGCGTCGCTTGCCTGCGCGAACAGCACGAAGGCGAATTCGCCGCCCTGGCTGAGCAGCAGGCCGAAACCCAGCGCGCCGCGATTCGACACGCCGAACATCCGCGCGACGCCGAACATGACAGCCGTCTTGGTCGCGATCACCGCCAGTGCCATCGCGATCACGAACAGCGGCCGCTCGGCGATGACATGGAGGTCGAGCATCATGCCGACGGCGATGAAGAACAGGCCGAGCAGGATCGTGCGGAACGGCTCGACATCGGCTTCCAGCTCATGCCGATAGGGCGAGTCGGCGAGCATAACGCCGGCGACGAAGGCGCCCAGCGCGGTGGACAGGTGCAGGGCCTCCATCACCGCCGCGCTGGCCAGTACGGTGAACAGTCCCGCCGCGACGAACAGTTCGCGCTCGCCCAGATTGCCGATCAGGCGGAAGAGCGGGCTGAGGATGAAGCGCCCCGCCAGCACCAAGCCGACCACCGCCGCCACCGTATAGACCGCGAGCAGCCAGCCGGGCGGGGTACCCGGCGGCGCGGGCGTGCGCGACAGCGCCGCGATGATCGTGATCAGCGGGATCAGCGACAGGTCCTGGAACAGCAGCACCGAAAAGGCACGCTCGCCCGACGGGGTGTTGAGCCGCCCGGCCGAGCGCAGCATCGGCAGGACCTGCGCGGTCGAGGACAGCGCGAGCGGCAGGCCCAGCGCCATCGCCGCGGCAGCGGTGAAGCCGGTGCCAAAATAGATCACCGCGCTGATCGCGAGCCCGCACAGCACCACCTGCACCAGGCCGAGTCCGAAAATGTCGCGGCGCAGGCGCCACAGCCGGCTGGGATTGAGTTCAAGCCCGACGAGGAACAGCAGCAGGACGATGCCGAGTTCGGCGATGCCCAGCTTCGATTCGGCATCGCCGATCAGGCCGAAGCCCTGCGGCCCGATCATCGCACCCGCGACCAGATAGCCCAGCGTGGCACCCAGTCCGAGCCGGCGGAAGATCAGCACGAAGACGAGCGCCGCACCGAGCAGCAATACGCCATCACGCAGCAACAATGCGTCGGCGGCCTCGGTCATCGCGCCGTCCCCGACAGCGCCTGCGCGGCGGCCTCGGCAACCGCCTCGAACGCCAGACGGATCGAGGGATGCCGCGCGGCATGCGGCCGAGCGGGCGCGAAGATGTCGAGCCCCGGCCAGTCGCCAGGATCGTTCCTCTCACCGGCAAGGAAGGCCGAAAGCGCATCGCGCGCGCCGGCGAGTTCGTCGGGCGAGCGGCCGATGGCATATTCGCCCATCAGCGCCGCGGAGGCCTGCCCCAGGGCGCAGGCGCGCACCTCCTGCCCGATCGCCGCGATCCGGCCGGCGTCGTCCATCGCGACATCGACCGTCACGCGGCTGCCACAGATCGGTGAGCGCTTCGAGACGGTCGCCTGCGGCGCGGCCAGCCGCTCCTGATGCGGAATGCTGGTGGCGAGGCGGAGAATCTGCGCGTTGTAGAGCGGGGCCGACATGAGGCTCCATGTAGGCGGAACGACCGGTGCCGTCATCCCGGCGAACGCCGGGATCTCACTTTTCTTGCGACGGGAAAACTTCACGCGATTCCGGCGTTCGCCGGAATGACGACTACAAAGCTGGAAGCTCAGCCTTCCAGCTGGCGGATCAGCAGGCGCACGTCCGCATCGAGCTCCGCGTCGGTCTGGCGCAGCTTCTCGATCTGCTTGACCGCATGGATCACCGTGGTGTGATCGCGCCCACCGAAACGCCGGCCGATCTCGGGCAGCGAGCGCGGCGTCAGCTGCTTGGCGAGGTACATCGCCACCTGACGCGGCCGGGCGACCTCACGCGCGCGGCGCGCGCTCGACATCTCGGCCTGGCGGATGCGGTAATGATCGGACACCTTGCGCTGGATCTCGTCGATCGTCACGCGCCGCTGATTGGCGCGCAATATGTCGGCCAGCGTCGCCTGGGTGAAATCGATGTCGACCGGCTTGCCCGACAGCGCGGCATAGGCGACGACCCGGTTGAGCGCGCCTTCGAGCTCGCGGACATTGGCGCTGATCCGGCGGGCGAGGAACATCACCACATC
>CAZJXG010000186.1:0-5296 GCA_964549965.1 uncultured Sphingomonas sp. | reverse complement strand
TGGTCCCGGCCTGATCAACCCCACCCCCGACGCCAATCGTCGGGCAGCAGATCAGACGCAGGAGATGATCGGCCATCGCGAAACGCTCGCGCGTCAGGCCGCTGGCTTTGGCGAGTTGGCTCCAGGATGCCGGAATTCGACTGGGCTTCTTCCGTGCGCAGCTATTCCGCAGGACCGCAATCTGGGATGGTGGCCCGTCAACGGCGGACAGTCGCGTTCAGGCGTAGTGCGGCCGGACCTCGGGAAAGGCCGGGGGCGCCGTCCATTCGAAGACGATGGCAGTATAACGGCCGCCATCATAAAGGACGGAATCGACGCGGCGACGATGACGCTGTAGCCGTTCGAGCAGGCGGTTGGCGCGGTCAGCCAACTGGATGGCCCGCGCTTCGGTCGGCGCCAGCGCGAGAAGGCGGGCCAACTCGCCGGTGTCGTACCACCAGCCACCCTCTTCTGCTCCACCATAGGCGCGGTCAATCTCATAAAGGGCGATGATGTAGCGCATGTGCGGCTCCTTCAGTTGAGTGGGGCCGGGAGCGCCAGCCATTCGGGCTGGTCGTCGGCAATGGGCGGATCGAAGTTCGCGGCCTCGGCCTCGGAAAACACCGTGGCGCCAGCAAGCGAGCCGAAGCCCGAATGGCTGTTCCAGAAGAGCAGGCCGGCCTCTGCGTCGCGCGTGACAAGGACGTATCCGTCGACACCTTCGTGGTGACCGCGCGCGATAGCGCGATCGAGGAGCCGGGACGAACCTGCGAACTCGAGCCCGTCTTCGCGGATGACGACATAGCCGCCGCCGAACTCACCGGGGCGCAGGCGATCGCAATCGAGCGCATATTCGAAGCCAAACGGCAGAGCCGATTTCGCGGTCGCCTGGATCAGCAGCGCGGCGGTTTCGACATCGACCTGGTCGCCGTAGAACCAGACCTTGCAACGGCCTGACCCATCGGACGGATCGACCTGCAGCGAGAAGCTGAGGCGTGGATAATCGAGATCGCTGAAGATCGCGCGAAATCCACCGAAGGGATCGGCCTCGATCGACGGGAAGCACGACGTGAAGGATTCGCCGAGCGCGGCATAAGCTGCGGCAAGTTCATCCTGCTCGAAACCAGAATCATCGAGAATTCCTGTAGCATCTTCGATCTGGCGCAGGACTTCGGCCTCGGCCTCGGTAACGGTGAGCACAAAGCTCGCTTTGACGAAATGGTTGGCCATGTTCGCTCCTCGCGAAAAATAGGTTCGGGACAGTCAGGTCTCCGGCCTCGGAGACATGTCCTGCCCCTTCCCCCTTCCCTGCTCCTCTTTGCGTGCGCGAAGCGCAGATGCGGCGAGGCGCGCGGAGGAGAGCCTCGGTCTCGGTCAGTGGCTTACAGAAGGCGTGGGCACCGTCAGCGAGTCCAAGCGTATCGCCGACACCAGCACGTCGGGAGACAAGGCCTGCGGCGCGCCGGGGAAGGTTTTGCTCATTCTGGCCGCTCATCCGATAATTTCTGGAAACTTTCACAATTTGGAAGTATGAGGAAATTCATGTCATCCTTGGCACAGCAGATCACGGCAGCAGGGCTGGCCGACCATATCCTGAGCGAACGCCAGCTTGGGCGGTTGCTGGGCGGCGGGGATGCGCGGCGCTACGGCCTCGTAAACCGTGCCCTCAAGGATGGCTCCCTGCTTCGGGTGAAGCGCGGCACATATCTTCTGGGGCGAGACTATCGCAGCCAAACCGTACATCCCTTCGCCATTGCCCAGAGTCTCGTACCAGGCAGCTATATCTCGCTCGAAAGCGCGCTGACCTGGCATGGCTGGATTCCCGAAGCGGTTTTCACCACCGCCAGCGTGACACCGGGACGCAAAACGCTGCACTTCGACACGCCGGACTTCGGGGCGTTCAGCTTCCACCCTCTCGCCATTGCCGATTATCGGTTCCTGATCGGCGTTGATCGGGTCCAGATGGGCAAACTCACCGCCTTCGTCGCCCAGCCTTTGCGGGCGCTGATGGACTTGGTTGCCCTGCGCAAGGAACAATGGAGCGGGGTCGAATGGCTGACCCATGGCATGCGGATCGACCCGGACAGGCTCGTCTCGCTTCGACGAAAGGATTTCGCCAAGCTCAGATCCACCTACAAGCACAAGGCCGAGAACGCCTTTCTCGCCGCGCTCGAATACGCCGTCATGGCCCGAAAGGCTTCCAATCATGATTGACATCATCCAGGAAAAGCTGCGCAGCTACGATGCGGCCAACGCCCTCGAAGAGGAAAATGCCGTCAAGGAAATCCTCCAGGAGATCGCGCTTTACGCCCTGTGGCGCGGCGATTTCTTCGATGTCGCCCTGTTTCAGGGAGGCACCTCGCTGCGTATCCTTCATGGCCTGCCGCGTTTTTCAGAAGACCTCGATTTCCTCCTCCGCGCGCCCGATCCGGATTTCGATTGGTCGCCTTATCTCACGGTTCTGGTCGACGTGTTCGGCCAGTTCGGCCTGAAGCTCGACGCGCGGCCCAAGGCGAAAATGGACAGCGCGATCCGCCAGGCGCTCCTCAAGAATGATTCGATCGCCAGCCAGCTCGACCTTATCTTTGCCGGGACAGGCAAGCCCCGGACGATCCGCATCAAGTTGGAAATCGATGTCAATCCCCCCGCCGGCTCCGGCGAAGATGCCACCTATCTCGATTTTCCGGCCGACTATGAAGTGCGACATCAGGATCTGCCGTCCAACTTCGCGCTCAAGATCCATGCGCTGCTCTGCCGGGGCTTCCTCAAAGGTAGGGACTGGTACGATTTCTCCTGGTATGTCGCAAAGGGAACTGCCCCCAATCTGCCGCTCCTGCGCGCGGCGCTGATTCAAGCCGGACCGTGGGCTGGTGACGAGAGCATTGCCGTCAATATGCCCTGGCTGAAGGACGCGCTGGGCAGCACGATCGCCGGTCTCGACTGGAAAGCGGCGGCCGAAGATGTGCGCCGCTTCCTGCGTCCGGCTGAACTCAAATCGATCGACCTGTGGAGCGAGCGCTTCTTCATGGCGAAGCTGGACCGGCTGGTTCCGCCCCCCGGACAGAATGCGAATGCATGATTGCCCGTCGCCAGGGCAAGCGCTCGACGCCTGACTCAAGACCTATGGAACCGTGCGCGATGGCAACTCGGGTCATCTCCTGCCCGAGCAACAGTAGGAGATCGATAACGAGCGGGTTGCTCTGCACGTTGGAAAACTTCTAGTCGCCGAAATCCCGCCAGCGGCCGACCAGTTCGATCATCTCGGCCTTGCAGCCGAAGGCATCCGGATAGATCGCGCCTTCATGTTGACCGAGGAAACCGACGATCGTCGTGATGTGGGTCGCGATCGTCGCGTCGACGCCGAACAGATCGGCGATAGGAAAGTGCCCGCAATCCTCGCCGTTCCACCAGGCCAGAAGGAAGTTTGCGACCCGGCGTGATTGGCCGGTGTCGGATCGGGCAATTGCGATGAGACGATCGAGGGCGTTGTCTGCGGCGGCCTTGCTGAAGGGTCCCTGATCCATGAGATCAGGCTACAGCAGCGTTGGGTGCGGGTGAACCGGAAATAGCAGGATCCAGCCCCGGCGAGCCGGCGGGATTGCCGCGCAACATCCAGGGCATCGGCTGGATGAGCCGTGCCCAGTCGGCGAAAGACGGAATGCGCCCCAGATCTTCGGTGACGTGCGCCTCCCCGATCAGACGCACCGGCACCTGACGTCCGTCGCTGTTGCGAACGGTCACGCCAAAAATCGTCTCGAGCAGGAAAATCCCCTCGGCATGGTGCCTGAGCGCCCGGTGGCGCGGATCAGCGATGATCTTCTTGGATTCATCGAACCATTGATGAAGGGCGATATAGTCGCCCGGCACGCCGCCCCAGCGGCGCGCCGAGCTGAGCGCATGAAAATAGCAGTGAGACATGGATCACAGCTCCGTCTCGGTGGTGTCGTAGTCGATGAACCGGGCATTATGCGTGATGGTCACGCCTCCCGAGGCGACATCGATGACGATCTCTCCGTAGGCGCCCTCGCCATTTTCCCAGCCACCATGATGGTCGCAGACGGCATTTTCAGCAAAAGACGACAGGGCGTCCTCCAGTTGCAATGCGGAACTGCGAACGTTTCCACCATAGTCGACGGCGTAATGGTCGCACAGCACCGAAGGCAATTCCCGGACAGACTGGCCGCCATAGGCGGTGACATCGCCCATCATGCCTTCATCACCGCCACCATCATAGCTGATGTCGACGCGTGTGATACCATGCTCCCGCAGGATAGGCAGGAACGCGCTCTTGCAGCGCGCTTCGACACGCCGGACGGCGGCGGCATGCTCTGCGATCTCGGCCTCGATACGAGCCTGAATGGCGGCCTGGTCGGAGGTAAGTTGCGTCGGTATCATACTGGTGTCTCCTCAAGCGAGCGGTTCGCGGCCTCGGCGCAGCGAGGGTAGGCGGCGGCGAGATTGCGATGAAGGATCTCGAAGTCGGGAATGGGGAACCGTCCCAACGGGTCGGGCCGCGTCGCGAGCAACGCACCCATGACGATGTCGTCGATACGGTCCCGGTCGACCGCGGGGGCACGGCCGTCGTCGTAGCGGACCGGCGGCGCGAAACCGGCTTCGACCCAGCTGGCGAGACCGTCCTGGGCGGCCTCGACATAGGCCGCGACCGAGGGATCGCGACGATAAGCGCCCGCATCGACCTTGAGACCGAGCGTGCGATAGATGCCGAAGTCGTGCCGGTTGGTGATAAAGACGAGGGCACACCCGTCCGGGGGCGGGCCGAAGCGGGCGATGACGGCGGCCCGATAGGCGGCGACCTCAAGCCGGTTGAGGCGCTCGAAGTCGGGGGTGTGGCCGAGCTGCGCGCAATCCTCGTGTCCGGGCGCGCCGCCGAGGTCGATGATGTCGGACATGGCCTTCTCCTGTTGCGTGAACACAAAGGCACACCCCCCTCCTCTCTCCGGCCATGAGGTCAATGGACGGCAAAGGCCCCCCGATCCGCTATGGAGCTGAAGGTCATCTCAAGGGTTAGGGTCGATCGCGAAGCGTGTGGCGGCGGCCCGCCGCTGGAGCGAGCCGATGCGCTAGACGAAAGCCATGCGGTGATTGCCCGGCATCCGGTCAATGAAGGTCGGCGATCCAGTTCTCGACTTTGAGTGCGCGTATCCGCGAGAAGTCTGTGATATTCGCGGTCACCAGCACCGCTTCCAGGGCATAGGCATGGGCAGCGATGAACCAGTCATTTGGCCCGATAGGCTTGCCGGCTGCTTCCAGCTCTGCGCGAATACCGGCATATTCAGTGTCGGCGGGGACATCGAGG
>CAZJXG010000185.1:0-5304 GCA_964549965.1 uncultured Sphingomonas sp. | reverse complement strand
TGTGTTGGGTGTGTTTGGTGTTGGGTTTTTGACGGTCTTCTCGCTTTCGACCGGGAAGAGATTGATCTGGGCGCCATTCCCACGACCAGGACGGACGTGATGGTCAACATTGCCAATCCGGCCGCCGCCTTTCAGTGGTGGCGCCTCCCGGCCAAGGGTGTCGGTCTTGCCCGCATGGAGTTCATCATCAACGCGCTGATCAAGGCGCATCCGATGGCCCTGCTCCATCCCGAGCGGGTTAGCGCGGAGGACAACCGCCTGATCCGAGAGCTGACTCGAGGGCATGCCAGTCCGGCAGACTATTTCGTGGAAATCCTGTCGCGCGGGATCGCCAAACTGGCGGCCCCCTATCATCCGTATCCGGCAATTGTGCGGCTGAGCGATTTCAAGACGAACGAATATTCCCACCTTCTGGGTGGTCGAGCCTTCGAGCCGGAGGAGGAAAATCCGATGCTCGGATTTCGCGGCGCCTCGCGCTATTATGACGAGCGCTATCGCGAGGGTTTCGCGCTTGAATGTCGCGCACTCAAGCACGTCCGCGAAACGCTCGGCTTTACCAATGTGATCATCATGGTCCCCTTCTGCCGCACGCCGGCCGAAGCCGATCGGGTGCTCGCGGTGATGGCGGAGAACGGCCTGCGCCGCGGGGACAACGGGCTCCAAGTTTATATGATGTGCGAGATCCCTTCGAACGTGATCCTCGCCGAAGAGTTCGCCAAGCGCTTCGACGGCTTCTCGATCGGGTCGAATGATCTCACCCAGCTTGTGCTCGGTGTCGATCGCGATTCCGATCTGCTCGCGACGCTGTTCGACGAGCGGGACGAAGCCGTAATGCGGATGGTGTCGGAAGCGATCCGAAAGGCGCATGCCGCCGGCATCAAGATCGGCATCTGTGGCCAGGCGCCCAGCAACTATCCCGATTTCGCGGCATTCCTGGTGAACGAGTGCATCGATTCGATCTCGCTCAATCCCGACAGCTTCGTTCGGACGATGGCCCATATCAGCCAGGCGGAACAGTCCCCTCGTGCAGAGCCGACGCCGGCTCCCGTACTGGCCGCGTGAACGGAATGAATCGCCTGCGCCCGCGTGGCTATCTCCGTTTATGTCCGTATCCTTGATAAACCAGATGCGATGGCGCCGGTCGCAGTTATTCGCCAAGGTCAGCGCCGCTGTTGTCTGTCAGGTGCGACGCTCCGCCCAGAAAGGGGCCCGGGACCCGATCGCGGAGCCGAATAGATAAATCCTACTCGCGGCCTTTCACTTAAATTGAAGCTGGACCGCGGCAGCGAAGACGCCAAAGATCGCCGCATCACGCTTGTGTATGACACAGGAAGCGCTTGTCAGGGGTCCGCGCCCCTTTTCGGGGAATGACGACATGTGCTTTTCAGCCAGTTCCAGCTTTATCGCCAGCGCCGTGATTGGATCGATCGGCGTGGCGACATTGCGGCATGTCCGGGAGCCGCGCGCCCTCCTGTTCGCTTCCGTGCCGATGCTGTTCGCGGTTCACCAATTCTCCGAAGGGTTCGTCTGGCTCGGCCTTGACAGGCATATCGACAAGCTTGCGCTTGATCATGTCGCCTTCCTGTTCATGCTCTATGCGCAGGGGATACTGCCCCTGCTGATGCCAGCCGCTGTCGTGTTGATGGAGCCACCCGGCTGGCGCAGAAAGGCCATTCTCGGCCTGACCGCCGTCGGCGCGCTCGTATGTGTGTGGGACGTTTACGGGTTGATATTCTTTCCGAGCCAGGTCTTTGTCGAGCAGAACTCGATCGCCTACCGCAATCCGCTGACCGGCGATTTCTGGATATCCTGCCTGTATATTATAGCGACGTGCGGCGCTCTGCTGCTGTCCACCCATCGCGTCGTCAAAGCCTACGGCGTGGTGAACGTCATTGCGCTGACGGTCGCACAGATCGTCAAAGAATACGCATTTGCTTCTGTCTGGTGTTTTTACGCCGCGATCATGAGCGTGATGATCTATTGGCAATTCAAGCGTCTGAACATTGATATCGAGACGCCCAACGGCGCTTCACCAAACCTCAGGCCGTTCCTTCTCGCCTGGTTACGTCCGGGCAGGTCAGCTCTTGTGGGGACCGATTGAACACCAGAGGCTGGTTGATTGGGATCTCTGCAATCGACCCGCTGGCCTCGCCCTTATCGCCGCCCTGAGGAACCGGGCAATGTTGAGACCGCCGGCTCAGGGGAAGCGTCTACCTCTGACGTCCGCGCCTGGAGCAAGCCATCGAAAATTGCCGGTGCGTCCCGTCAGCCAAGACGCGAAATACCTGATCGAGATTGTTCGCATGAATGACCCACGATGCATCGGAATTTTCTAGCTGAAGTTGCGTTGTGCGCGCGTGCCGCGCGGCGGCGGGGCATCCGCCCCGTCACCCCGCCCGGACTTTTGATGATCGGGTAGAGCGCGAAACGTTCGGGTTGTCTCGTGGGAAAGTTGCTGTAGCGACAAAGCCGCCTTTGGGCTGGTTCGCAAAGCGGATGGCAGCACCTTCGCGATCGGCCAATGCGCGGACGATTGCCAGGCCAAGCCCGGCGCCCCCGGTCTCACGGTTGCGCGAAGGGTCGAGCCGCCCGAACGGCTCGCCCAGCCGCTCCAGCGTCTCGGGCGGAACGCCGGGTCCGTCATCGGCGACCGAAATCGTGACGGTCTGATCATCTGCGCTTGCCTCGATCGACACGTGGCCGCCATGGCGCACGCCGTTGTCGATCAGATTGGCGAGCATGCGGCGAAGCGAGATCGGCGTCGCTTCGATCGCGAGATCGGAAGGTATGGCGCCGAGCGTGACGGCATCGCCCATGTCGACGCGCAGCGCAGCGATCGCGGCGAGTTCTGTCGCCAGATCGATGCGTTGGGGCTGCGGTGTCGCTCGGCCATCCCGCTTCGCGAGCAGCAGCGTGTCGTCGAGCAGTTCCGCCATTTCGTCGAGATCGGCGGCGGCCTTCGCACGCTGCTCGCTGTCGTCGATAAACTCGGCGCGCAGCCGCAGCCGGGTCAGATAGGTACGCATGTCGTGAGCGATTCCCGCCAGCATGCGCGTGCGCTCCGCCATCAGCCCACCGATCCTGGCCTTCATCTCGTTGAAGGCGGCCGAGAGATCGCGCATCTCGCGCGATCCGGCGACGGGGAGGTCGGGCGTGTCGAGATCGGACGTAAAGCGGCGGACGCCCGCCGATAGCCGGACCAGCGGCCGTGTCGTCTGGCGAACCGCGAGCGCCAGTACACCAAGCACCAGCAGTCCGCCGACGGCGCCGAGGAACGCGCGCTGGCGCAGATAGGCCCGCACCACCATCGAGGGCCGACTGTCGACCACAAGCAGATCGCCACCGCGCATCGGCACGGTAAGCGTGATCGGCGCGAAGAAGCGGCTGGTCCAGGGGCGTGTCCCCGCCATGCGGCCAAGCAGCGGCCGTCGTCCGGTAAGGCCGATATCACGACCGGGCAGCGCCGCTGCATAGTCGATGCGCAGACGATCCAGCCCCTCGCGCTGCGTGGCTGGCGCCGGCGGCGGCTCGCGTAGAATCCGCACGGTATAGAGCGAGCCATTGAACATCGTGACGAGCGATGCGCGGCGGGCCGGCGGTGCGGCCTCCAGCGTGTCGACCATCGTCCGCGCCTCGGTCGGCAGCGGCAGATTATAGGGGCGCTGATCGTCCCCGCGCGAGGGGAGCGCCATCACCACCCAGATCAGCATCTGGAGCAGCACGAAGCCCCCGAGCAGGATGGCGGTGATGCGCAGCGAGAGATTGGACCCGATCGTCATCGGCTCAGGACCGTGGGCGTGAAGATATAGCCGCCGCCACGCACGGTCTTGATCAGCGCCTCGCCGGTCGGATGCTCGGCGAGCTTGCGGCGCAGGCGGCTGAGCTGGACATCGACCGCCCGGTCATAAGGGCCGGCGCTGCGCCCGCGCGTCCAGTCGAGCAACTGATCGCGGTTGAGCACGCGCTGCGCGTGGGTGACGAGGCTCAGCAGCAGGTCATATTCGCCGCCAGTCAGATCGATCAGGCTGCCGTCGGGATCGGTGAGCGCGCGCGAACCCGCGTCGAGCATCCAACCGGCGAAGACGTACCGCTCGGACCGCAATGCCGGCACGACCCGCTGGGCGTCCCGCGTGCGCCGCAGGATGGCCCGCACGCGGGCCACAAGCTCGCGCGGATTGAATGGCTTGGGCAGATAGTCGTCGGCGCCGATCTCGAGCCCGACGATGCGATCGACGTCGTCGCCCTTGGCGGTGACCATTAGTACCGGCACATCCCCGCGAGCGCGCAATCGCCGACACAGCGACAGGCCGTCCTCGCCCGGCAGCATGATATCGAGGATCGCGAGATCGATCCGCTGACGCTCGATCAACCGGTCGAACTCCACCGCGGTGCGGCACCCGATCGCTTCGAAACCTTCGCGCACGAGCAGCCCGGTCACCAAGGACCGGATCTCGTTGTCGTCCTCGACGACGGCAATGAAACTTGTCTCCATGAAGTGTTTGTGCCGCGTTGCGACGGAGGATGGAATAAGCGTGCGGCAGTGCGTTACAATTCGTCACCGTCCGTTACCGTGGTGCAGCACCAGGCTTACGCAACACACCCATACCGATTGAAGGCGGCCAGACCGTCGGACAATCAAGGAGCGTATCCATGTACAAGCAACTCTTCCTGATCGCAGCCGCGACGGCAGCGGTCGCCAGCGCCACCGTCGCCACGTCTGCGGAAGCCCGCCAGCGTGGTCGCGTGGTGAGCGTCCAGGGCTCGGGCGGCCGCGGCTATGTCAAGCAGCGCTCGGTCTCACGCCAGCCCGGCAGCACCTCGATCAACCGCAGCCTTCAGACCAACAATGGGCGCGGCTACAACAGCAACCGCAGCGCCAACTGGGGCGACGGCAGCTATAATGGCGGCCGCACGACCACGCTCAACGACGGCACGAGCTTCGGCCGCAGCACGACCGCGACCAACAATGGCGACGGCACCGCGAGCTATGCTTCGACCCGCACCCGCCGCGACGGCACCAGCACCTCGGTGTCGGGCACGGTCAATCGCGATCCCTATTGATTGCCCCCGGCCGCGCTCTTCTCCCGGGGCGCGGCCACCCAGTCGAAGGAATTCCCGATGACCCGATTTCTCATCCTGATCGCTGCAACCGCGGCTGTCGCCACGCCCGCCTGCGCCCAGCGCTTCGGGGGCGGCGACCTTATCGTAGCCCACCACCGCGGCTTCCACGCTGTAATTGATTGAGCGGGCGATCAGCTGCAAGGTGATCTCGGCATACCCCCCAAACCAAACACACCCAACACA
>CAZJXG010000184.1:0-5317 GCA_964549965.1 uncultured Sphingomonas sp. | reverse complement strand
CGACGACGGCACGATGATCGACAAGGCGGACAGCCGCGAGATCCAGCGCGATCTGCTGCGCCGGCTGAGCGGCACCCGCCACCGGCTCCACAGTGCCGCGGTGATCTGTGAGGGCGGGGTGCCGGTCTGGCGCCATGTCGATACCGCGACCCTGCATGTCCGCCCGCTCAGCGAAGCATTCATCGACGCCTATCTCGATGCCGAATGGCCCGCGATCGGCGCCTGTGTCGGCGGCTACCGGATCGAGGGGCATGGCGCCCAGCTGTTCGCGCGGATCGAGGGCAGCCAGTTCACCATTTTGGGCCTGCCGCTGCTGCCGCTGCTCGACTATCTTCGCACGCGTTCGGTTTTGCCGTCATGAACGACGGCGGGGGGATGATGCCGGCATGAACGAACTGCCTTTCGCGGAGGTCATCGGCGATCCGATCGCCCATTCGAAATCGCCGATGATTCACAAATTCTGGCTCGAACGTGCAGGAATCAAAGCGGATTATCGCGCGTCTCATGTCACGCCTGAAGATCTTTGGATGTTCTTCGAGGAACGCCGCCGAAACCCTTGTTGGCGCGGCTGCAACGTCACGCTGCCGCACAAGCAGGCGGTGATGACGCTGCTCGACCGGATCGATCCTGCCGCTGAACGGATCGGCGCGGTCAACACCGTGGTGCCCGAACATGGTAAGCTCGTCGGCTATAATACCGATTATATTGGTTTTCTCGAACCGCTTCAGCCGCTCCTCGCGCAGAGCCACCTGTTCCGCATGGCGCGGATCATCGGTGCGGGCGGCGCGGCCAAGGCGGTCGCGCTCGCGCTGCACGACCAGGGTTTCACCTGCGTGATCATCGCCCGCGATATTGAAAAGGCGAAGGCGCTGCGCGCCGCCTTCGAGCCCGACGACCGGCTCGTCGCTCCGCTCGACATCTTCGCCGAGGCAACCGATTTCCCATTCGACGATCGCGAGGGCATTCTCGATCTGGTCGTCAACACCACCTCGCTGGGCATGACGGGGCAGCCGCCGCTGCTGCTCGATTTCGGCCATGTGCCGCCCAATGCGGTGATCTATGACATCGTCTATGCGCCGCTTGAAACCCCGCTGCTCGCCGAAGCGCGCGCGCGCGGGCTCAGAACGGTCGACGGGCTGCACATGCTGATCGGCCAGGCGGCGGCGGCATTCGGCCGCTTCTTCGGAAGCGCCGCGCCGCGCGATGCCGATGAACGGCTGCGGGCGATGCTGGTCGCATGATCGCGCCCCGGTTCATGATGGTGGGCAGCCGATGATCGTTCTGGGCCTGACCGGATCGATCGGCATGGGCAAGTCGACGGTCGCGCGGATGTTCGCCCGCGCCGGGGTGCCGGTCTATGACGCCGACGCCGAGGTGCACCGCCTCCAGGGCAAGGGCGGGCGGCTGGTCGCGGCGATCGAGGCCGCCTTTCCCGGCACCGCCGGCCCGCACGGCATCGATCGCGTCGTGCTGGGCAAGGCGGTGCTCGGCGACCGGGAGGCGCTGCGCCGGCTCGAACGCATCATCCATCCCGCGCTGGTCGAGTCGCGCCGGCTGTTCCTGCGCCGGCACCGGTCGCGCCCGCTGGTGGTGCTCGATATCCCGCTGCTGTTCGAAAAGCAGGGCTGGCGCCAGGTCGACGCGATCGCCGTGGTCTCCGCCCCGGCGTGGAAACAGGCCCGCCGGGTGCTGGCGCGGCCCGGCATGAATCCGTTGAAACTGAAGCACATCCGTTCGCTGCAATGGCCCGATCACCGCAAGAGAGCGCATGCCGACATCGTTATCGACACCGGCGGCACGATCGATCGGACGCGGCGCATGATTCGTCATCTCGTCTCTTGCCTCTCCGCGCGCGGAGTCCGATATTGTCGGCATGCGTGAGATCGTCTTCGATACCGAAACGACCGGCCTCAACCCCGCGACGGGCGACAGGCTGGTCGAGATAGGCTGCATCGAACTGATCAACCGGGTCGAGACCGGGCGCAGCTATCATGGCTATTTCAATCCGCAGCGGGCGATGCCCTATGAGGCCGAACAGGTCCACGGCCTGTCCGACCGCTTTCTGAGCGACAAGCCGCTGTTCGCCGACAAGGCCGGCGAACTTCTCGAATTTCTCGGCGATTCCCCGCTGGTCGCGCACAATGCCGGCTTCGACTTCGGCTTCCTCAATGCCGAACTGGGTCTGTGCGGCCGCGATCCGGTCCATCTGTCGCGAATGATCGATACCGTCGCGATCGCGCGTAAAGTCCATCCCGGCGCCAAGCATAGCCTCGATGCACTATGCACCCGCTATGGGATCGATCGCAGCCACCGGGTCAAGCATGGCGCGCTGCTCGACGCGCAGCTGCTCGCCCAGCTTTATGTCGAGTTGACCGGCGGCCGCCAGATCGGCCTGTCGATCGGCGAGGTCGTCGTCGAGGAGACGATCATCGTCGCCACCGCGCAGCTGGCCGTCGCCGCCCGCACCATAAGGGCAATCCGCCCCCATCACGCCAGCGAGGAGGAACTGGAAAGACACAAGGCCTTTATCGAAAAGCTCGAGGCGCCGCTCTGGCTGGAAGGCGCGCTCGGCTAATCCGTGGCGTTACGGATGGCGCAGGTGCGCCGGACGTTTCACCACCGGCATCACATGGTTGGAGATTTGCTATGGAAATTCGTGTTTCGGGACATCAGGTCAACACGGGCGACGCCCTTCGCACCCATGTCGAGGACCGGCTCCACGCGATCGCGGACAAATATTTTTCGCGAAGTCTTTCCGCTCATGTGACCTTCGGCCGGGGGCAGCACGGCAACGGCTTTTCCTGCGACATCGTCGCCCATGTCATGCACGGCGTCATCCTGAAGGGATCGGGCCATGCGATGGAAGCGCATCCCGCCTTCGAGCAGGCCGCCGACCGGATCGAGACCCAGCTGCGCCGCTATACGAACCGGCTGAAGTCGCGCAACGGCGTCGCCGCGGCCGCACCCAGCCTGGAGGCGATCGACGACAATGCCGGCTATACGGTGTTCGAGACGCCCCGTGAGGAGGAGGAGAATGGCGACAGCCCGGTGATCATCGCCGAGACGCGGGTCGACGTTCCCGACGCTTCGGTATCCGATGCGGTGATGATGCTCGATCTCAGAAATACCACCGCGCTTCTTTTCCGAAATTCTGGTACCGGCGCCTTCAATATGGTGTATCGGCGCAACGACGGCACGATCGGCTGGGTAGAGCCGAGCCGGGCGGCCGGATAAGGAACAGCGAACCCCGTCGAATGACCGAAACGAGATCGATGGACGACCTGAGCGACCTGCTGTCGCCTCAGGCGATACAGGCCGCCTTGGTCGTCCCGAACAAAAAAGCATTGTTCCAGCAGCTTGCGGGCCAGGCGTCCAAGCTGGTCGATGCCGATGCGCGGCTCATCGTCGATCGCCTCGTCGAACGCGAGCGGCTGGGCTCCACCGGATTCGGCGGCGGCATCGCCATCCCGCATGGCAAGATCGAGGGACTCGACCGGGTGATCGGCCTGTTCGCGCGACTCGCCAGCCCGATCGATTTCGCGGCGATCGACGATCTGCCGGTCGATCTCGTCTTCGTGCTGCTGTCGCCGGTCGATGCCGGCGTGGAACATCTCAAGGCGCTTGCCCGGGTCAGCCGCCGGCTGCGCGACAAGGTCTTCGTCGCCAAGCTGCGCGGCGCCGGATCGGATGACGCGCTCTATGCGCTGTTCGCCACCGGCGAGACCCGCCACGCCGCCTGAGCGGCCCTGGGGAGGCGGGCATGAGCGGTGAAACCGGCGCCGAGGCGCATTATCGCGCGCTCGAATCGCTCTATGCGGCTGCCCCGATCAACAATCTCTTTCCTTCGCGGCTGGAAATCCCAGGCGAGGGCGAAGCGCGCATTCATTTCACGATCGAACCGAGCCATTATCATGCCGCCGGCGCTGCGCATGGCACCACCTATTTCAAGATGCTCGACGATGCCGCCTTTTATGCGGCCAACAGCCTGGTCAATGACTTCTTCCTGCTGACCACGGCGTTCAACATGCTGCTCACCCGGCCGCTCAAGGCGGGGCCGGTCATCGCCGAAGGGCGCTGGGTCAACGGGCGCCGCCGGGTGTTCGTCGCCGATGCCCGGCTGATCGATGCCGAGGGCGAGGAGGTGGCGCGGGGCACCGGCACCTTCATGCGCTCCCGCATCCCGCTGGCGAAGCTGCCCGGCTACGCGCGGCCATGATCGAGCCGCGCGCGGCGACGGGGCTGCTCGTCTCGGCGCTGATCCGTCGGATCGAGGCGGAAGGCGGTTCGGCGATGGTGATCGCGAAGGGCGACGCGATCGCCGGCGCGATGCTGCTGATGATCGCCGATCGCGGTGTCCTGGCGGGCCTGTATGAGCGGGTGTGGCGCTTCGAAGGCGGCCACGGGCTGGAAAGGGTCGGCCCCGACGATCTCAGTGCGCCGGGCGTGGCCGCGGACTATGTCGCCAGGCGGCGCCGGTCCGATCCCGATCTCTGGGCGGTCGAAATCGACCATCGCGACGCCGAACGGATCGCGCGCGACGTCCTGATCTCTTAATTCCTTCCCGGCACGGGGAGGGGGACCGTTCGCGAAGCGAATGGTGGAGGGGGGTTGCGGCAAGCGGTCCACTCGCGTCCCGCCCCCCACCAGCTACACTGGTCCCCCGCCCCGTGCCGGGGAGGAACTTGGTCCGAACCCTTCCCTTCGTTCCCGCCTTGTTCTATCCTCCGACGATGGCCAGCGCCCCCGAGTCCCTAGCACCGATGATCGCCGCGGATGTCGCGCGCGGCGTGGCACGGCTGTTCCTCCACGCGGAGATGACGCCGCTCCCCGAAGTACCGCTCGGCAATGGCCGGCGCGCCGACATCATGGCGATCGACGCGAAGGGCTGCATCACCATCGTCGAGATCAAGGTGTCGCGCGCCGATCTGCTCGGCGACATGAAATGGCCCTTCTATCTCGACTATTGCGACCGCTTCTTCTGGGCGGTGCCGGGCGGCTTCGACCTGGGACCGTTCGCGACGCCGGCCTTTCAGCCCGAATGCTGCGGCCTGATCGTCGCCGACCGCTATGATGCCGCGATCCTGCGCGAACCGCTGCACCGCCCGCTGTCGGGCGCCCGGCGCAAGGCGGAAACATTGAGGTTCGCGCGCCGGGCCGCACGGCGGCTGTGGGGCGATCTGGATCCGTTTCCGGAGAGCTGCGTCTGATCCCAGCCGGGCCTACAGACCGGGGCCGGACAGCTTCTTCTTGGGGGCGACCGTCGCCTTGGTTTCGTCGATCACCTTGAGCACCGCCGTACCGCGCGGGTCCTCGCTGG
>CAZJXG010000183.1:0-5346 GCA_964549965.1 uncultured Sphingomonas sp. | reverse complement strand
CTTCGAGCTCGCGGACATTGGCGCTGATCCGGCGGGCGAGGAACATCACCACATCTTCCGGCACGCGCGCCTGCGGCATGCCCTGCAGCTTGCGGGTCAGGATGTTGAGCCGCAATTCGAAATCGGCCGGGTTGACGTCCGCCACGAGTCCCCAGGACAGGCGAGAGAGAATGCGGCTCTCGATCCCGTCGAGATCCTGCGGGCTGCGATCGGCGCTGATCACCAGGCGGCGGCCCGCCGAGATCAGCTCGTTCATCGTGTGGAAGAATTCTTCCTGGGTCGATTCCTTGCCCGCGATGAACTGAACGTCATCGATCATCAGCACATCGGCGGCGCGCAGCTTCTGCTTGAAGCTGAACGTGTCCTTCGCGCGCATCGCCGATACGAACTCGAACATGAACTTCTCGGCCGACATGTAGACGACCTTGGCGCCCGGATGGCGGGCCAGATATTCATGGCCGATCGCATGCATCAGATGGGTCTTGCCGAGCCCGGTGCTACCATGGAGGAACAGCGGGTTGAAGACGAGCTTGCCGCCCTCGGCCAGCGTGCGGGCCGCGTTGTACGCGACCTCGTTCGCCTTGCCGACGACGAAGCTGTCGAAGGTGTAGCGCGATTCGAGCGGAGTCCCGCAGCGCGGTTCGGCATCGGCCACCGGCACGACGACGTCGGCAGGCGCCGCTTCCGCTGCGTCGGCCGCGGAGAACAGCGCCGGGCGCTCCATGCCGTTCGCCGCCACGATCGCGACATGGCGAATCTGCGGGAGCAGCGCGCGCCAGGCCTGCAGCAGATGATCGACGAAATGGGTCGTCGCCCAATTGGCCATGAATTCGCTCGGCGCGACGAGCTTCAGCGTGCCGGCACCGAGATCGCATTCGCCCAGGGTCAGCGGCTTGAGCCAGCCGTCGAAGGTGCGCACGCCGATGCTGCGGCGCAGACCGGCGCGAATCGTCTCCCAAGCCTGGGCGAGGGCAACATCGATGCCACCATTGGTCGAGGCATCATCGTTCATCCCGATCCCACCCAAGTTTTCAGACACGCCGCGTCCTTCCCGAGCGGACGTGGCCCGCTCCCCCAAAATATGCATGAAGGGCAAAGCCCTCCCCCGTCCGGAAGCCATTTGCCCCGGAGCGCCAATTCTCAAAATCTCTGGATACCGATGCGACAGAATCGCGCTCGGACCGTGAAGGCACTCTAAGGAGAAGGCGCGAACCGTTTCAAGAGCATCAATTTCGTCATCGGACCGCAATATGGGGTTGACACCCGCTAAGCCGGGCATCTCCCTTGGAAAAATAATTTCCGTTTATTTATCAGTACTTTGGAGAGGTTGCTGATAACGAATCAAGTTAATTCCGACAGTTACGGTTCGATGACGCCGCCATGACAAAAGGCCCGCCGGCATTGCTGCCGACGGGCCTTCCAAAATAGCGTCGCTGATCGTCAGCCGAGCGCGGCGAGGCGCTTGGTGAGGCGCGAGAATTTCCGCGCGACGGTGTTCTTGTGGAGGACGCCCTTCGAGACGCCACGATAGAGTTCGGGCTGCGCGGCGGCGAGCGCGGCAGTGGCGGCGCTCTTGTCGCCGGCGGCGAGCGCGGACTCGACCTTCTTCACGAAGGTGCGGATCCGGCTGACCCGTGCACCGTTGATCTCGGCGCGACGGTCGTTGCGACGGATGCGCTTTTTTGCCTGCGGCGTATTCGCCATGCTCGTTCAAACCCTAGCTAAAATGACTGAAAACGGCGTTAGACCCAGCCAACGCCGCGAAGGCCGGCCCAATACACAGCAGGACCGATCGGGTCAACTCCGAAAGCCCCTACTTCTGGCACTTCGCGCAGTAGAAGGTCGAACGGCCGCCGTCGACCCGCCGCTGGACGACGCTCCCGCAGCGGCATGGCTCGCCTTCGCGGCCATAGACCAGCCATTGCTTGGCGAAATAGCCCAGTTCCCCATCCGGCCGGGCGTAGTCGCGCAGGGTGGAGCCCCCCGCCGCGATCGCCGCGCCCAGCACCTCCCGGATCGAATCGACCAGCCGGTCGAGCAGCTTGCGGGCGATCCTCCCTGCCGGGGTGGTGGGCGCGATACCGGTCATGTGCAGCGCTTCGCACACATAGATATTGCCGAGCCCCGCGACGATCCGCTGATCGAGCAGCATCGCCTTGATCGGCGCGATCCGCCCCGCCAGCGCCTGCGCGAGATAGGCGCCGCTCAGATCCGGGCCGAGCGGCTCGGGGCCGAGCGCCTTGAAGGGCGCGAAATCCGCCAGCGCGTCGGCGCGGACGAGGTCGACCGATCCGAAGCGACGCGGATCGCACAGCGCCAGCGTCCGCCCTTGATCGGTTTCCAGGATCAGATGGTCGTGGGTCCCGATCTCCGACGGATCGATCCGCCATCGTCCCGACATGCCGAGGTGGAAGATCATGACATCGCCCCGATCGGTCTCCACCAGGCCATATTTGGCGCGGCGGCCAAGGCCGGTGATCGTCGCGCCGGTCATCCGCTGGCGCAGGTCGACCGGGAAGGGCCGGCGCAGATCGGCGCGGCGCGTCTCCACCCGCGTCAGGCGATGGCCTTCGAGCGACGGACGCAGGCCGCGGACGGTTGTTTCGACTTCGGGAAGCTCGGGCATCCGCTGGACCTAACCTAGCCGTCATCCCAGCGAAAGCTGCGATCGCACGTCCGCCAGCGGGACAAAGGCAAAGAGATTCCAGCTTTCGCTGGAATGACGAATATGGAGTGATTAGAGCGTGGCCGCATGAGCGATACCGTTTCCTTCGGCTACACCGATGTCTCCCCCGAGGAGAAGACCGCGAAAGTGGGTGAGGTTTTTCGCAGCGTCGCGAGCCGCTACGACCTGATGAACGATGCCATGTCAGGCGGCCTGCACCGGCTGTGGAAGGACCGCTTCGTCCGCCGGGTGAAGCCCCGCGCGGGCGAGACGATCCTCGACATGGCCGGCGGCACCGGCGACATCGCCTTTCGCCTCGCGCGCTCGGGCGCCAGCGTGACCGTGTCCGACATCAACGCCGCGATGCTGGAGGTCGGCAAGGAGCGCGCCGCGAAGAAGCATATCGAAGGCCTTAGCTGGTCCGAGCAGAATGCCGAGACCTTGAGCTTCGAATCGAACCGGTTCGATGCCTATACGATCGCTTTCGGCATCCGGAACGTCACCCACCGGGCGCAGGCGCTGGCCGAGGCGTATCGCGTACTGAAGCGCGGCGGCCGTTTCTACTGCCTGGAATTCTCGACCACGCTGTGGCCCGGCTTCAAGGAAGCCTATGACGCCTATTCGCATCGCGTCGTCCCGAAACTGGGCAAGCTGCTGGCTGGTGACGAGGAAAGCTATCGCTACCTGATCGAATCGATCCGCCGTTTCCCGACGATGGAGAATTTCCGCGCCGAGATCTCCGCCGCGGGCTTCGTCCAGGCGAAGGTCGAACCGATGCTGGGCGGGCTCGTCGCGATCCATAGCGGCTGGAAGATTTGACCCACAGCATCGTCCATGTCTGGCGGCTGCTGCGATGGGGCCGCACGCTCGCGCGCCATGGTGCGCTGCGCGGCATCGAGCGCGACCCGCTGACCCCGGCACCGGTCCGCCGGCTGGTCAGGATCGCCCGCTTCGGCGCCCGCATTCCGAAGACGCCCGCCTATGCCGATGCCTTCGAGGCGCTTGGCCCGGCGGCAATCAAGCTGGGTCAGGCGCTGGCCACCCGTCCCGATCTGGTCGGTGAGCAGGCCGCAGCCGAGCTGTTCCGGCTGCAGGATGCGCTTGCCCCCGTCGCCTTCCCCGCCATCCGGGCCGCGATCGAGGCCAGCCTGGAAAAGCCGATCGGGGAGATCTTCGCCTCGATCGAAGAGCAGCCTGTCGGCGCCGCCTCGATCGCGCAGGTCCACCGCGCCGTGACCCCGGACGGCCGCACCGTCGCGGTGAAGGTGCTCAGGCCCGGCGTCGAGGAAGAGTTCGCCCGCGCCATCGAGACCTATGAATGGGCCGCCGCGCAGGCCGAGATGATCGGCGGCGAGTTCGCCCGGCTGCGCCCGCGCCTGGTCATCGCGACCTTCAAGCAATGGACCGCGCGCGAACTGGACCTTCGCCGCGAAGCCGCTTCGGCGTCAGAGCTGGCCGAGAATATGGCGGCGGTACCCGGCTTCGTCGTTCCCGCGATCGACTGGAGCCGCACCGCCCGCCGCGTGATGACGATGGAGTGGATCGACGGCGTCAAGCTCGCCGACCGCGCCGCGCTCATCAAGGCCGGGCATGACGGCAAGGCGCTGGGCGCCCGGCTCGTTCAGGCCTTCCTCCGCCAGGCGATCGTCGATGGCTTCTTCCATGCCGATCTTCACCAGGGCAACCTCTTCGCGCTGCCCGACGGGCGGATCGCCGCGATCGACTTCGGTATCATGGGCCGGATCGACCGGCGCGCGCGGCTCTGGCTGGCGGAAATCCTGCACGGCCTGATCACCGGCAATTACAAGCGGGTAGCGGAGATCCATTTCGAGGCCGGCTATGTGCCGGCGCACCATAATATCGGCGAGTTCACCACCGCGCTGCGCGCCGTCGGCGAACCGATCCGCGGGCTGCCGGCCAAGGATATCTCGATCGGCCAGATGCTGGATGGCCTGTTCGCAATCACCCGCGACTTCGACATGCAGACCCAGCCGCACCTGCTGCTGCTACAGAAGACGATGGTGATGGTCGAAGGGGTGGCAACCAGTCTCGATCCCGATCTGAACATGTGGGACACCTCCGGCCCCTTCGTGAAGGAATGGCTGCGCTCGGAGCTGGGCCCCGAGGCGTGGCTCGCCGACCGCATCGTCGACGACCTGCGCACCATCGCCCGCCTGCCCGATCTGGTCCGCCGCATCGAAGCGCAGTTCCCGGCACCCGGCGCGGCGCCGCCGCCGCCGCCTCTGCCGGAAGTCGCGCTGATCCGGATCAATTCCGGGTGGCGCTATGTTGCCGTGGCGATCATCGCGGCTGCGGCTGGCATCGCAGCGGCGGTCACACTATTATAGGCTGATGACAAAGGACGACGCTCTCAGTCGCCTGAAGGCACATGAAGCCGAGCTCAGGCGGGCTGGGTTGCGCTCGCTCTACCTGTTCGGATCGCTTTCACGCGGGATGGCCAATACTATGTCCGATGTCGATCTGCTCTGCGATCTGCGGGATTCGGACGATGTTGGGCTGCTCGAGTTCATTCGCCTCCGCGACCGCCTATCGGATTTGCTCGACAGCAAGATCGACCTCGTTGAACGACGCGCCATGCGCCCCCGCATCTATGAGCGCGTAGCGCGCGAGATGGTTCAAGTCTTCTGATGAACGAGCATGAGCGTGACGTCGATCGTCTC
>CAZJXG010000182.1:0-5348 GCA_964549965.1 uncultured Sphingomonas sp. | reverse complement strand
ATATTGCCGCGCCGCCGCGACAAGCTCTGGCGCCAGACGATGGCCATCAGTTTCCCTTTGGAAACAGGCGCCCCCTCCCGCGTGCCGCATCGCAAACGCGCGCAGGGCTTCGAGTTTCGGATTGGCCAGCGGTGGAACACCCGTCGCTCCGAACATTTGCCGCAAAAGCGTGCGCAGCGGACCTCTTGCCTCAGGCTGCTTGATACGTTGCCGTTGCCGGCCATCGGACAATCCCACCAGTAGAGCCTGCAGTTCGAGCGGCGTGAGGATGGGAGGTCCAGTGACATCGGCCAGCGGCCGATCGGCCGCTTCCACCTCGTCGTCTGGTCGAGGGTACCTGCCAACCGACCTCGGCGAGGGGGCTTGGGGACGCCGAGTGGGGGCGCCGGCTGGCAGGCTGACGGGGGCCGCCACAGACGCTTGATCAGCACCCAGCGTGACGGCTGTCCCGCCAAACATAAGTCCGGGAATATGGGAATAAGGCGGCGTTGGATCATAACGCACAGTCTAATGGGCTCCGCTGGTATCGATCGGACCCTTTGGCTTGGGCGCCAGCCAGATGAGCGTGGCGGCGAACGCGAAGCAGATCGTGATAGCGGCGAACATGTTCAGCGTCGCCAGCATCACGCTTTGACCCTCGACGAGGCTGGTCAGAGCCGCGGTCGCGGATTGATATGACATGCCGTCGGCGATCATGCCCTCAAGCGTCGCCTGCCCCTGATGCATGGCGCCGGCCAGTTCGGTCTGGTTTTCCCGCGCGGCGTTGGCCCAGCCGGTCTGCACGATCGAGGTAGCGAATGCGCCGCCTAATGTCCGCATGAAATTCGAGAGGCCGGCGGCAGTCGCCTGCTCGTCTGGGTCCACACTCGCCATCGCAAGACCGGTGACAGGCACAAAGAACATGACCATGAACGGACCCATCAGGAGTGTTGGCCAGGCCATCTGCAGGAAAGTGACGTCCGAGTTGAAAGTCATCCGCCAGGCCACAGTCGCCCCGAGGCCCACGATGCCGAGCGATACGATCAACCTGGGATCGATTTTCTCTGTCAGCTTACCGATAGCTAGCGCCGAGAGGACGGCAAATATGCCCATCATCCCGGTCGCGTAGCCGGCCCAGGTCGCGGTGTAGCCCATATTCTGCTGGAGCCAGAGCGGCAGCAGGACGATGGCTGCGAAGAAGGCCCCGAACGCCACCGAATAGGTGACAGACGCCGCGACGAAGCCGCGATGGCGGAAAATCCGTAGATCGACAATAGGGTTCTTGTCGGTCAGCTCCCAGATCAGGAAAGCGACAAAGCCGATCGCGGCGATCGCTGCCAGCCAGCGGATTTCGGCAGCAGCGAACCAGTCATGGTTGCGGCCCTCGTCCAGCATGATCTGGAGAGCGCCGACCCAAAGAATCAGGAGTGCGAGCCCGACCTTGTCGATCATGGCAGGGGCGGTGGGATCAGGTTGGCCGCGCAGGAAGTAGAGGACGGCAAGGCCGCCGGCCGCTGCAACCGGCACCTTGATGAAGAAGATCCACTCCCAGCCCACACCGTCGCAGATGATCCCGCCAAGTATAGGGCCGGCCACGGGGCCGACAAGCGTCGTCATCGCCCAGATCACCGTTGCCAATGTCGCCTTTTCCGGGGGAAAAATGCGCAACAGCAGCATCTGCGAGAGCGGCATGATCGGGCCGCCGAACAGACCGAGCAGGACGCGCCCGCCAATCAGCGTGCCCAGCGACCCGGCAAGACCGCACATCAGAGAAATCAGGGCGAACGCCAGATAGCAGGTGATGAACACGCGCTGCGCCCCAAACCGCTTGGCGAGCCAGCCCGTGAGCGGGACGGTGATCGCCTCGGCCACCGCATAGGAGGTGATGACCCAGGTCCCCTGCGACGATGACACGCCGAGCGCGCCCGCGATGGTCGGAATCGAGACATTGGCGATCGTCGTGTCAAGCACGACCAGGAAATTGCCGAGCCCGATCGCAATCGCGGCGAGGATGAGCGTCGTGCCGGTGAGCGGCCCTGCGGGCAGAGCCGTTGCGCGGGCGGAAAAAGCGGTTGCCATCAGGTGAGGCTCCTGGCGATCAGTTCGAGATGTCGATGTCGGCGCTCATCGACAGGCCAACGCGCAGGGGATGTTCGCCGAGTTGTTTGGGATCCAGTTTGATACGAACCGGAAGACGCTGCACCACCTTGATCCAGTTGCCGGTTGCGTTCTGTGCTGGCACAACCGCGAAAGCGGCGCCCGTGCCGCCCGAAAAGCCAACCACGCGACCATGATATTCGACCTTGCCGCCATAGAGGTCCGATGTCAGCCGGACCGGTTGTCCGGGCCGAACCTTCGCAAGCTGAACTTCCTTGAAGTTGGCATCGACATAGGCACCCTGGATTGGGACAACCACCATCAGGGCCTGGCCCGGCTGCACGCGCTGGCCGATCTGGACCTGCCGCCGGGAGATGACCCCGTCGATCGGGGCGCGCAGGATCATGCGCTCAAGATCGACATGCGCCTGATCGCGAGCGGCCCGAGCCACTAGGACCACCGGGTTGGCGTCGATCGTCGAATTGTCGATCAGCGCCTTGTTGGCATCACGGCTGCCGATGGCGGCCGTGCGGTTGGCCAGCGCCTGTGCCCGGGCCGCTTCGGCCGCCTTTACCCTGGCGAGGGCGGTGTGTTGGGCATTGCGCGCTACCGTGAGTTCATCGCCCGATACGGAGCCCGAGGCTGCCAATGCCTCGCGCCGCTGAAGATCAATGCGCGCCTTGTCGAGATCACCACGGGCGGCGGTGAGTTGAGCCTCGACGCTGGTCTGGTCGGCGACGCGCGCGGCGATCTGTGCTCCCAAGCCGCTGTCGGTCGCAACCAGTCCGCGCACCCGGCGGACCGTCGACGCCAACTCGGCTTCGGCGCGGGCGAGAGCGATTTTCGCATCTGTATCATCGAGCCGGACAAGGATCTCGCCGCGCCTCACGGGTTGGGTGTCATCGACCAGCACTTCGCGCACCGGGCCTCCGACCAGCGGCGTCACCTGCGCGACATTGGCCCCGACATAGGCATTGTCGGTCTCGACATGCTGCGAGGCGATCAGGACATCATAGGCATAGTAGCCGCTCCCAAGCACCGCGACAGTCGCCGTCAGCGCGATGAACAGCCGCGTACGCTTGCCTTTGCGCGCGCGCACCTCACCGGGGCTTTCTTCCTCGATGATGGTGTGGACGTCATGTTCGATGATATGGGTTGTCTTGGACACGGGACTGTTATCCTTCAGGAACGAAAGCCGCCGCCGAGCGCGCGGACGAGAGCGACGTCGAGGGCAAAGGCGCGGGTTTGGAGCGAGGCGACGGCGCGGCGGGTGGCGATAAGGCCGTCTTCGGCGACGAGGACGTCGAGATAGGTGGCCAGGCCGCCGCGATAGCGGTTGTTGGCCACTGTCCAGGCAGCCGTGGCGGCGCGTTCGGCTTCCTGCGCGCGACCAAGCCGCTCGCCCAGCGCCCGCTGGCTGGCGGTCGCGTCGGCGACCTCGCCCAGCGCCTGGGTGAGCGCCCCGTCATATTGCGCTACCGCGTTCTGGTAATCAGCCTCGGCTGCCCGATATTGGCCGCGGAGTCGACCGCCATCGAAAATTGGCAGGCTGATCGCGGGCCCGGCCGTTCCAAAGGTGGAGCCTGATTTGAACACGTTATCGATACCGAGCGCCTGGAGGCCGATCAGGCCGGCAAGGTTAATGTTCGGATAGAAGGCCGCACGTGCCTCCCTGATCCGACTTCCCGATCCTTCGGCGCGCAGGCGCGCGGCGATGATGTCGGGCCGCCGCCCGATCAGTTCGGCGGGCAGGTTCGCGGGAAGACCGAAGGCGGTGTCGGACAACACGGACGGACGGGCGATCGATAGCCCCCGGTCTGGGCCGGCCCCGAGCAACACCGCGATGCGGTTGCGCGTGAGCGACAGGCTTTCTTCAAGCGCGGCACGTTCGCCCTGTGCCGTCGCCAGCGCGGAGCGGGCGCGCTCGACCGCGCCGTCATTTTCCATCCCCTGGGCCTTGCGCCCCTGCATCAGTTCCAGGGTGCGGCTACGCACCTTGACCGCGTCGACCACCGCGTCATGCTCGGCATACAATCCGGTCAGATCGGCATAGGCGCTGGCGATGCCGGCCGAGACCGCCAGTCTGGCGGCGGCGGCTTCCGCTCCCGCGGCTTCGGCCTCCGATCGGGCTGCGGCGAGCGCCGCGCGATTGCGACCCCAAAAGTCCAGTTCCCAATCGAGGCGGAGCGCGCCCTGTCCATAGTCGGGCCAACCCCGGGGCGAGAAGTCGCCAGGGATGAGATAATTATAGCTCTGCTTCGTAACGCCGCCTTGTGCATCGGCGGCGAGCGAGGGCAGCAGCCGGCTCCGCGTCTGACGGACCAGGGCCTCGGCCCGGGCGAAGCGTGCCTGAGCGACGCGAAGACCGGTAGCGCCCGCCAGACCTTCTTCGATCAGGGCGTCGAGTTGCGGATCGCCAAAGTCCGTCCACCATCGATCGGACGGCCAGGCGGCAACGGGCGCGGCAAGGCTTGTGCTACTGGCGAATTGCCCGGGCTGCGCGATCGGCCGCAGGTCGTTTTTTGCCGGAAGCGCCGCGCATCCACTCAGCAGGAGCGCGGCCACAGCCATTGGCCCGGCTTGGCTTGGATGAAACAGTTTTCCCACAACGTCACCAACCTATAATAAACTGAACGGTCTCGTTATAGACGTAAGCTTGCATCGTCAAGGCAAAACTGTACCATTGGGTTCAGGAAAGGAGAGATGCTGATTATGAGGGTACGGACAGACGACCGGCGCAACGCCATCATCGAAGCGGCGAATGCGGTGTTCCGTGAGTTGGGCTATGAACGGACCAGCATGTCAGCCATCTCGGAGCGGGTCGGCGGGTCGAAGGCGACGTTGTATGGCTATTTCAAATCCAAGGAGGAGTTGTTCGTCGCCGCCATGCTTGAGGCGGTAGCAGAACAGGGGCAGGTGGTGATGGATCTGCTCGATCCGTCCGAACCCCGAGTGGATCTCGTGCTCCAGCGATTTGGCGAGGCGTATCTTGAATTTATGGCGACCCCTGAAACGCTCGCCGTCATACGGGCAGCGGTAGCGGAGGGCGCGCATGTCGCGGTTGGCGCGCGGCTTTATGAGAGCGGGCCAAAGCGCGGGTGGGAAGGGATGAAAGCGTATCTCGCGCGATTGTGCGAAAAGGGCGCTATCCGCGCCTTCGATCCAGGCATCGCCGCAGGTCATCTCAAGGGGATGCTGGAAGCCGGCGTCATCGAACCGCTCCTCTACGGTACGAAGCCTCAAATCGATCCGAAGCTGGCCGTTGCCGCTGC
>CAZJXG010000181.1:0-5363 GCA_964549965.1 uncultured Sphingomonas sp. | reverse complement strand
AGGCGACCGTAATCGTGATCCCGAGCGGCGGCGGTAGCCTGATCGCGCCGGGTCAATTGGTGCAGGCCCGCATCTTCGCCAGCGGCGGCGGCGCGGCGGCAACCGGCGTGAGCGTGCCACAGGATGCCGTCCAGACCATCGGCGACCGATCGGTGGTGTTCGTGCGGACAGGGCAGGGCTTCAAGGCCCAGACCGTGCGGGTAGGCGTGCGCAGCGGCGGCATGGTCGAGATCCTCTCGGGTCTTCCGGCGAACACGCCGATCGCCACGACCAATGCATTTCTTTTGAAGGCCGAGCTCGGCAAGGAGTCGGCAGAATGATCGCCCGCATCCTTGGTCTGTCGGTTCGTGGCCGATGGGCCATCGCGTTCGTGACGTTCCTCGTCGTGCTGTTCGGCGCCTGGCAGATCACTTTGCTGCCGATCGACGCGGTGCCCGACGTCACCAATCGTCAGGTGCAGATCAACAGCTTCGTGCCGACGCTCGGCCCGGTCGATATGGAGAAGCAAGTCACCTTCCCGGTCGAGACCGCGCTGGCTGGCATTCCTGGGCTCCAGATGACGCGCTCCCTCACGCGCAATGGCTTCAGCCAGGTGACCGCGGTCTTTGAGGACGCGACCAACATCTATTTCGCGCGGCAGCAAGTGACCGAGCGTCTGGCACAGGCCAAGGACAGTCTGCCAGCGGGCGTCCAGCCCCAGCTGGCGCCGCTCACCACGGGCCTTGGCGAGATCTTCATGTTCTCGGTGGCCTTCAAGCATCCCGATGGGAAGGGGGTGAAAGCCGTTGATGGCCAACCGGGTTGGCAATCGGACGGCGCTTATCTCACGCCCGAGGGTGAAAGGCTGACCACTGTGGTCGCCAAGGCTGCTTATCTGCGAACAGTCCAGGATTGGATCATCCGGCCGCAGATGCGCACCGTGCAGGGCGTCGCCGGCGTTGATTCCAACGGCGGCTATGTGAAGCAATATGTCGTCGAACCCAATCTGACCGCGCTTGCCTCCTACGGCATCTCGGTCACAGAGCTGGCCGACGCGCTCGAGCGATCGAACTTGTCCGCCGGCTCAAACTATGTCCGCCGTGCGGGTGAATCCTTCCTGGTGCGGGCGGACGCAAGACTACGCTCTGTTGCCGACATCGAGGAGGCAGTGATAGCCACGCGCGCGGGCATTCCGGTCAAGGTGCGCGACGTCGGACAGGTTGTCATCGGCGGGGCGGTCCGCACCGGCTCGGGCAGCGTCGCGGGATCGGAAGCCGTTATCTCGACGATCCTGATGCTGACCGGCCAGAACAGCCGCATCGTTGCCAACCGCGTCGCCGACAAGCTGACCGAGATCAATCGAACGCTGCCGCCTGATGTCGTTGCCGAACAGGCCTATAATCGCTCCAAGCTGGTCAATGCTACGATCGCGACCGTCGAGAAGAACCTGATCGAGGGCGCACTGCTCGTCATCGTCGTGCTGTTCCTGCTGCTCGGCAATATCCGCGCAGCGTTGATCACGGCCGCGGTCATTCCGATCACCATGCTGATGACGGCCGCCGGCATGAACGAGCTTGGCGTATCGGGTAATCTCATGAGCCTGGGCGCGCTCGATTTCGGGCTCATCGTCGATGGTGCGGTGATCATCGTCGAAAATACGCTGCGTCGTCTGGCGGACCGCCAGCACCATGAGGGGAGGTTGCTCACTAAGACCGAGCGTCTTGCCGAAACTACCGAAGCGGCCCGCGAGATGGTGCGACCGACGGTATATGGTCAGGCGATCATCTTTCTCGTGTTCGTGCCGTTGCTCACCTTCCAGGGCGTGGAGGGCAAGACCTTCGCGCCGATGGCGATCACGCTGATGGTGGCGCTCGCCAGCGCTTTCATCCTGTCCATCACCTTTGTGCCGGCCATGGTCGCGCTGGCGGTGACCGGAAAGGTCAGTGAAACCGAGGTGAAGCCGATCCGCTGGTTCAAGGAGAAGTATCAGCCAGCACTGACCAAAGCGGTGGCGCGGCCAACGCCCTATATCCTGGGCGGCGTGGGCGTATTCGCGGCGGCCGTGCTGCTGTTCGGTACGCTGGGGCAGGAGTTCATGCCCCAACTCGATGAAAAGGACATCACGGTCACCAACTTCCGGATTCCCTCCGCCTCGATCGACCAGTCGACCGCGATGCAGCTCGAGATCGAAAATGCGCTAAAGACACTGCCCGAGGTGGCGCTGGTCTTTTCCAAGAACGGCAATGCCGATCTCGGCACCGACCCCATGCCGCCCAACGCCTCCGATACCTATGTCATCCCCAAGCCGGAGAGCGAATGGCCTGCCGAGGTCAAATCCAAGGAAGATATTCTCCGGCGCATCGAGGAGCGGATGAAGCCGCTGATTGGCAACCGGACCGAGATCCAGATGCCGATCCAGATGCGGTTCAATGAACTCATCGCGGGCGTGCGATCGGATGTAGCGGTCAAGCTCTATGGTGATGACCTCGACGCCATGACCGAGGCGGCGGGGCGGATCGCAGCCATGTTGCGCACCATCCCCGGCGCAGCCGATGTGCAGGCCGAACAGACTTCGGGTGCGCCCACGTTCGACATCAAGGTCGATCGCCAGGCGGCAGGGCGTTACGGCCTTTCGGTCGAGGAAGTCGCCAGTACGGTGGCGGCGGCCCTGGGCGGTCGCGAGGCCGGTCTGTTGTTCGAAGGCGATCGGCGCTTCGACATCGTAGTGCGCCTTCCTGACGCGCAGCGCGACGATATCGACACGCTGGGGTCGATCCCGGTCATGCTTCCCTCGAATGGCATGGGCAACGCTCGTTCGATTCCGCTCAGCGAGGTCGCGCGGTTCACCTACACCGAAGGCTTGAACCAGATCAGCCGGGAGAACGGCAAGCGCATGGTGGTGGTCCAGGCCAATGTCCGGGGCCGCGATATGGGCGGGTTCGTCGCCGACGCGCAGGATAAGATAGGCGGCGTGAAGCTGCCTGCCGGGACATTCGTGGAATGGGGCGGGCAGTTCGAAAGCCTTCAGTCCGCTTCGGCCCGGTTGGCGATCGTCGTTCCGCTGTGCTTCCTGCTGATCTTTGCGCTGCTCTATATGGCGCTGGGTGGGGCGTGGCCTGCACTGGTAGTGTTCACCGCGGTTCCAATGGCGCTCGCTGGTGGCGTCTTTGCACTCGCACTGCGGGGTATTCCTTTCTCGATCACCGCATCGGTCGGGTTCATCGCGCTTTCGGGCGTGGCCGTGCTCAACGGCCTCGTGATGATGAGCGCCATCCGCAAGCGGCTCGACGATGGCGAGGGTATCGACGGTTCGATCATCGGCGGCGCGATGGAGCGCGTCCGACCGGTGCTGATGACGGCGCTGGTTGCCAGTCTCGGCTTCATTCCGATGGCGTTGGCCACCGGGACGGGAGCGGAAGTTCAGCGGCCGCTGGCGACAGTCGTGATTGGCGGGCTCATCACCTCGACCGCGCTTACCTTGCTCGTGTTGCCGGCGATCTCGGCCATGATGTTCCGTTATCTGGCGCGGCGAGAAGACCATGGAGAGCAACAGGCAGCATCGCGGCCTGCCTGATTACAAACCCTCCAGTGCCAGCGGTCACCGGAGGGTGTTTGAGCTCTGAAATTGCCAGCAATGCGAGCTTGATTGCGCCCCAGCCACGCTCAAAAATTTGTTCCTGCCATTTAGAGAAGTCACTTTCTCCGCCAGTTAGAAATGTCACCGTCCGAGGCAGCAGGGGCTGCGTGGAGCCATCCAAACAGCGCAGCGCAGACCCTGCTGATGCGGTGGTGTGTCGGTTCTTGAGGCATGGACCCGCCGCACCAGCGGTGGGCCCGGTCACGCCGGCTCGAGCACCGCCGCGATCGATCTGGCGCGCTCAAGGGGAGGGCGTCCCCGCTTGCGCTTCACCGCCGCGTTTTCCGGCGCCGGTGCCGGGAAGAGGGTGTGTGGTTGCGAGCGCCGAGATGGCTCGTTGTTGTTGCGCTTACGGGCCGGCAGCTGCTCGTGGATCAGCTTCGCCATCGTCAGCGCCGCATCGAGGTGCTTGTTGTCGACCACCGCCGCCTGGTTCACCTGCCGGATCTTGTCGAACATCTCATAGCGCAGAACATGCTCGCCATGCCGGATCTCAAGCCGTCCGTCCGGATATTCGCAGACATCCACCCGCTTGCCCGCCAACGGCCGGCTGACCTCGGTCGGCTCAAGAATGAACACCGCCTTGTTGTAGTGAAGCGTTAGCGCCGCCGTGACCTTGCGCTGCTCGCGCCAGACCATCTCACGCCCCAGATCGTCATGCGGGGCGAGGGGGCGATGCAGGTCCCGCACATCGAACGGCGGCTTTGCGAACCGCTGATTATGCCGGCCCATATAGCCCGGCAGAAAGGCGTTGGCCTCGGCAATGGTCGCGATGCCCTCAAGCCGCATCGCTTTAACCAGGCGGTCCTGCAGCGTCCCGTTCGCCCGCTCGACACGGCCCTTGGCCTGCGGCGAATTGGCGCAGATAATCTCGATATTCAGGGCCTCCAGCGCCCGGCTGAAATGGGTCATCCCATCGCCACGCGCAGCGCTGGCGTTGACGTTGCGAAAGACGCTGTGCTTGTCGGAATAAAGCGCCACCGGTTTGCCGTGCCGCTCGATATATTCGCGCGTCGCGTCCATGTAAGCGAAGGTGTTCTCGGTCTCGACCATCTTGAGATGCATCAGCTCGCTGGTCGCGTCGTCGATATAAACGAGCAGCGTGCATTGCGGGCCACGGCCTTCAAACCACCAATGTTTCGATCCATCGACCTGGATAAGCTCGCCGCGGCAGTCGCGGCGGTAGCGCGGTTGATAAGGGCGAGGCCGGCGAGCAGCTCGGTCCGCCCAGATTCCAGCCTCCATCATCATTCGGCGCAACGTCTCGCGTGCGATATGGATGTCGTGCCGCTCGGCCAGATATTCGGCAGCCAAGGTCGGGCCAAAGTCGTTGTAATGCTCACGCACGATGGAAATGACCTGCTCGCGAAGGCGAATATCGTGTCGCCGGTTGCTCGGCTTGCCGCGCTTCCTCGACACCAAGCCCTCAGCGCCGTCAGCCCTTAGCCGATCGAGAGACCGGAAAATCTGTCGGCGACACAATCCCAACAGGACTGCCGCATCTGCGACGCGAAGTTCACCGCGCTCCACCCGGAGCAGCGTATCATATCTCGAAAGCTCGTTCTGGCTCATGCCTATCACCGCCACAGCCGCACCTCCTGGCCAAGAGGTGCGATGTCACCGATGACCCGCCGAGCACCTCCGAGGGTGACATTTCTAATGGGCGGAGGGGTGACATTTCTATTGGGCGCTTTGAAGTTTCAAGCCGAAGTGCGACATCGCTTTGGGGCAGCAGGGGTGGGTGGAG
>CAZJXG010000180.1:0-5385 GCA_964549965.1 uncultured Sphingomonas sp. | reverse complement strand
GCTTCGGCATGGCTGGAGCTCCTTACTTCGCGGCCGCAGCGGAGCGCTGCGTCTGCAGGGTCTTGATCTGCGCGATGGTCCGGCGGACCTCCCTCACGCGGCTCGGCTTCTCCAGCTGGCTGGTCGCCGCTTGGAAGCGCAGGTTGAACTGCTCACGCTTCAGTTCGCTCAGGTCCTGGGCGAGCTGATCATCGGTCTTGACAGTGAGATCGGCAATCTTGGCCATCTTATGCGTCCTCGTAGATCGATTCGCCGAAGCGGGCGACGACCTTGGTCTTGATCGGCAGCTTTTCCATCGCACGCTCGAAAGCGACGCGGGCAAGCGGGCCGGGCACACCGTCCAGTTCGAACAGGATGCGGCCGGGCTTGACGCGGGCCGCCCAGAACTCCGGCGAACCCTTGCCCGAGCCCATGCGGACTTCGGCGGGCTTCGACGAAACCGGCACGTCCGGGAAGATGCGGATCCACAAACGCCCCTGGCGCTTGATGTGGCGCGTGATCGCACGGCGGGCCGCCTCGATCTGGCGCGCGGTGATCCGATCCGGCTCGAGGGCCTTGAGGCCGAACGCGCCGAAGTTCAGCGTCGCGCCGCCGGGCGCGTTGCCATGGATGCGGCCCTTGTGGGCCTTGCGGAATTTGGTGCGCTTTGGTTGCAGCATTTTCTATCGCCTTCTGACACCGATTGTCCGGTCGATCAGGCGACGCTGATAAGGGGAAACCCCTTATCGCGCCGGCCGGACCCCCGACGTCTGAGCTTCCATCATGAGCCGGTCCTGAGCCAGCGGATCATGGCCGAGGATCTCACCCTTGAAGATCCAGACCTTGATCCCGCACACGCCATAGGCGGTGTGAGCTTGGGCTTCGGCATAGTCGACATTGGCGCGCAGCGTGTGCAGCGGCACCCGGCCCTCGCGATACCATTCGGTCCGCGCGATCTCCGCGCCGCCCAGACGGCCAGCGCAGGTGATGCGAATGCCCTCGGCACCGAGACGCAGCGCCGACTGAACCGCGCGCTTCATGGCGCGACGGAAGGCGATGCGGCGCTCGAGCTGATCGGCGACACCCTGTGCGACGAGCTGCGAGTCGATCTCGGGCTTGCGGATCTCAACGATGTTCAGCGAGACTTCCGACGAGGTCATCTTGCCGAGCGCGCGACGCAGCTTCTCGATGTCCGCGCCCTTCTTGCCGATGATCACACCGGGACGGGCAGCATAGACCGAGATACGGCACAGCTTGGCGGGACGCTCGATCACGACCTTGGAGATCGCGGCCTGCGGGATCGTCTTCATGATGTACTTGCGGATGTTGAGATCCTCAAGCAGCAGACGACCATAGTCGGCGCCGTCGGCGTACCAGCGGCTGTCCCACGTGCGGTTGATCTGCAACCGCATGCCAATCGGGTTGGACTTCTGACCCATATTATTCAGCCTCTTCCTGCTGCTCGCGAACGACGACCCGAAGGCGCGCGAACGGCTTGATGATGCGGGTCGACTTGCCGCGGCCGCGGGTGGCGAAGCGCTTCATGACGATCGACTTGCCGACCGAAGCTTCCTTCACGACGAGCGCGTCGACGTCGAGGTTGTGGTTGTTCTCGGCATTGGCGATCGCCGAAGCGAGCACCTTGCGCACGTCGATCGCCATCGCCTTCTTGGAGAAGGTGAGGATATTGAGCGCGTCGCCGGCCTTCTTGTTGCGGATCAGAGCCGCGACGAGATTGAGCTTCTGCGGGCTGCCGCGGACGGTGGTGGCGACCGCGAGGGCCTCCTTCTCACCGACCTTGCGCGGGGATGCGGGCTTCGACATCAGCGCTTACCCTTCTTGTCGGCATGGCCGGGGAAGTAGCGCGTCGGCGCGAACTCGCCCAGCTTGTGGCCGACCATGTCCTCGTTGACGGAGACAGGCACGAACTTGCGGCCGTTATAGACGTTGAACGTGAGTCCAACGAACTGCGGCAAGATGGTCGAGCGACGCGACCAGGTCTTGATCGGAGCGCGCGCGCCGCTGTCCTGAGCGCCTTCCGCCTTCCGGAGAAGGTGGAGATCGACGAACGGACCTTTCCAGATGGAACGGGCCATGGATTACCTCTTCTTCTTCGCGTGGCGCGAACGGATGATGAACTTGTCGGTCGACTTGTTGTGACGCGTACGCGCACCCTTCGTCGGCTTGCCCCAGGGCGTGACCGGATGACGGCCACCCGAGGTCCGGCCTTCACCACCGCCGTGCGGATGGTCGACCGGGTTCTTGGCGACGCCGCGGGTCAGCGGGCGCTTGCCCAGCCAGCGATTGCGGCCGGCCTTCGCCAGGTTCTGGTTGGCGTTGTCCGGGTTCGACACCGCACCGACGGTGCACATGCAATCCGAACGGATATAGCGCTGCTCGCCCGAGTTGAGGCGAACCATCACCATGCCCTTGTCGCGACCGACGATCTGCACATAGGTGCCCGCCGCACGTGCGATCTGACCGCCCTTGCCGGGCTTCATCTCGACATTGTGGACGATCGTGCCGACCGGGGCCTGACCGATTTCCATCGCGTTGCCAGGCTTGGTGTCGGTCTTCTTCGCCGCGACGACGACGTCACCGGTGGCGAGACGCTGCGGCGCGATGATGTAGGCGAGCTCGCCATCCTCATACTTCACCAGCGCGATGAACGCCGAACGGTTCGGGTCATATTCGAGATGCTCGACGGTCGCGGGCTGATCCCACTTGCGACGCTTGAAGTCGATGATCCGGTACTTCTGCTTGTGGCCGCCCGCGATGCCGCGCGCGGTCGCGTGGCCCATATTGTTGCGGCCACCCGACTTGCGCTTGCCTTCGGTCAGCGCCTTGACGGGCTTGCCTTTGTGCAGGGCGGACTTGTCGACGAGGATCAGGCCGCGGCGGGCCGGGCTCGTCGGGTTATAATGCTTGAGTGCCATCTCAGCGCACGCCTTCCGTCACGTCGATCGACTGACCTTCGGCCAGCGTCACGATCGCCTTCTTCACGTCCGAGCGCTTATAGGCTTCGCCCTTCCAGCGCTTGGTCTTGCCCTTCGACACGATCGTGTTGACGCCCTTGACGGTCACGCCCCACAGTGCCTCGATGGCCGCCTTGATCTCGGGCTTGGTAGCCGAGCCTGCGACCTGGAACACGATCGCGTTATGCTCGGAGAGCAGCGTCGTCTTCTCAGTGATGTGGGGCCGCAGCACCACATCATAGTGGCGGTTGTCCACCACTGCGTCCTGCTTCTTAGCCATTGAAGCGCGCCTCCAGCTTCTCGACCGCGGCGCGCGTCAGCACCAGCGTTTCATGCTTCAGAATGTCGTACACATTGGCACCGACGGCGGGCATCACGTTGAGCTTCGGGATGTTCGAAGACGCCAGCGCGAAGCCGTTGTCGACCATATCGCCGTCGATCACGAGCGTGGTGTTGCCGAAGCCCAGCTTGCCGATCTGCGCGAGCAGCGACTTGGTCTTGGCTTCCTTGACCGTGAGCGTGTCGAGAACGAGCAGCTTGCCGTCCTTGGCCTTCGACGACAGCGCCATCTTCAGGCCGAGTGCGCGGATCTTCTTGTTCAGCGACGGATTGAAGTCGCGAACGCGCGGACCATGCGCCTTACCGCCGCCGATGAAGTTCGGGGCGCGGCGATCACCGTGACGCGCGGTACCGCCGCCCTTCTGATTGCCGAACTTCTTGCCGGTGCGGGCGACATCCGAACGCTCGCGGGCGCCACGGGCGGTGCCGCGACGATTTTCGAGCTGCCAGGTGACGACGCGGTGCAGGATATCGGCGCGCGGCTCGACGGCGAAGATCGCGTCGTTGAGCTCGATGTCGCCTGATGCCTTGGCGTCGAGGGTCTGAACCTTGACCTTCATGATCAGCCCTCCTGGCCTTCGGTGGCCTCGGGAGCCTCGGAAACTTCCGAAGGCGTCTCGGCAGGCGCGTTGTTGCTGTTGGCCGCAGCCTTCAGGCCGGCCGGGAACGGCACGTCCTTGGGGGCGGCGATCTTGACCGCATCCTTCACCAGGAGCCAGCCACCCTTCGAACCCGGGACAGAGCCCTTGACGAAGAGGAGGCCGCGCTCGGCGTCGGTCTGGACGATCTCGAGATTCTGCTGGGTGCGGTTCTTGTCACCCATGTGGCCGGCCATCTTCTTGTTCTTGAAGACCTTGCCGGGATCCTGGCGCTGACCGGTCGAACCGAGCGAGCGGTGCGAGACCGAGACACCGTGGGTGGCGCGCAGACCGCCGAAGCCCCAGCGCTTCATGCCGCCCTGGAAACCCTTACCCTGGGTGCTGCCCTGGATATCGACGAACTGGCCCGCGACATAATGGTCGGCGGAGATTTCCGCGCCAATGTCGAGCAGGCCGTCTTCCGACACGCGGAACTCGGCGAGGATCGCCTTGGGCTCCACCTCGGCCTTGCCGAAATGGCCGCGCTCCGGCTTGGTGAGATTCTTTGGCTTGGCCGAGCCGGCGCCGAGCTGGACTGCGACATAGCCGTCACGATCCTGTTCGCGGCGAGCCACGACCTGAACATTTTCCAGCGCCAGGACAGTAACCGGCACGTGCCGGCCATCTTCCTGGAACAGGCGGGTCATCCCCATCTTCTTCGCGATCACGCCAGTGCGCATGATCTGTTCCTTCCCAACAGAGGCTCGCGTTAGCGGCGAGCGTGCCAACGAAAAAAGCCTCGGCGTAAACCGAAGCTTCCAGCCCAATATCGATAGCCCCCGCCCGGGCTCGGTTTTTCCGCATTACTGCGAAAAGGCGGGGACCAGGGCACCAGCTAGGCTGGTCGGTATCCCTATCCTTCCCGTCATTCCTCGATCCGCCAGATTACCCTGGGGTGGAGAGGAAATGACGAGCGCGGGACCGATTCGATCCCGCGCGGAGCCGGCCTCTTAGGCCAGTTTGATCTCGACATCAACACCCGCTGCGAGATCGAGCTTCATCAGCGCGTCGACCGTCTGCGGGGTGGGCTGCACGATGTCCAGCAGCCGCTTGTAGGTGCGAACCTCGAACTGCTCGCGCGACTTCTTGTCGATGTGCGGGCCGCGGTTCACGGTGAACTTCTCGATGCGGGTGGGCAGCGGGATAGGGCCACGGATGAGCGCGCCGGTACGGCGGGCGGTGTCTGCGATATCGCCGGTGGCCTGATCGAGCACGCGATGGTCGAAAGCCTTCAGACGAATACGGATATTCTGCGTTTCCATGTCCTACACCGATGCGAAAGAGCCGCGCCTTGCCAAAGATAAGGCGACCCGGCGGGCCGCCTTCACCTCCGGCGGAGGCAAAAAATATAATCGAAAAGCACTCCACCCGACTCCCTCAGGGGGCCGGGTGGAGGTGCCCTATATTACTTCGAGATCGAGCTGACAACCCCGGCGCCGACGGTGCGGCCACCT
>CAZJXG010000179.1:0-5490 GCA_964549965.1 uncultured Sphingomonas sp. | reverse complement strand
CAGATGTTCCGGCAGGCGGCGTATTGACATGGGACTCGTCCTAGCCCAAGCGGCGGCCTTCCGCATCCCTTGATAAGCGCTGGATTTTGCCAGTAAGTCTGGGCGCCGATCGCAGGATGCTAGCGATGCACTTTCCGGCCTGGGGCGGGCCTAAGAGACGGACCACCACAACATGTTCCTCCAGCGATATTTTAAGTTCATGTCGCATGATATGGCGATCGACCTCGGGACGGCGAACACTGTCGTCTATGTGCGCGGTCGCGGTATCGTCCTCAACGAACCGTCAGTGGTGGCGATCGAGACCCTCAACGGCGTGAAAAGGGTCCGCGCAGTCGGCGACGACGCGAAGCTCATGATGGGCAAGACGCCGGGCTCGATCGAGGCGATCCGCCCGCTGCGCGATGGCGTGATCGCCGACATCGACGTCGCCGAGCAGATGATCAAGCACTTCATCCAGAAGGTGCACGGGCGCCGCACCTTCATGCGCTGGCCCGAAATCGTGATCTGCGTGCCCTCGGGCTCCACCTCCGTCGAGCGCCGCGCCATCCGCGATGCCGCGTCGAACGCCGGTGCGTCGCAGGTCTGGCTGATCGAGGAGCCGATGGCTGCGGCGATCGGTGCCGGCATGCCCGTTACCGAGCCGATCGGGTCGATGGTCGTCGACATCGGCGGCGGCACCACGGAGGTTGCGGTCCTCTCACTGCGGGGTCTCGCCTACACGACCTCGGTCCGCGTCGGTGGCGACAAGATGGACGAGGCGATCAGCTCCTATGTCCGCCGCAACCATAATCTGCTGATCGGCGAAGCCACCGCCGAGCGGATCAAGCAGGAAGTCGGCGTCGCCAAGATGCCGGCCGACGGCAAGGGCGAGACGATCCACATCAAGGGCCGCGATCTCGTCAACGGCGTGCCCAAGGAAATCACCATCACCCAGGCGCAGATCGCCGAAGCCTTGACCGAGCCGGTGTCGGCGATCGTCGAGGGCGTCCGCATCGCGCTGGAGAATACCGCACCCGAACTGGCCGCCGATATCGTCGACCAGGGCATCGTCCTGACCGGTGGCGGCGCGCTGCTACAGGGTATCGACGATGTGCTGCGCGAGGCGACCGGCCTGCCGGTCTCGATCGCCGACGATCCGCTGACCTGCGTGGCGCTGGGCACCGGACGCGCGCTGGAAGACGCTGTCTTCCGCGGCGTGCTCCAGACCGCCTGAGCCGACGTACCGGCCGGCGATGGCGGCGCCCCGGCACCGGCGTCGAGGCTTCTCCCGACGGGTCCAATATGGCCTGTTTGCGGGCTATGTCATTGCGATTAGCGGCATATTGCTCGGGGCCGCGCTGCTGCTCGTCGCCCGGCTCGATCCGCGCGCCTTCGGCACCCTGCGCGGGGTCGTCGTCGATGCCGGCGCGCTGTTCACGGGCATCGGCCGGGTCGGGGTCGAAGGCCTCCATGGCGCAGGGGATTCGATCTCGGCCTATGTCGCTGCGGGAAGCCAGAACGAGGCACTGAAGCGCGAGCTGGCGCGCGAGCGCCGCGCCGTCATCGCCGCCAAGGTAATCGCGGCCGAGAATATCCGCCTCAAGAAGCTCGTCAGGCTCACCGAACATCTTCCCGCCCCGATCCTGTCGGCCCGGCTGATAGGATCGACCCCGACCGGGCAGCGCCGTTTCGCTACGCTTTCGGCCGGCACATCGGAGGGTGTTCGCCCCGGCATGACGGTACGCTCCGCCGAAGGCCTGGTCGGCCGGGTCTATGAAAGCGGAATTTTTGCTTCGCGCGTGTTGCTGCTGACCGACGGCGAGACCGCGGTGCCGGTGAAGATCACCCGCAGCGGCCAGGCGGCGCTGGCCACCGGCCAGGGTGACGGCACGATGGAGGTCCGCGCGCTGATCGCCGGCGGCAGCCCCTTCCGGCGCGGCGATCTGGTCGTCACATCGGGCACCGGCGGCGTTTATACGCCCAACACGCCTGTCGCGGTCGTGACCATCATCCGTGGTGATCGCGCCGTCGCTCGCCCGCTCGCCGATCCCGCTCGGGCCGACTTCGCGGCGGTTTTTCCGATCTTCCAGGCGCCCGTCGCCGATCTGCCGTCGCAACCCAAGCCATGATCGCGCGCAGGGGCAACCCTTATATGGAGCGCTCCGCACTGCGGGTGACGCTGATCCCCGTCCTGTCGGTCCTTGCCGGATCGGCAATGGCGCTGGTGCCTGTCATCGCGACCGAGCCGATCGTGCCGCCCTTCGGCCTGATGATGTTGCTCGCATGGCGCCTGTTGAGGCCGGAAATCTGGCCGGTCTGGGCGGCCTTGCCGCTAGGACTGGCGGACGACCTGATGAGCGGCCATTATCTTGGCACGGCGATGATCTTATGGACGGTGGCCTTTCTCGTGCTTGAATGGGTGGATCAGCTGCTGCTGTGGCGCGAAGGATGGATCGAATGGGCGATCGCCGCTGTCGCCCTGCCCGCGCTCGGCGTCGGTGCCTGGGCCTTGTCCCAACCAGGTGACAGCCATACGTCGGTGCTCACCATCCTGCCGCAAACGATCGGTGCAGTGCTGCTGTTTCCTGCGATATTGCGGCTCACTGCGGCCCTCGACACATGGCGGCTCAAACGGTGAAGCGCACTCGCCTCATCACCGAGCAAACCCAGGCCTATACCTTCACCCGCCGTGCTTTCTTCCTGGGAGGCGCCCAGGCAGCGGTCGGGCTGGTGCTGGCAGGACGCATGGCCTGGCTTTCGATCGCGCAGAACGAGCGCTACACGTCGCTGTCCGAAAGCAACCGGGTCCAGCTCACCCTGGTGCCGCCGCGGCGGGGTTGGATCATCGACCGCAATGGCAAGCCGATCGCGATCAACCGGACGACATTCCGCGTCGATATCATCCCCGACCAGTTGAGAAGCCCCGATGCCGTGCTTGGGCAGCTCCGGCAGCTGCTGGCGCTGACCGCCGACGATCTCGATCGCATTCGCAGCGACCTCAAGGCCGCACGCGGCTATCAGCCGGTGCCGGTCGCCGAGAACATAGACTATGAGCATTTCGCGGCGGTGAGCGTCCACCAGCCTTCGCTTCCCGGCGTGGCGCCCGCGAGCGGCTATGGCCGTTATTATCCGGGAGGCGCCGCCGTTGCCCATCTGGTCGGCTATGTCGGCCCCGCATCAGCCGCCGATTATGACAAGACGAAAGACCCTCTTCTGATCACGCCAGGTTTCAAGATCGGCAAGGAAGGTCTTGAACGTACTATGGAAAAATGGCTTCGTGGCAATCCCGGCGCCAAGCGCAGCGAAGTCACGGCGCACGGCAAGGTGGTTCGTGAGCTGACCACCAGACCCGAGGTGGTGGGCAATGCGCTGCAGTTGACCATCGACGCCGGGCTGCAGCGTTATGCTGCCGCGCGGCTAGGTCCGGAAAGTGCTTCGGCGGTGGTGATCGATACGCGGACCGGCGGCATCCTCGCCATGGCCTCGATGCCGGCCTATGATCCGAACAGCTTTTCCGATGGCATCAGCCATGCGGAATGGGACCTGCTTTCGAACGACGATCATCTGCCGCTCACCAACAAGGTGATGCAAGGCCTCTATCCGCCGGGATCGACGGTGAAGCCGATGGTTGCGCTCGCCCTGCTCGAGGCCGGAGTCGATCCAAATCAGAGGGTGTCCTGTTCGGGACGCTATCGGCTGGGCAATGCCTATTTCCATTGCTGGCGGCGCGGCGGACATGGACCGATGGACATGAACCGGGCGATCGCGGCGAGTTGCGATGTCTATTTCTACACCATGGCCCGCCTGATCGGCATCGATCCCATCGCCGCTATGGCCCGCAAGCTTGGGCTGGGGCAGGAATTCGACCTTCCCATGCCTTCGCAGCGCTATGGGACGGTGCCCGACACCGCCTGGAAGGCCCGGCGATACAAGGGCGCCAAGTGGAGCGGATACGACACGCTCAACTCGACGATCGGCCAGGGTTACATGCTCGCCAATCCGCTGCAGCTGGCGATGATGGCGGCGCGGATCGCCAGCGGCAATGCGATCGTGCCGCGGATGATCATGAACAAGCGCTACCCTCCGCAGGGCGGACCGCTGGACGTGGGGAGCGATCATCTCGCCTTCGTCCGGGAAGCGATGAGCGGCGTCGTCAATGGACCGTTCGGGACCGGCGGTTCGGGGCGCCTGAACCTTCCCGGCGGCGAACTGATGGGTGGCAAGACTGGCACGGCGCAGGTGCGCCGCATCACCATGGCGATGCGTGCCGGCGGCGGCGAATTCGGCGGCTATGGCGTACCGTGGAAATATCGCGATCACGGCCTGTTCGTCGGTTTCGCGCCGGTTCATGATCCGCGCTATGCCGTGTCGGTGGTGATCGAACATGGCATGCATGGCGCCGCCGGTGCGCCGATCGCGCGCGATATCCTGACATGGCTCTATGACCGGAAACGCGCCGAAGACCGGCTGGCCTTCCTGGAGCAGGGCTGGGGCGGCTCGATCGAGGCCCGTATGGCGCGGAAGGCCGAAGCCTGGGCGCATCGCAACGATCCCAAGCCGATGGATACACCGCCGGACAATAGCACTGAGGCCTCCCCATCCCCGTCTGCCACCGAAGAAGCTGATCCCGAATGAACCGCGACTCGATCGTGCCCATGCCGCTGCGCCATATTCCGTGGCGGCTGCTGCTGCTTGTCGTCGCGGTCGGTGGTTTCGGGCTGGTGGTCCTCTATTCGGCGGCCGGTGGCAGCATGAGCCCCTGGGCGTTGTCACAGGGTATCCGGTTAACGATGTTCATCGGCCTGGCCATCGCGATCAGCTGGCTGGGCGAGGACCGATTGAAGATGGCGGCGCTGCCAACCTATGTCGTGATCGTCGTCATGCTGCTGCTGGTGGAGCTGTTCGGTTTCGTCGGTGGCGGCAGCCGGCGATGGCTCGACCTCGGCTTCATCCGCCTGCAGCCCTCCGAACTCATGAAGCCGGTCATCGTGCTCGCGGTCGCGCGTTTCTATGATCTGCTCCCGGCGGGCGAGATCCGGCGGTTCAGCGCGATCTGGCCCCCTGCCCTGCTGATCGGCATCCCCGGCGCGCTGGTGCTGGTTCAGCCCGATCTGGGCACCGCGACCATGATCTGCGCAGGCGGCATCACAGTAGCGTTTCTGGCAGGCCTGCCGCTGCGCCTGTTCGCCGGTGCCGCGCTGGCGATCGCCGCCGCTTTTCCCATCGCTCTGTCGATGATGCATGGCTATCAGCGCGACCGGATCGAGATATTCCTCAACCCTGAGAGCGATCCCCTCGGCACCGGCTATCATATCATCCAGTCGAAGATCGCGATCGGATCGGGCGGAATCTTCGGCAAGGGTTTCCTTGGCGGCACCCAGAGTCATCTCGATTACCTCCCGGAACGCCATACCGACTTCGTGTTCGCGACGATGGCGGAGGAATGGGGCCTGATCGGCGGGCTCGTGCTGATTCTGCTCTATTTGCTTATCATCCGCTGGGGAATGGGGG
>CAZJXG010000178.1:0-5528 GCA_964549965.1 uncultured Sphingomonas sp. | reverse complement strand
CTCTTAAACTTGGGACATTCTGAAATTTTGTCGCGCTATGTTACGCGGTGCGCGGGCCATCCCACGCTGCGCACAACGCCGCTGCGCAATGTCATGCCGCGTGACGCTCCGACATGAGACGACGTGTCATGCTGTGCCACGTCCTGCTCGAGCTTGCCTCGAGAAGGGGTAATTTTTGACACAGGATGGGGGTGCGCTGACGCGAACCCCGGTCGAACGGTCGCTCCGCCCGCGTGCCGCGGGTGTCGCAACCGAGTGCCTACGGCGAGAGCAGAGAATTGGACGGGTCCAACTTGGCTTTGCGCCCCGCATCGCCGATATCATCGGGATGATTATCAAGCTGATCCCGTCAAAGAGCAGCGCGAAGGGCGTCGAGCGCTATGCTCGTTATCTCGCCAGCTACATGGTGGACGGTGACCGCTGCTGGCTGAAGCCCGATGCGATTGGCATGGACTATGGCCTGACACTGTCGACCTACATGACCCGTGCGACGGAGGCGACCGAACCCCCGCCTGAGCGGGTACTATCTCGCGGGGCCGTAGTCGGCGGCAATGCGCTCGACTGGGAAAGCGGGTCGGAAGAAGCCGAGCGACGTCTGAAGGCGCGCAGTCGCAAGGTCAAAAAGCCGGTGCGTCACGCCGTAATGTCGTGCCGTGTCGGTGAACAGCTGTCCGAGATCGAGTGCGCCGACGCGGTGGCGACGGTGGGGGAGGAACTGGGTTGCGAGAATGCGGTGATCCTGTGGGCGGCGCATATCGATACCGACAATTTTCATCTGCACATGATGTTCGTGACCATCGATCCCGACACCGGCGCGGCGCTGCCGTTCGGGCAAGGACCGGATGGGCGTTCAGGCTCAAGGGAGGCGATGCAACGCGCGATCGCCCGGATCGAGCATGTGCGACGGCTGCAACCCGAAGCAGGCGCCCGCTATGAGGTCGTGGACGATGAGGTGGTGCGCAAGCCACAACCTGCGAACGTGGTCCGGAAGCGGACGCCCCTTCGCCAAGACGCGCTCGAATGGGAGGCGCTCTCGGGGTTCGCGTCGTTCACCAGAGTTGCGCAGGACATCGCCGGGCCAATCCTCGACGACGCTTCGGCTTGGCAGCAATTGCACGCGGCGCTGGCTTCGCACGGGATGGGCATTCGACCATCTGTGAATGGTGGCGAACTCTATGCCGGGGACGAGCATGTGAAGCTCAGCAATATCGATCGCCGACACAGCTGGCGTAAGCTCGACGACCGGCTCGGGAAATATGAGCCGCCGGTCGGTGTCGAGCCCGGGCCCTATGTCCCGCGCGTTCTTGACCCGGCGAAGGCCGAGACCTGGTTGGGACGCACGCGCCGGATGCGCGATGTCTCTCGGCAGATCGATGGACGCGTGGGAGCGTTGCTTGCCGCCAGAGATGCATCGCTCGGTAATATGGAGGCGGCACTGTCCGCCCATCGCTTGGACTTGGCCGTGTTCGACGGGGACCTCCGGTTGAAGCGTGATCTGTCGGCGGCCTGGCCGACATTGCGCGAGTCCGCGACATCAGCGATCAAGGCTGCATTCAATGCGCGCATCGACGCGGTGCGTGGATTGCGACTTGCCGCTGCCGATTCTGACGACCTCTATGCAGTCGACCTCGAAGCGATCGGAGCGGTTGACGTGGGGATCACGGCGCCCTGGTGCGCTGACCACGGGCCGTCTGCCGGGACGACTCTCGCAGGGTTCGACAGCGAACGGCGCGGCGACATGGTTTGCTATTGGTCACTCGACGATCACACGCGTCGCGGCCAGCCCGCCTTGGTCGATGCAGGCTCAATCATCTGGGTCAACGATCGTTCGGATCGCGCGGTCGAGGCAGCGCTGACGCTGGCCCGCGACCGGTTCGGCGCGGTCGCCGTGTTTGGGGACGCCGCCTATCTCGCGCAATGCCAGCGCGCCGCCGAACGGCTCGGTCTCGAGCTCGAAACGATCACCCTCGTTGAGGCCAGACGCCGTGCTCGCAAGACGCGGAAAGAGCTTGCCCAGACTCGCCAACGCGCGCTTGATGCTCGCATTGGCAACCAGGGTGACACTGCACGGCGTCGGAGATGGGCTCGTGCCTATCGGCGTGCTACCCCTGCAGACGATGACCTGATGCCGCTGAGCAACGCCGCGCCGCTGGCCGACGTCCGGCATCATTCGGTTATTTCGACACATGTCTCCGGACCTGACATCCGCGCCCGAACAGACGCACCCGCTGTCACGACGCCGAACACCGAACGGCGGCCGACCATTGTCCGGCATCGTGAAGGTAGTGGGATAGAGTGATCGCAGGCCCGTAGTGACCCACGGCTTGCAACGTCCGGATCACTTTCAGCCCACGTCGGAAAAGCGCGGGCGGCGCCGCGCAACCTGAGCAAGGTCAGACAGATGAAGTGAAGGATGAGCCAGAAGGCAGAGGGGAAAATGCAGTGATGCATGAGAACCGAGCCTGACGGCTCCGCGCGTTGCGGCTGCGGCGCGCGAACCGCCGCAACGCGGCATTCGTCAAGGAAAACTCCGATGTCTGATACCGTCACCAAGCTCCGCGTTCGCGGGGCGGAAGAGGGCGCGCGCTCGCGTCTCCGCCCGCCATTCAATGCAAGGCCCGTCTGTGCCGCCGGGCGCGAAAGCCGCTCGACCGAAGGACCGTATTCCACGCATTACACGGCGACGGCATCCTGGTTGTATATCAACCGCATCAGCGGCAGCGACAGATTTGGCAAGGTGCCGGATAGCTATGTCGATCGCGGCGATCTGCTGGCGGCAGGCCGCTGCCACCCGCTGAAGCTGCCGCCGCACCTCAGAAACGGCGATGCGTTGTGGCGAGATGCCGATGAGGCGGCCGCGCGGGAGGGTCCGCAGGCGGTCGCCGCGACGCACATCGTGGCCGATCTTCCATCCGCCGACGATCCCGCGCGCTGGACCTGGCTGGTCGAGAACTACGTCTACAAGCACCTGACCGACAAAGGGATGATCGTCGATTGGGCGATCCATTTCCGGCGGGATGCGGGCGGTGCGCCGGTCGGAACCCCGCACGTCCATCTGCTGGCAACCGCGCGGTTCTGGCGTGACAATGGGCGGCGCGGAGCTCGGCATTGGCAATGGTTTGCCAATGCGGACCAGACGCGGGCCGCCGAGGATGCCTGGCTCCAACTGATCGGACTGCGTCCCGCTACCCGCACCTGACGCTCGATCCATCCAACCGTTCTTACGCCCGTCGCCTGTCCAGGCGGCGGGCGTTCGCATTTTCGAGGAACTGCTTATGCCCTTCTATCACCTCAACCCGAATCGCCGCGGCGAGCGGCTTGCCCGTCGGCTTGAACAGATCGGCGATTACCGCGTGCTCCGTCGCCTGCCCAAGCCCGACGAAATCTGGTGCCGCTCGATGCCGGTGCCGGACAACGTGATCAAATGCGCAATCCTGGATTGCGAAACCACAGGCTCGACCCCGAGCGCGACAAGATGATCGAACTCGCGATCGGCACCTTGTCGATCGATCTTGAGGGCGGGGACGTCGTCGATGTGACGCCGCCGCAGTCTTGGCTGGAAGATCCGGCCGAGGATCTGTCGGTCGAGATCGAGCGGCTGACCCACATCACTTCGGACATGCTTATCGGCAAATGGTTTGCCGAGACCGAGATCATGCAGGCGCTTCGCGGTGTCGATGTGGTCGTGGCGCATCATGCGAAATTCGACCACGCTTTCGTCACCCAGCGCTTTCCCGCATTCGCGCGCTTGCCATGGGCATGCTCAATGAGGGACATCGACTGGCCGGAGCTTGGCTGGAGCGGCGGTCGCAGCGTTGCGAGCCTTCTGACACAAGCTGGATTCTACCTGCCAGACGCTCACCGGGCCGCTGCCGATGTGTGGGCAACAACCTGCTTGCTCGCCTCTCACACGGGGGATGGGCGTTCGATAGCGGCGCATATGATTGGCAACGCACGACGCATCACGCATCGCCTTTATGCCACTCGGGCGCTTTTCGAGCATAAGGACGTGCTCAAGGGGGCGGGATATTCCTGGTCCCCTGAACGCCGCGCATGGTCGATCGAGGCAGACCCCGAGCGCGTAGCGAATGAGGCGGTCTGGCTTCGAAAGTTGTCAAAAGCGATTCAGCCGGTGATTGAAGAAGTGACTTGGAGAAACCGTCACCAGTGATTTTTGCGGGTCTGTGAGTGAAGGCGCAAAGCGCTCCCTTGACCGGTATGCTTAAAAACGCCCAGGCGGGAGGTGTTGCCGGGGACGCGCTGTCGCGACGGTCTCAAGCAGCTCGCCGATATTCCACGGTGCCGTCTGCCGATCCGGGCCGCCCAGCTTGTCGAGCATGCGTAGCGCAGCCGCAGGGAAGCGTCCGCTGTAATTCTTGCCGTCGGCACCGTCCTTGGTCATCCGGAAGGCGAAGGTGTCGAGATCGGCAACGGGCCGCAGATAATCCTCGACGATCTCCAGTGCTTCCTCGAAGCGGTCACCGGCCGCTTCGACCAGCGACGCGAAGGCACGGGATCTGCCGATCCATATGTTCGGAGGGCCGAGCGCCAAGGGGCATCCGTCGGCGCGACGGGCGTGTCGGTTCATGTGCTCAACGCGCGGCGCCGAGTCTGCCGAGCGTGATCAAGGCTTGGGAGGCCATCGCGGTCAGCCGCTCAGTACCCCGCCGACTTCGTGCTCCAGGTTGCGGCTTATTTTCGCATGGCCAGATTATAGGCTTTTTGCTCGGTGTAGCTCAGCATCTCCTCGATCCCTTCCTCGCGTCCGGTTCCGCTGTTCTTCATCCCGCCATAGGGCATGGCCGGGTAATGCGGTCCGACGCTGTTGATCCACACATATCCCGAGCGCACCCTGCGCGCGGCGGCAAAAGCGTCGTCGATATTGTTAGCATAGATCGACGCGGTCAGGCCGAGGTCGGTCGCGTTGGCGATCGCGATCGCCTGGTCGAGCGTCGACCATTTCATCACCGATAGAACCGGGCCGAAGACCTCCTGCCGGGCGATCCGCATCGATTGCTCGACATCGCCGAACAGCGTCGGCTGGATCCAGAAACCTTTGCGGAATTGCTCTCCATCAGGCCGGCCGCCGCCGGCTAGCAGTCGGGCACCATCCTCGCGCGCGGCGGCAATATGGCGCAGAACCTTGTCATGTTGGTTTTTTGAATTGATCGCGCCCATCTGGCTGGCCGGATCCATCGGGTCGCCCACCCGTATCGCGCGGATGCGTTCGACGAGCCCGGCAACGACTTCGTCGTGGATCGATTCGTGGAGCAGCAGCCTGCTGGTCGATCCGCACGACTGGCCCTGCCACGAGAAGTTCATGCCGGCGATCGCCGCGTCGATCACGGTTGCCGGATCCACGTCGGGAAAGGCGATCAGCGGGTTCTTTCCGCCAAGCTCCAGCGTGACGTGCTTGACCGCGCTCTCCGCCGCCATGCGCTGAATGGCCATGCCGGTCTCGACCGATCCGATGAACGCGATGCGCTTGACACCGGGATGGCGCACCAGCGGCGCGCCCGCGCCCGCTC
>CAZJXG010000177.1:0-5662 GCA_964549965.1 uncultured Sphingomonas sp. | reverse complement strand
TCGGGCGGGATCATGCTGCCGCATTTCTCGCCCTTCAAGATCGCCGAGACCTTCCGGCTGCTCGGCGCCATCGCGCCAGGGCGGATCGACCTCGGCCTTGGCCGCGCGCCGGGATCGGACCAGCGCGCCGCCTTCGCGCTCCAGCGTGACCGATCCCGCCGCATGCCGTCCGATGACTTTCCCAGCCATGTCGCGGAGCTGCTCGCCTATCTTTCCGACAGCCTGCCCGAGGACCACGCCTTCGCCCCGCTCGCGAAGAGCCTGCCCGATGGAACCGAAGGCTCGCCCGACCCCTGGATGCTGGGCTCCTCGCCTGACAGCGCGCGCTGGGCGGGCGAACTGGGCCTGCCCTATTGCATCGCCGATTTCATCAATCCGCAGGCGGTGCCGCTGGCCGATATCTATCGCCGCAGCTTCCAGCCATCGCGCTGGGCAGCCGAGCCGCATGTGATGGTGGCCTGCTGGACGATCGCGGCCGAGGACCGCGCCGAGGCCGAACGGCTGTCGCTGCCGTCGGTGATGAGCTTCGCGCATCTGCTGCGGGGCGATCCGATCCGGATCCCCTCCGTGGCGAAAGCGGAGGCCTGGCTCGCCGAAAATCCGGCCATCCCGCGCCGCGACCGGCGGATGCTGCTCGGCGATGCCCAACAGGTGCGCGCCGCGATCGAAGAGGTGGCGGCGCTCTACGGCGCGCAGGAAATGATGCTCGTCAATATCATGCCGGACCATGACAAACGCCGCCGGTCCTATGAACTGGTGGCCGGGGCGTTCGGCATGGCAAAGGCCGCAGAAGCGGCTTGAAAACGTCCGGATAAAGCCGGCGGACCGCCCTCGGAAGGCGGCCCGCCGCTTGAGGTCAGCGCGCGCCGATCGTCAGATGCGTCGGAGCCGTCATCGCGAGCTGGCCGGAGGCCGAGGCAATCGCGGCCGAGCTGAGCTGGGCAGCCTGCCGCTCGGTGGTATAGCTGCAGGCGGCATCGTCCGCGCAGACGGCGCGAACCGCCTTCTTCATGCGGGCATGCAGCGCGACCTTGCCGTTCGCCTTGGTAAGGTCGAGATCGGCGAGATTGACGCTGGCCGTCCGGGTGAGTCCGTCCGCGCCCGAGACGGCGATGTCGCTTTCGGCGAAGGCCGCAGACGACAGACCCGCCGCGCAGGCGAGCGCGAGAAGCGCATATTTGGTCATCTTTACATCTCCTGCTGGCGGGGTCCTGTCGGCGGACCTTGCGCCTTATCCTTTCGTGCGCGGCCTCGTTGGACAGCGCAGCAGGCCGTTGACCTGCGGGCTCGATATAGTCCCGTTGTAACCGCGCGACAACCGCAGAAATCTGCCATTTTTTGCGGCAGCGCGGCTTCGCGTGCGCAGCATTGTCACAGGGTTGATGGAGCGCTTTGCGCGTCCAACGAAAAGGTAAATCAAGCTCTGTTCAGATAGTTACGGCCCAGCTTCCGCTGCCTGATCGATTCCGCGGATGGGCGTGGCGGGACCGTGACAAATGCGCTCAGCGCAATCGCTCGATAAGCGCGCGCGCAGCCGCCGGGTTGCGATCCTTCGCGCCGGCGATGAAGAAGATGAATGCGTCACGCTGCGCAACATCGCCCGATGACGGCGCAGCATAGGGTAGGCCGGGCGGCGTCTCGCCCGCGATCCAGCCGCGCGCGATCGATGCCCAATGGTCGAGCTCGGCATCGTCATAGCCGGTCGGAACATCGGGCCGGGTCTGCTGCAGCCGGGCATAGACGAAGGGCGCGGTCAGGTCCGCGATCGCCGGATGGACATCGTCATGCGCGAAGACGATCGCGCAGCCATGGTCACGGGCCATCGCCACGAATTCGGGGCAGACAAAGCTTGCGTGGCGCGCCTCGATCGCATGGCGCAGCGGGACGCCTTCCTGCTCGGCGGGGAGGAGTTTGAGGAAAGCGCCCAGATCCTGCGGGTCGAACCGCTTGGTTGCCGCGAACTGCCACAGGATCGGGCCGAGCTTCGGCGCCAGCTCGGCGAGGCCCTGGCCGAGAAATCTGGCGATCGATTCTCCGGCCTCGGCGAGCAGCTTCCGGTTGGTGCAGAAGCGCGAGGCCTTCACCGAGAAGACGAAGCCGTCGGGTACCGTCTCCGCCCATTTGGCCCAGGTCTCGCGCTTCTGGGTGCTGTAGAAGGTGCCGTTGATCTCGATCGCGGTCAGCTGACGGCTGGCATATTCGAGCTCGCGCGCCTGGGCGAGGCCCTTGGGATAGAAATTGTCGCGCCAGGGCTCATAGGTCCAGCCGCCGATCCCGATATAGGGCCTGCCCGTCATCAGAAGCTCGCCCCGTCCACCTTCTGGATTTCCAGCGCGTCGAGATCGGCGGCCGGCACGCAGCGCAGGTTGATCGCCGCCATCCGGCTGCCGTCGGGGCCGGTGCCGATCGCGAAGCTCTGCGTGCCGCAGGTCGTGCAGAAGCGATGCTCTATCTTGTGCTTGTAGAAGAGGTAGCTCTGCAGATCGGCCTCGCCACGTTCGAGGGTGAACTGCTCCGCGGGGAAGAAGGCAAGCAGGAAGCCCTTGCGCCGGCAATGCGAGCAGTTGCACTGCATGGCTCCGGTCGGCAGCTCGGCCTCGACCGTATAGGCGACCTTGCCGCAGTGGCAGCTTCCTTCGAATGCCATACCCATCAGCTCCTCATACATGTCATGCCGAACAAGCTCAGCATGACGTCCAGTTATCAGCCTTCCACGATGGCCTTGAAACCGCCGTAGATCATCCGCTTCCCGTCGAACGGCATCTCCGCCATGTCGGCCTTCAACCGCTCGTCCTCCATCACCTTCTTCATCACATCGTCGCGCACGTCCCGCGAGGGATAGGTGATCCAGGAGAAGATGACGACCTCGTCGTCCTGCGCCTGCACCGCGCGGGGAAAGCTGGTCAGCTCGCCATAAGGGACATCGTCGGCCACGGCCTCGACATAGCCGGTCGCGCCATATTCGAACCAGATGCCCTGCGCCTTTTCGGCCAGCGCCTTATAGTCGTCGAGCCTGTCCTTCTTCACCGCGAGCACGAAACCGTCGACATAGGTCATGGGATCTCTCCTCGATCGTTCAGGCCATGATAACGCATCGGCCATGACAAGGACGTAACGGGCAGTGCCGATCCTACACCGGACGGCGCGCGAATCCATCGGCCGAGCGGCTTTCGACGAGCTCGGCGAGCATCCGGACCGCTGGACGGTCGCGCAGCGCCGCCGCGTCGGCCTGCGCGCCGAACAGCAGGCCGATGTCGCGGCTGAACCCGAAATCGGCGAGTTGCGGCCGCACCACGCCCGGCGCCGCGAAGCAATCGGGCATCACCGTCACCCCCAGTCCGGCGCGGACCAGGCGCAGCGCGCGATCGTCGCTCGTCACCCGGGCGGCGAAGAAGGGCCGCACGCCCCGCGCGGTGAAGTAGCGGCTGGTATCCGACAGCAATTCGCAATGGCGCCGCACGATCATGGTCTCGCCGGCCAGCTCGGCGCCTTCGATCAGGTCACGCCGGGCGAAGGGGTGGCCCTCCGCCATCGCCAGCGCATAGCCTTCGGTCATCAGCCGCTCGGTCGCGAAGCGCGCATCGTCGCGCACGATGCTCAGCGCCAGATCGAGGCTTCCGCGCGCCAGCCGTTCGGCAAGCTCGCGTTCGCGCCCCTCGACGAACTCGATGCGCTCGATGATGCCCGCCGCGCGCAGACCCGCGACATAATCCTCGATCCAGACGGACGGTATCGACGCGAGAATGCCGAGCCGCAGGCTTTGCGCCACGGGTGCCTGCTGCACCGAACGCTCGGCCGCCGCGAACTCGGCTTCGATACGACGGGCGTGGTCGGCAAGCTGGACGGCGGCGGCGGTCAACTCGACCCGGCGATTGCTGCGGATGAACAAGGCGCGGCCCAGCAGCGTTTCGAGCTTGGCGATTCCCGCGGACAGCGTAGGCTGCGAGACATTGCACGACAGCGCCGCCTTGGAGAAATTGCCCTGGTCGATCACGGCCAGGAAATAGCGAAGCAGATAGCGATCGATCATAGGCAGCATCTATGATGTTCCGGCGAATCTTTCAATTTTTCTGAAGGTGCGGGCTGGTTTATCGGGACGGTTCAAATTTTCCTGGAGAGGCAGGCATGGCAGATTTCGATTTCGCGCTCGGCGAGATGGCCGATGCGATCCGCGACACCACGGCGCGCTTCGCCGCGGAGCGCATCGCCCCGCTCGCGGTCAGGATCGACGCCGAGGACTGGTTTCCGAGGGACCTGTGGCCCGAAATGGGGGCACTCGGCCTGCATGGCATCACCGTCGAGGAGCAGGATGGCGGGCTCGGGCTCGGCTATCTGCATCATGTCGTCGCGCAGGAGGAGATCGCCCGCGCCTCGGCCTCGGTCGGGCTGAGCTACGGCGCGCATTCCAATCTCTGCGTCAACCAGATCCGCCGCTGGGCGACGCCTGAGCAGAAGGCGAAATATCTCCCGAAGCTGATCTCGGGAGAGCATGTCGGCAGCCTCGCCATGTCGGAAGCGGGGGCAGGCTCCGACGTCGTGTCGATGAAGCTCCGCGCCGAGAAGAAGGGCGATCGCTATATCCTCAACGGCACGAAATTCTGGATCACCAACGCACCCTATGCCGACACCTTGGTGGTCTATGCCAAGACCGGCGGCGCCGACGACAAGGCCTCGAAGGCGATCACCACCTTCATCATCGAGAAGGGCATGAAGGGTTTCTCGATCGGCCAGAAGATCGACAAGGTCGGCATGCGGGGATCGCCCACCGCCGAACTGGTGTTCGACGATTGCGAGGTGCCGGAGGAAAATGTGATGGGTCCGGTCGGCGGCGGCGTCGGCGTGTTGATGTCGGGGCTCGACTATGAGCGCACCGTGCTGGCGGGCATCCAGCTCGGCATCATGCAGGCCTGCCTCGACACCGTCCTGCCCTATGTCCGCGAGCGCAAGCAGTTCGGGCAGCCGATCGGCGCCTTCCAGCTGATGCAGGCCAAGATCGCCGACATGTATGTCGCGCTCAATTCGGCCCGCGCCTATGTCTATGCCGTGGCGCGCAACTGCGATGCGGGGCGGACGACCCGCTTCGATGCGGCGGGCGCGGTCCTGCTCGCCAGCGAGAATGCGGTGAAGGTCGCCAATGAGGCGGTGCAGGCGCTGGGTGGCGCGGGCTATACGAAGGATTGGCCGGTCGAGCGGTACATGCGCGACGCCAAGCTGCTCGATATCGGCGCCGGCACCAATGAGATCCGCCGCATGCTGATCGGCCGCGAGGTGATCGGGGCATGACCCGCCTGTCGACCATGGCCGATCCGTCATCGGACGGTTTCGCCGCCAATGCTGCGCACAACCGCGGATTGGCGGACGCGCTGCGCGCGAAAGTGGCGACCGCCGCGCTCGGGGGCTCCGAGGCGCATCGGGAGCGCCATGTATCGCGCGGCAAGCTGCTCCCCCGCGACCGGGTGCACCGTCTGCTCGATCCCGGCTCGCCCTTTCTCGAAATCGGCCAGCTCGCCGCCAATGGCATGTATGACAAGGATGGCGGCCCGGCCGGTGCCGGCGTGATCGGCGGGATCGGCATGGTGCGGGGGCGCCACTGCATGATCGTGGCCAACGACCCGACGGTGAAGGGCGGCGCCTATTTCCCGATGACGGTGAAGAAGCACCT
>CAZJXG010000176.1:0-5712 GCA_964549965.1 uncultured Sphingomonas sp. | reverse complement strand
TGGACAATATCCTCAGCTCCGGAAAGGCGAAGGATTACACCATCTCCGGTGTCGCCAAGCTCGGCCTCCTCGATATGCTGGTGGCGGAAGGCGACAAGCTGGGCCGTACCTATGTGCCCGATCCCAAGACCGAGACCGGCGGCTTCTACCGCTCGGACCATTTTCCGATGGCCAAGCAGGGCGTGCCGGCAATTTCGTTCAAGCCAGGCATCGATCTGGCCGATGGTGGCATCGAGCGCGGCAAGGCGCTGGGCGAAGCCTATACGCGGGACCGCTACCATCAGCCCGCCGACGAATGGCAGGCCGGCTGGGATCTGACGAACATGGCCCCCGACCTGACCCTGCTCTACAATACCGGCCGCGCCCTCGCGAACAGCCGGAGCTGGCCGCAATGGTCCGCCGATGCCGAGTTCAAGGCGAAGCGCGACGAGACGGCGGCGGTGCGGAAATAGTCGGGCGCGGGGGGACCGTCATTCGATCACCAAAGTCGAATCCGCGCAGCAATCGACGAGGCTGGCATAGGTCGCTTCGTCAATATTGATGCAGCCGTCCGTGACCGCCTGCCGCCGCGCGACCCGTACCGAAGCGAGCCGCTCGGCGCGCTGCTCGACCGGCTTGCCCAGCCACAGGCGGTGGATCGCGAATAGCCCCGCATCCTCCTCCTTGAACGCCAATATGTCGCCGCCATAGCCCGGCGAGACGACCAGCCGCTGGCGGAGTTGATATTGCCCCGTCGGCGTGGTCGCCCCGACCAGAGCCGGATGGCACTGACCGAGGAAACAGATGGTGGCGAGCCCCAGGCTGACGACGACCGTCAACGCCGAATCGGCTTGGGCGGCACCTCGACATAGACGGTGCGCATCGTCCCGATCTCGCAATCCCGAAGCTGTATCGTCGTCACCATGCGCTGGTTCGAACTCGAGGAGCCCATGCCCCCCTGCCCCCAGCTTCCGCCGCCACTACCGCCGCCCAGCGCGATGTTGCGATTGCTGGCGACACCGATCACCGTGGTGAACATGATGACCTGATGGCCGAACAGGCGGACATCGCCGTTTGGAAGCTGGTCACGCCGATAATCGACCACCGCGCCGCTCGCATCATAATAAGGCTCGAGGTCGTCGGACCATCCCTGTGCCACAGACGCATTGCGGAGCAGGCCGATGAAGGTTCCCGTCACCGGTTCGCGAACGACATGTTGCAGCGGCCCGCAGGCCGACGTCTCGCGAATGATGTTGCCCACCGCCAGCTGCGACGGGGGCGTGCCTGGCACGACCGGCGGAATGAAGATCGCCCGCGACCGATAGCTGCTCCGGTCCGATGCGTCGACGCTGGTGCGGCTGTTGCCGCCGGTTGCGAGGCTGTCGGACCGCGCCGCGGCGGCGGCCGCGGCTGATGCGCTCGTCGCGCCGGTGACGATTGATTGATGGGGGGTCGCGGTACCAACCGGCGTCGGGATATCGGGGTTTGTGGGCACCTCGATCGGCGGCGTTTCCGTGTTCGTCGCGAACGACGGACTGCACCAGGCAATAAGACACAGGGCTCCACCGCCCAGAAACAGAATATTTTTCAAGATACGCCCACCGTTACAAGAGTTATTGTTGGGGTTCTAAATGGATAGATGATCCATAAGTTCAGAGGCAACGGGGATTCTTGAAAATAAATACGTCAAAACACTTAAGCAAATTTACAGATTATATAATAGAGCACTAGTGCACTCTTAATTCATTTGATGATTAGCTGTAATAATATTCGAACTTATCTTTGTTTTTCTATTTCGCAAACAGCCGGCGTAGAAACACAGTCTCCACCTCGCGACGCAGGTCGTTGTTCGGCTTTTTCTGAAAGCCATGGCCTTCGTCGGCGAACAGCACATACCAGGCTTCATTGCCACCGGCCCGGAGCTTCGCCACGACCTGATCGGATTCGGATTGCGGGACGCGTGGATCGTTCGCCCCCTGCATCACGAGCATCGGCTTGGCGATCCGGCCGACATTGTTCATCGGCGAAATCTTCGCGAACACCGCCTGCATCCTGGGATCGCGCTCGTCGCCATATTCGGCGCGGCGATTGTCGCGGCGATAGGCCTCGGTGTTCTGGAGGAATGACGTCCAGTTGCTGATGCCGTAGCGCTCCACCCCGCCGACGAGCCGGTCGGAATAATGGGTCATCACCGCCAGGCTCATATAGCCGCCATAGCTTTGCCCATAAACCGCGACGCGGCTCTTATCGAGGCCCGGCTGCCGGCCGATCCAGTCGAGCAGCGCCCCGATATCCCGAACCGAATCCTCACGTTTCCCGGCATTGTCGAGGTTCAAGTAGCGCTTGCCATAGCCATCGCTGCCGCGGACGTTCGGCAGGATCACCGTCGCCTTCAGGACGTCCGCGAAATATTGCGCGCCATAATTCCAGATCGGCCGGGTCTGCGCCTCGGGGCCGCCATGGATATCGATGATCACCGGGGTCGCTTCCCCGGCCGGAATGCCCTTGGGCCGATAGACGAAGGCGGGAACCGAAAGGCCGTCGAACGAGCGGAACCGGATCAGTTCGGGTTCGGCCAGATCGGCGGGATCGAGCTCGCCCAGCTCCGATGTCGTCCAGCGGGTGAGCTTCGCCCCGGTGACGTCCCAGCTCCACACATCGCCCGCCGACGTCGCGGATGTCAGGCCGATCGCCAGCGACATGCCGTCCCCTGAGAATTTGAGCGCAGTCAGCACGCCCTTCGGCAGTCCCGGCTGTGGCAGCGCGCGGCGGGTGATCCGGTCCTGCACGACGATCCGGGAGAAGCCATCCTCGTTGATCGCATAGGCGAGCACCCGGCCGTCATCGGTCAGGTCATAGGCCTCGACATCCCATGTCAGGCCCGGGATCAGTACGGTAGCCTGTCCGCTGGCGATATCGATCTCGACCAGCTGGCGGGTATCGCTGCCGCGATCGGAGATGGCGATCAGGCTCTTCCCGCCCGGCAGGTAGCGAGGCGACTGATAGACCGCCTTGTCCGCCCTGGGCGCGATGCGGGTTGCCTTGCCGCTGGCAAGGTCGAGCTCGAACAGCTGATCCTCGGTGTTGGAAAGGCTGCGCACAAAGACCAGCCGGCTTTTGTCCTCGGAGATGGCCGCGGGCGCAATTGCCCCGTCGGACTGGTACAGCGTCCGGGGCGCTCCACCCGCCTTGGGGTCGAGTGCGAGCAGTCCGTAAGCCGCCGAGCCCTTGACCGCCTTCGCCCAGACCAGCAGCGATCCATCCTTGCTGAACACCGGCGACTGATTGCGCGTGCCGGCTTCGGTCAGCTGGGTCGCGCTGCCGGCTAGGCCACGGGTGTAGAACTGGAACCATTCGTCACCGCCATTGTCGCGGATCAGCACGAAGCGATCGCTGCCGGGGATGGCCTCCGCCTCGGCAACCGGCTCCGAACCGAACGTGATCTGGGCCCGCGCCGCACCCGCCGCCGCGACATGGTGGATCTGCTGGGTCGCGCCGAAGCGGGTGGCGATCAGCATCGATCCATCGGGCAGCCAGTCCTGGAACAGCGCGGCGCGGCTGTTCTGATAGCGCTGCACCGCCTCGCGCACATCGGCCGGGATTTCCGGCACATTCTGCAGCGTGGCGGAACCGACCCGGCGGGTCTCGACGGTCTGGGCGGACAGCGGCGCGGCAAGCGCTGCGAGCGCGGCGGAAGCGATCAAGGTTCTGAGCATGGGCAGATCGTCACCCGCGATCCGTGCGGCGTCAAGCCGGGTGCCCGTCACCCCGGCAGCAGCAGGCTCGAATCCCCATAGCTGTAGAAGCGATACCCTTCGGCGATCGCATGCGCATAGGCTGCCTGCATCCGCTCGCGCCCCATCAGCGCGCTGACGAGCATGAACAGGGTCGATTTCGGCAGGTGGAAATTGGTCATCAGCCCGTCGATCCCGCGAAAGCGATAGCCGGGGGTGATGAAGATCGCCGTATCGCCGTCGAACGGGCGGATCAGCCCGTTATCGCCGGCCGCGCTCTCGATCAGCCGCAGGCTTGTGGTGCCCACCGCGATCACCCTGCCCCCGCTCGCGCGCACCGCGTTGAGGCGGTCGGCAGTGGCGGCGTCGATACGGCCCCATTCGGCATGCATGCGATGGTCGTCGGTGTCCTCGGCTTTGACCGGCAGGAAGGTCCCCGCGCCGACATGCAGGGTCAGCGTCTCGCTGGCGATGCCCGCTTCCGCCAGCGCCGCCATCAGCCCGGGCGTGAAATGCAGCGCCGCGGTGGGCGCGGCGACGGCGCCCTTCTCCTTGGCGAACATCGTCTGATAATCGTCGCGATCGCGCGCGTCGGCAGGGCGCTTGCCCGCGATATAGGGCGGCAGCGGCATGGTCCCCGCACGTTCGAGCAGCAGCTCGACCGGCTCCTCCCCGGCGAAATCGAGCAGAATCGAGCCATCCTCGCCGCGATCGGCGGCCACCGCCGAGACATCGGCGCCGAAATCGATGCGATCGCCGATCCGCACCCGCTTGGCGTTGCGGACGAAGGCCCTCCACCGGCGAAGTCCCTCGCGCTTGTGCAGGGTGGCGCCGATCCGCGCTTCGCCGCGCCGCCCTTCAAGCTGGGCGGGAATCACGCGGGTGTCGTTGAAGACCAGGCAGTCGCCGGCGCGCAGCAGCCCCGGCAGGTCGGAGACGAGCCGGTCGGAAGGGCCGTCCGCGCCGTCGACGACCAGCATCCGCGCGCTATCGCGCGGCGATGCGGGCCTCAAGGCGATATTCTCGGACGGCAGGTCGAAGTCGAAAAGGTCGACGCGCATCGTTCGGCAGCCGTTATTGCGGCCCGGCGATCGCCTCGTCGCTCGCCAGTTCCTTGACCGCTGCATCGGTGCCGGACTCTTCCGCCACCGCTGCCACGGCCGCTGCCGTGCCGGGCTCGGCCGGGGCCGGTGCGGCATCGCTCTCGATCGCCTTCGCGGGCGCGGCGAGTTCCTTGGAATCGGTCTTATTCTCTTTCCGAAGCTTCTTCGCCGCCTTTTCGAGCGCCTTTTTCTGCTCCTTGGCCTCCTTGCCGGTCAGCGCGGCCACGGCCGGCGCGGCGGGCGGCACATAGGCGACCGGGGGCTGGCCGAGATCGTCCGATTCGATCGAGGCATGCACGATCTTCGACGGGTTCACCGGCGGTTCGCCCTTCTCGATCGCGTCGACATATTGCATGCCGCCGATCACCCGGCCGATCGCCGTATAGTTGCTGTCGAGCGCCAGATTGGGCTGGAGCATGATGTAGAACTGGCTGTTGGCCGTATCCGGCCCCTCGGCCCGCGCCATCGACATGGTGCCGCGGACATGGGGCAGATCGTTGAACTCGGCCTTGAGATCGGGCAGCTCGGAGCCGCCTTCGCCGGTCCCCTTGGGATCGCCACCCTGCGCCATGAAGCCTTCGATCACGCGGTGAAAGGTCAGGCCGTCATAGAAATGGCGGCGAACCAGCGCCTTGATCCGCTCGACCGAATTGGGGGCCTTGTCGGGGCGCAGCTGAATCTTCACCCGCCCGCCCGTCGACAGGTCGAGATTGAGAACGTTCTGCGGATCGGCCGGCGGCGGCGCCTCCACGGGCAACGCCTGGGAAAAGGCGGTTCCGGCCACGAACAGACCGGCCAGGGCCGCGATGACGAACTTCGAACGCTTCAAATCCATTCTCCCGGACCTTGATCGTTTCAGGCCGATTCAGCCCGAAACGTGAAACAGGGTCTCCAAT
>CAZJXG010000175.1:0-5732 GCA_964549965.1 uncultured Sphingomonas sp. | reverse complement strand
TCACCTTGCCGCCGAGGCGCTCGGGGGTCTGGATGACGATCTGGGCCTTGCCCGGCGCCCGGTTGTTCTGCTTCTCGACCAGTTCGTCGAACGCGCGGATACGTGCCTTGGACTTGGTCTGGCGGGCCTTGGGGCTCTGCCGGATCCACTCCAGCTCTTCCTTGATCGCCTTCTGGCGGCCGGCATCCTCGCGCTCTTCCTGCTCCATCCGCTTGGACTTGGCTTCGAGCCAGGAGGAATAATTGCCCTCATAGGGAATGCCGCGACCGCGATCGAGCTCGAGCACCCAGCCCACGACGTTATCGAGAAAGTAGCGATCGTGGGTGACGAGGATGACGTTGCCCGCATAATCGATCAGATGCTGTTCCAGCCAGGCGACGCTTTCGGCGTCGAGATGGTTGGTCGGCTCGTCGAGCAGCAGGATATCGGGCTTTTCCAGCAGCAGCCGGCACAGCGCGACGCGGCGCTTCTCACCACCCGACAGCCCATCGACCGACGAATCGCCGGGCGGGCAACGCAAGGCCTCCATCGCGATTTCGAGCTGGTTATCGAGCGTCCAGCCATCGGCGGCGTCGATCTTTTCCTGGAGGACTCCCATTTCCTCGAGCAGCTTGTCGAAATCGGTGTCGTCCTTGGGATCGCCCATCTCGGCCGAGATCGCATTGAAGCGCTCGATCATGTCCGCGACCTCACGGACGCCATCCATGACGTTTTCCTTGACCGTCTTCTTCGGATTCAGCTGCGGCTCCTGCGGCAGATAGCCGACGGTGAGGCCTTCGGCGGCCCAGGCCTCGCCGGTATATTCGGTGTCGTAGCCGGCCATCACCTTCATCAGGGTGGACTTGCCGGCGCCGTTGACGCCGATGATGGCGATCTTGGTGCCCGGCAGGAACTGCAGGTGGATATTGTTGAACAGCGGCTTGTTGGCGCCGGGGAAGGTCTTCGTCAGACCCTTCATCACAAAGCTATATTGCACGGCCATCGGTCGCGGACCTCGTCTGGGCTGGATCAGGCTGGAAAATGTGCCGCCGCCACTAACCGACGAGCGGGCAATTGGCAAATGGGGAGCGGGTGGCTAGCCTCCAACCCCATGAAGAAAATTCTGATGCTCGCGCTATGCGCCTCCGCCGCCCTCGCCTCTCCCCTTCTCGCGCAGGCCAGGCCGGACGAGACCGCCCGCCTGCGCGATGCCGCCCTCGCCGACACGCTCGCCTGGGACATCACCGAAGGCCTGACCACCGAAATCGGCCCGCGTATGGCGGGCAGCGACGCCGAGGCCCGCGCCCGCGACTGGGCGGTCGCGAAGCTCAAGGCGCTGGGCTTTGCGAACGTCCGGATCGAGCCGTTCGACGTTCCCTATTGGGAACGCGGCGAAGCCAGTGCCGAGATCGTCGCCCCCTATCCCCAGCCGCTCGCCCTCACCGCGCTCGGCAACAGCGCCGCGACTCCGGCAAAGGGACTGAAGGCCGAACTGATCGGCTTCGACAGCCTCGATGCGCTGAAGGCCGCCGATCCGGCGCGCGTGAAGGGCAAGGTCGTGTTCGTCACCCACCGCATGGCCGCCACCCAGGACGGATCGCATTATGGCCCGGTGGGCCAGATCCGGCGCATCGGCCCGACGATCGCATCGAAGCTGGGCGCGGCCGCGATCCTGATCCGTTCGATCGGTACCGACCAGCACCGCACGCCGCACACCGGATCGCAGAATTTCACCGACGGGGCGACGCCGATTCCGGCGCTGGCGCTCGCCAATCCCGATGCCGACCAGATCGAGCGCATCCTGAAGCGCGGCCAGCCGGTGACGATCGCACTCCGGGTGACGGCAAAGCAGGCGGGCAAGCGTCCCTCCGGCAACGTCATCGCCGAAGTGCCGGGGCGTGATCCGTCATTGCCCATCATCCTGGTCGGTGGCCATCTCGACAGCTGGGATCAGGGCACCGGCGCGATCGACGATGCCGCCGGCGTGGCGATCACCGCAGCCGCCGCAAAGCACATCATGGCGGCGGGACAGCCGCTGCGGACGATCCGCGTTGTCTGGTTCGGATCGGAGGAGATCGGCCTGTTCGGTGGGGTCGCCTATGCGCAGGCCCACAAGGACGAGAAGCATCATTTCCTCGCCGAGTCCGATTTCGGTGCCGACAGGGTGTGGCGCTTCGAGACATCGGTCGCCGATGCCGCGCTCCCCGCGATGAAGCCGATCGCCGCCGCGCTCGCGCCGCTCGGCATCGTCCAGAGCGGCAAGAATGGCGACGCCAGCGGATCGGATATTTCCGAGATCCAGAAGCTGGGCATCCCCGTCCTCGAACTCAGCCAGGACGGCACCCGCTATTTCGACCTGCACCACACCCCCGACGACACGCTCGACAAGGTCGATCCCGTCCAGCTCCGACAGAATGTAGCGGCGTGGACGGCGATGCTCTCGGTCGCCGCGAACGATCCGACCGACTATGGGCCGGTGGCAGCGAAAAAATAGGTTACGCCCGAGCGCCCAATTGAGACCCGTTCTCAATTTCCCGGGTGCATGGGGTTGTATGGCGGCTTTTTGATTTTTGCGGTCCCTCCTTCGGAAATCGATGACCGCTGCTGGAACCTTGGCATCTGTGACCAGTCATGAGAAGGAGCCGCCCTTCAGCGAACGGGCCGCTCACTCCAACAGGCGAGCCCCTACATGTAAAGAACAAAATGGAAACTTTGCGTCGGGTGATCCCGCGCCGGATCGAGCGCGGCATAGCGCAGGCCATCGCGCTGTCGGATAAAGCATCTGATCATGGCCGGCTTGAAGGCCTTCGACCTCGATCTGGTCCGCGCGGCCATCGAGAAAACATATGCCTTTCGATCGGCTTTGCCAGCCTGTCCATATTGAAATCGGGGGCATCGCTCCCCATCTGCATGAGGTTGGCGATTACGATTGTAATCACCGGATCGCACATCGGCAGCGCTGGCTCCCATATGTGAAAGCGACAGTAGTGTCGTCGCCCAGCGACGGGGAAAGCTGTCCATGACATTTCGGCCACTTCATGATCGCGTGCTGGTTCGCCGCATCGAGGCCGCCGCCACATCCGCCGGCGGCATCATCATTCCCGACTCCGCGAAGGAAAAGCCGATGGAAGGCGAGATCGTCGCCGTCGGCCCCGGCATCCGCGCCGAGAGCGGGGAGATCACGCCGCTCGACGTGAAGGCGGGCGACCGCGTCCTGTTCGGCAAATGGACCGGCACCGAGCTGAAGCTCGACGGCGAAGAGCTGATCATCATGAAGGAAAGCGAAATCATCGGCATCGTCGGCTGATTCACGCCTGCTCCGCTAAACCCACTGGAAGGATCAAGGCATGTCAGCCAAGGATATCAAATTCTCTCGCGATGCCCGCGAAGGCATAAGCCGCGGCGTCGATCTGATCGCCGACGCGGTCAAGGTCACGCTCGGCCCCAAGGGCCGCAACGTGCTCATCGACAAGGGCTATGGCGCGCCCCGCATCACCAAGGACGGCGTTACCGTCGCCAAGGAGATCGAACTCAGGGACAAGTTCGAGAATATGGGCGCGCAGATGATCCGCGCCGTCGCCTCGCGGACGCATGACCATGCCGGCGACGGCACCACCACCGCCACCGTGCTCGCCCAGGCCATCCTGCGCGAAGGTCTGAAATCGGTCGCGGCCGGCGCCGATCCGCTGAGCCTCAAGCGCGGCATCGACATCGCCGTCATCCGCGTGATCGAGGATATCAAGGCGCGCTCCCGCCCCGTCGCGAGCAACGATGAGATCGCCCAGGTCGGCATCGTCTCGGCCAATGGCGACGAAGTGATCGGCCGCAAGCTCGCCGAGGCGATGGAGCGGGTCGGCAAGGAAGGCGTGATCACCGTCGAGGAGGCCCAGGGACTCGAATTCGAGCTGGACGTCGTCGAAGGCATGCAGTTCGACCGCGGCTATCTGTCGCCCTATTTCATCACCGATGCGGAGCGGATGATCGTCGAACTGGCCGATCCGTACATCCTGATCCACGAGAAGAAGCTGTCGAACCTCCAGCCGATGTTGCCGATCCTCGAGGCGGTGGTGCAGTCGGGCCGTCCGCTGCTGATCATCGCCGAGGATATCGAGGGTGAGGCGCTGGCCACGCTCGTCGTCAACAAGCTGCGTGGCGGCCTGAAGGTCGCCGCCGTCAAGGCGCCGGGCTTCGGCGATCGCCGCAAGGCGATGCTCGAGGACATCGCGATCCTGACCGGCGGCCAGATCATCTCCGAAGATATCGGCATCGACCTCAAAAACGTGTCGCTCGACATGCTCGGCACCGCCAAGCGTGTGACGATCGACAAGGACGACACGACGATCGTCGACGGTGCCGGCACGTCGGAGGCGATCGCCGCGCGCGTCGACGCGATGCGTGCGCAGATGGCCAATACGGTCAGCGACTATGATCAGGAAAAGCTGCAGGAGCGCCTTGCCAAACTGGCGGGGGGCGTTGCGATCATCCGGGTCGGCGGCTCGACCGAGGTCGAGGTCCGCGAGCGCAAGGATCGCCTGGACGACGCGCTCCACGCGACGCGGGCGGCGGTCGAGGAAGGCATCGTTCCCGGCGGCGGCACCGCGCTGCTCTATGCGAGCAAGTCGCTCGACGATCTCAGCGGGGCCAACGATGATCAGACGCGCGGCATCGACATCATCCGCAAGGCGCTGACCGCGCCGCTTCGCCAGATCGCGCAGAATGCCGGCCATGACGGCGGCGTTATCGCCGGCCGGCTGATCGACGGCAATGACCAGATGCAGGGCTTCAACGCCCAGACCGGCCAGTTCGAGGACATGGTAGTGGCGGGCATCATCGACCCCACCATGGTGGTACGATCGGCGCTGCAGGATGCCGCATCGGTGGCGGGGCTGCTGCTGACCACCGAAGCGGCGGTCGCCGACCATCAGGAGGTGGCGGCATGAGCAACCCGCCCCTCAACGACAATGACGCCGCCACGCTGATGGCGCGCCATGGCATCAGCGCGGTGCCCGCCCATCAGTTCCACTACAAGGATTATCGCTATTCGCGGCTGGAAGATGCCCTCGCGCAGGCCCGGCGAGACGACAAGCAGGCCTGATAGCCCTTTCCCCGATCGCGAAGGACGTCCCATGTATCCCACCGCCACGTTATGCCGGGCCCAGGAGGCCATCCACCTCGATCGCGCCAGTGGCGCGGCGCTCGAAAATGTCCGGGCCGTCGCGGCAAAGGCCGCCAAGGCCTGGGGAATCGAGGCCCTTGCCGCCGAAGCACGCGAAGCGCGCGGCGAGCGGGTACGCCTGCATCGCCTGGCGCATCCGGTCGTGCCCCGCCCGAGCGACTATTATTTCAGCGAAAATCCGGACCGCGGCCTGGCGGGCGCCTGACATGCCCTGCGATACGCGTCTGCTCGATCGCCTGCGGCGCGCCGCACTCCTCCGCGCGGAGGGCGCAACCGACCCGCGCACCCGCCAGAGATATGCCGCGCTGGCGCAGAGCCATGCGGACAATGCCAACCGCCTCCGCCAGACCGGCGGCATGACACATTGGCTTTCGATCGCCGCCTGGACGGGCTGGCAGCCGGCATCCCTGCTCATAACCAACGATCCGTGAAGCGATCCCGATAACGTCTGCCCGCCGCCGCTTGCCGGCCGTCGCGACAAGGATCGATCCCATCCCAACCCGAAAGGCATGATCATGGCAAAGAGCCAGCGCAAGAGCAGCAAGGAAATCCGGAAGCCGAAGAAGGAAGCGCCGCC
>CAZJXG010000174.1:0-5740 GCA_964549965.1 uncultured Sphingomonas sp. | reverse complement strand
CGGACGATGATGTCCTTCAGCACCTTGTTCATCGCATGGCCCATATGGATGTCGCCATTGGCATAGGGCGGGCCGTCATGCAGGATGAAGCGCGGCTGGCCGGCGCGGGCCTTGCGCAACGTGCCGTACAGGTCGTCCGCCGCCCATTTCGCGAGGATCGCCGGCTCCTTGTTCGCCAGGCCGGCCTTCATCGGGAAATCGGTCTTCGGCAGGAAGACGGTGTCGCGCCAGTCGCGGGCAGGAGAGTCGGGTGCGTCGGTCATCTGTACATCAATTCCACAGGCCCGTTCGTCCCGAGCGAAGTCGAGGGACCCGCCTGAGCGGAGCGAAGGCGCCTCGCTATCGCTCGGAGGCGTGTCTCGACTGCGCTCGACACGAACGGAGTTTGGGGGCAGTCCCTAGGCGACCGGGCTGTAAGCGGCAAGTATCCGCTTCGCCTCCGCGCAGTCGCGGTCCATCTGCGCGGTCAGCGCCTCCAGGCTGTCGAACTTCGCCTCGGGGCGGAGATAGTCGATCATCTCCACCTCGATGCACTGATCGTAGAGGCTCTCGGCGAAGTCGAAGAAATAGGCTTCGAGCAGTTCCTTGGGCGGATCGAAGGTCGGGCGGATGCCGACATTGGCGGCCCCGTCCAGCACCCGCCCGTCGGGCAGCAGCCCGCGCACCGCGTAGACGCCGTATTTCGGGCGCAGATAGCGGTCCATCGCGATGTTCGCGGTGGGGAAGCCGATCGTGCGGCCCAGCTTGTCGCCATGCTGGACCAGGCCCTGGATGCGATAGGGGCGGGTCAGCATCCTGGCCGCCTCGCGCGGGTCGCCCTCCGTCAGCGCGGCGCGGATGCGGCTCGACGAGACCGGCCCGCCGGCATCGCTGACCGGGCCGATCGCCTGCGCGGTCAGCCCCTGCGCGGCGCCGAGCTCGGCCAGCACCGCGACATTGCCGCTGCGTCCCTTGCCGAAGGTGAAGTCCTGGCCGGTCACGATATGCGCCGCGCCGGTCCGCCCGATCAGCCAGTCGGTGACGAAATCGGCGGCGGAGACATTGGCCAGCGTCGCGTTGAAGGCGAAGACCAGCATCGCATCGGCGCCCGCCCCGGCGAACATCGCGGCGCGCTGGTCCAGCGAGGTGAGGCGGAAGGGCGGGCTGTCCGGCCGGAAATAGCGCACCGGATGCGGATCGAAGCTGGCGACCAGCACCGGCCGCCCGGTCGCGCGGCCATGCGCGACCGCCGCGCCCACGACCGCCTGATGCCCCCTATGGAAGCCGTCGAAATTCCCCAACGCCACCACGCTTCCGCGCAGATGCGCGGGCACCGGGCGGTCGCACGTCAACCGTTCCATGCGGCGCGTATAGGAAGTCGGGGAGGGGCGCGCAATTCTTCCGCCCTCGTCCTGGTCAACTTGTGTCGACATGACGCCATGGCGGCAAGATCAGCGCCGCCGCAGCGTGACGAAGGCGAAGCCGGGCCGCCCGCCCTCGGCGGCATGCGTCTCGCGCGCATCCTCGCGCCAGATCGCCGGGTCGAACGGCGGCACCATCGTGTCGCCCGCGGGCGCGTCGTCGACCTCGGTCAGCTCGATCCGGTCGGCGCGGGGCAGCAGCAGCGCATAGATGTCCGCGCCGCCGACCACCGACAGCCGGTCGGCATCCGCCGCCGCCGCGATCGCCGCCGCGACGTCGTGGACCGGCTCGGCGCCCTCCGCCCGCCAGCCGCGGTCGCGGGTCAGCACGATGTGGCGGCGGCCGGGCAGCAGGCCGGGCAGGCTTTCGAAGGTCTTGCGGCCCATCAGCATCGGCGCGCTTTGGGTCAGCGCCTTGAAATGCTTCAGGTCGGCGGGGATGCGCCAGGGCAGGTCGCCGTCGCGCCCGATCACGCCATTGCGCGCCCGCGCCAGCACGAAGACGATCTCGGGCCGGCTCACACCGCCACCTCGGCCTTGATGTGCGGATGCGGGTCATAGCCCTCGATCACGACATCCTCGGGCGCATAGGCGAACATGCTCGACGGCTTCCGCGCGAAGCTGAGCCTGGGGAAGGGGCGCGGCTCGCGCGACAGCTGCTCCTCCACCAGATGGCCGTGGTTCGAATAGACATGGGTGTCCGCGCCCATCCACACCAGCTCGCCCGGTTCCAGCCCGGTCTGCTGCGCCAGCATGCGGATCAGCAGCGCCGCTTCGAAGATGTTGAACGGAAAGCCCAGCCCCAGGTCGCACGACCGCTGATAGAGGATGCCCGACAGCCGCCCGTTCGCGACATGATATTGATAGGTCATGTGGCAGGGCGGCAGCGCCATGCCGGGCAGCTCGGGCACGTTCCAGCCGGTGAAGATCAGCCGGCGCGAGCTGGGATTGGTGCGGATCATCTCGACCAGCTCGGCGATCTGGTTGATCCCCTTCGCCTCGCGCCGGTACAGCCCGTCGCCGGCCGGGGTGTAGCGCGGCCAGTCGACCCACTGCTTGCCGTAGACCGGGCCGAGATCGCCCCACCGCGCCGCGAATTCGGGTTCCTCGATGATCCGCCGCTCGAAGGCGTCGCGGTCGATCGCCTCGCCGGTCGCCTTGCGATAGGCGTCGAGCGGCCAGTCGGTCCAGATATGGACGCCCTGCCCCACCAGCGGGCGGATATTGGTATCGCCGGACAGGAACCAGATCAGCTCCTTCACCGCCGATTTCCAGAAGATCTTCTTGGTCGTGATCAGCGGCACGGTGCCGTCCGACAGGTCGAAGCGCATCGTCACGCCGAACAGCGATCGGGTGCCCACGCCGGTGCGGTCGATCCGCTCGTCGCCGCCATACCAGGCCCGCGCCATGGCATCGAGATATTGCTGTTCGGGATGGGTGCTCATCCCGCTGGGGTAGCGGGCGGCCGCGCCGCGTTCAACGGATATCCTCCCCGCGCCCGCGCCGGCCGGGGCGGCGGGCTCAGCGCTCGATCGGCACCGGAATCGCCGCCGGGTCGCCGATCATCCGGTCGATGCAGGCAAGGCCCAGCCCCATGAACAGCCCGGCGAGCAGCAGGCTGTGGATCAGCTCGCGGCGATTGCCGAAGCGGCTGTCGGTCTTGCGGGTCTGCGGCACCATCGTCACCTCCGGGGTTCGGAACGGCGGCGATGATCGCGCGACAGGGTTGAGAATCGATTAACCACATCCCAGATTGGCGGCACGCCCCCAAAGACCGTCTTGCGCGGCGCGAACAAATCTGGAACATCTGCCCACATGCTGACCCATATTTCCGTCCGCGGCGCGCGCGAGCACAATCTCAAGGGCGTCGATGTCGATCTCCCGCGTGAGAAGCTGATCGTCATCACCGGCCTGTCCGGCTCGGGCAAGTCCAGCCTCGCCTTCGACACCATCTATGCGGAGGGGCAGCGCCGCTATGTCGAAAGCCTCTCGGCCTATGCGCGCCAGTTTCTGGAGCTGATGCAGAAGCCCGACGTCGATCATATCGAGGGCCTCTCCCCCGCCATCTCGATCGAGCAGAAGACGACCAGCCGCAACCCGCGCTCCACCGTCGCCACCGTCACCGAGATCTATGATTATATGCGCCTGCTCTGGGCGCGGGTCGGCATCCCCTATTCGCCCGCCACCGGCCTGCCGATCAGCGCGCAGACGGTCAGCCAGATGGTCGACCGGGTGATGCAGCTGAAGGAGGGCACCCGCTTCCTGCTGCTCGCCCCGGTCGTGCGCGGCCGCAAGGGCGAATATCGCAAGGAGCTGGCCGAATGGCAGCGCGCCGGCTTCAGCCGCGTCCGCATCGACGGCGTCAGCTTCGATATCGAGGACGCCCCCGCGCTCGACAAGAAATACAAGCATGACATCGAGGTGGTGGTCGATCGCCTCGTCGTCCGCGACGGCATCGAAACCCGCCTCGCCCAGAGCCTGGAAACCGCGCTCCGCCTCGCCGACGGCCTCGCTTATGCCGATCTGGTCGATGGCACGGTGGCGGAGGCGATGGCTGGCGCAAGTGGCGTCCGCGAGATGCCGGCGAGCTTCCAATATGCCGATTCTCTCCCTCTCCCCCCTGGGGAGAGGGCCGGGGAGAGGGGCAGTGCTGGAAAATCAGACGACGTGGAGAATGGCCAGCTCAGCCCCTCTCCCAACCCTCTCCCCAGGGGGGAGAGGGCTTCGGGGATGAAAAACGCCGGCGTCCCCGCGAACCGCATCACCTTCTCGGAGAAATTCGCCTGCCCCGTCTCGGGCTTCACCATCGCCGAGATCGAGCCGCGCCTCTTCTCGTTCAACGCGCCGCAGGGCGCCTGCCCGGCCTGTGACGGCCTGGGCGAGAAGCTCTATTTCGATCCGCAGCTCGTCGTCCCCAACGAGGCTTTGTCGATCAAGCAGGGCGCGGTCGTGCCCTGGGCGAAGTCGAACCCGCCCAGCCCTTATTATATGCAGGTGCTGTCCTCGGTCGCCCGCGCCTATGATTTCAGGCTCGACACCCCGTGGGAGGAACTGCCCGAGGAGATCCGCGACACCGTCCTCTACGGCACCAAGGGGCGGGTCATCACCCTCACCTTCATCGACGGCCGCAAATCCTATGACGTGCAGAAGCCGTTCGAGGGCGTCATCCACAATCTCGAACGCCGCATGCTCGCCACCGAAAGCGCCTGGATGCGCGAGGAGCTGGCCAAATATCAGTCCTCCGCCCATTGCGAGGTCTGCGGCGGCGCCCGGCTGAAGCCGGAGGCGCTGGCGGTGAAGATCGCGGGCGAGGATATCAGCATGTCCACCCGCCGCGCGGTCGGCCCCGCGCTCGCCTTCTTCCGGGATATGCCGCGCCACCTCAACGATCAGCAGAATGCGATCGCCGAACGCATCCTCAAGGAGATTGTCGAGCGGCTCGGCTTCCTCGACAATGTCGGGCTCGATTATCTCAACCTCGATCGTACCTCGGGCACCCTGTCGGGCGGCGAGAGCCAGCGCATCCGCCTCGCCAGCCAGATCGGCTCGGGCCTGTCGGGCGTCCTCTATGTCCTCGATGAGCCGTCGATCGGCCTGCACCAGCGCGATAATGACCGGCTGCTCGTCACCCTCCGGCGGCTGCGCGATCTCGGCAACACCGTGATCGTCGTCGAGCATGACGAGGATGCGATCCGCAGCGCCGACTATATCCTCGATATGGGGCCGGGCGCCGGCGTCCATGGCGGCGAGGTGGTGGCACAGGGCTCGCTCGACGATATCCTCGCCCATGAAGGCAGCCTGACCGGCGATTATCTCTCGGGCCGCCGCATGGTCGATGTCCCGAAGAAGCGGCGCAAGGGCAATGGCAAGAAGGTGACGGTCCACGGCGCCCGCGCCAATAATCTGAAGAACGTCACCGCCTCGATCCCGCTCGGCACCTTCACCTGCATCACCGGCGTCTCGGGATCGGGCAAGTCCAGCTTCACCATCGACACGCTCTACGCCGCCGCCGCGCGATCCCTGAACGGCGCGCGGATGATCGCGGGCGCGCATGACAAGGTGACGGGGCTCAACCAGTGCGACAAGGTGATCGACATCGATCAGTCGCCGATCGGCCGCACCCCGCGATCGAACCCGGCCACCTATACCGGCGCCTTCACCAACATCCGCGACTGGTTCGCCAACCTGCCCGAAAGCGAGGCGCGCGGCTACAAGCCGGGCCGCTTCAGCTTCAACGTCAAGGGCGGCCGCTGCGAGGCGTGCACCGGCGATGGCCTGCTCAAGATCGAGATGCACTTCCTGCCCGACGTCTATGTCACCTGCGACGTCTGCCACGGCAA
>CAZJXG010000173.1:0-5751 GCA_964549965.1 uncultured Sphingomonas sp. | reverse complement strand
AAGGGATCGGCCTTCAGCGGCACCAGCTTGCCGTCGGCGCCGACGATCTCGAACTTATAGGGCTCGTCCTCGCCCAGGTCGGGGATGAAGATTTCCCAGATGCCGGTGTCGAGCCGGCGGCGCATGACATGGCGCCGGCCGTCCCACTGGTTGAACAGGCCGACCACGGAGACGCGCCGGGCATTGGGCGCCCAGACCGCAAAATGGATTCCGTCGGCGCCGTCATGATGGATTTTGTGTGCGCCCATCTTGTCGAACAGGCGCAGATGCGATCCTTCGGCGATGTAATAATCGTCCATCGGCCCCAGCACCGGGCCGAAGCTGTAGGGATCGCCGACGATCCATTCGCCGTCCGCATTGGCGGCGCGATAGCGCAGCGGCTGCGTTTTTCGGATCGATAGCCTGCCCTCGAATAGCCCGGCCTTGTCGATCGGCTGCAACTGGCCCGCGTGCTTGCCCGCCAGAGTCAGCGCCTCGACCGTCTCGGCGCCGGGAATGAAGGCCCGGGCGATCAGGCCTTTTCCGCTTGGATGGACGCCCAGCACGGCGAAGGGATCATCATGTTTCCCCTTCGCGATGGCGGCTATCGCGGCTTTGTCGAGCTGGCTCACAAGCGCGATGCTACGCCATCCGGACGCGCGCGTCCCGGTCGAACTCGCTGTGCATGTTCATGGGGGCGGGACTCGGGACGAGACGTGGAAAAGCGGTGGATAAGATCAGAGAACACCCCAGATTTCAGATGCATATTGCCGGATAGTCCGATCCGATGAGAACCATCCCATCCCGGCGACGTTCCGGATCGCCTTGTCGTTCCAGCTCCTGCGGTCGGTCCACAGCGTGTCGATCCCGCGCTGGGTGGCTGCATAGCTGTCGAAATCGGCCGCGACCATGAACCAGTCATGGTCGTACAGCCCGGCGATCAGCGTCTTGTAGCGATCGCGGTCGTCGGGCGAGAATACCCCGCCTGAAATCGCCTGCAGCGCCTGGCTCAATTCGCGCGATGCCTCGATGATCGCGCGCGGATCATGCCCCTCGGCGCGCGCCTTGCCGACCTCGGCCGCGGTCAGGCCGAAGATCATGATATTCTCGGGCCCGACATGGTCGCGCATCTCGACATTGGCGCCGTCCAGCGTGCCGATGGTGAGCGCGCCGTTGAGCGCGAACTTCATGTTGCCGGTGCCCGATGCCTCCATGCCCGCAGTCGAGATCTGCTCGCTGAGATCGGCGGCGGGCATCATGATCTCGGCCATCGAGACGTTGTAATTGGGGACGAAGGCGACTTTCAGCAGGCCCTGCACCGCCGGGTCGTGATTGATCACCCGGGCGACGTCGTTCGCCAGCTTTATGATCAGCTTCGCATTATGATAGCTCGGCGCCGCCTTGCCGCCGAACAGCTTCACCCTCGGCACCCAGTCGCGCTCCGGATGCGAGCGGATCTGGTCGTACAGCGCCACCGCCTCGATGATGTTGAGCAGCTGGCGCTTATATTCGTGGATGCGCTTGATCTGGGTGTCGAACAGTGCGCTCGGGTCCACCTTCAACCCCATCCGCTCGCGCAGCACGTTCGACAGCACCGCCTTCTTGGCGAGCTTCACCGCGGCGAACTTCTCCTGGAAGGCGGCGTCGCCCGCCACTTTCTCCAGTCCGCGAAGCTGCTCGGTATCGTCGAGAAAGCCGTCGCCGATCGCCTCGCGGATCAGCGATGTCAGCTCGGGATTGCACTGCATCAGCCAGCGGCGGGGGGTGATGCCATTGGTCTTGTTGTTGATCCGGTCGGGATAAAGCCGGTGAAAATCGGCGAACACCGTCTCCTTCATCAGCTCGGTATGGAGCGCCGACACGCCATTCACGCTGTGCGATCCGGCGAAGGCGAGATTCCCCATCCGCACGCGCCGGTCGCCGCCCTCGTCGATCAGCGATATCGCGCTGATCCCGGCGTCGTCGAACCCATGCTGCCTGCGGGCCTCGATCAGCAGCTTGGCGTTGATCGCATAGACCAGCTGCATGTGGCGCGGCAGCATCTGTTCGAACAGCGGCACCGGCCAGCTTTCGAGCGCTTCGGGCAGCAGCGTATGGTTGGTGTAGCCGAAGGTCGCGCGCGTGATGTCCCACGCCTCGTCGAAGTCGATATTGTGGAGATCGATCAGGATGCGCATCAGCTCGGCGACCGACACCGCCGGGTGCGTATCGTTGAGCTGGATCGCGGCCTTGTCGGGCAGGGTGCGGATGTCGCCGAAATACTGGACGTGCCGGCGGACGATGTCCTGCAGCGAGGCCGAGGAGAAGAAATATTCCTGGCGCAGGCGCAGCTCCTGTCCGGCGCTATGCGAATCCGCCGGATAGAGGACGCGGGTGAGCGACTCCGCCTTGTTGCTCTCCTTGAGCGCGCCGATGTGATCGCCGGCGTTGAAGGCGTCGAGCAGGATCGGGTCGATCGGCTGCGCGGTCCACAGCCGCAGCGTGTTCACCCGCTCGCCGCGCCAGCCCACCACGGGCGTGTCATAGGCGGTGGCGATGATGCGGTCGTGTGGCTTCCACAGCCGGGCATGGTCGCCGCTGCCGTCGGCGGCGGCGAGATCGACGACGCCGCCGAAGCCGATCTCATAGCTCGCCTCGCGCCGCTCGAACTCCCAGTTGTTGCCGTGCGCCAGCCAGGTTTCGGGCAGTTCGACCTGCCAGCCGTCGGAGATTTCCTGGCGGAACATGCCGTTCACATAGCGGATGCCATAGCCATAGGCCGGCACGTCGACCGACGCGAGTGACTCCATGAAACAGGCGGCGAGCCGGCCAAGGCCGCCATTGCCGAGCGCGGCATCGGGTTCCAGCTCGCGGATCAGGTCGATGTCGACGCCCAGCGAAGCGAGCGCCTCGCGCATTTCGTCCATCAGGCCGAGATTGGAGATGGCGTCGCGCATCAGCCGGCCGATCAGGAACTCCAGGCTGAGATAGTAGACGCGCTTGGCGCCGGCCTTGTAGGTTTCCTCCGTGCTGGCGATCCAGCGGTCGATCACGCGGTCGCGGATCACGAGGATCGTCGCGGCGAGCCAGTCGTGGCTTTTCGCAGCCGCGGCATTTTTGCCGATCCGGTAGGTCAGCCGCTCGACAATCTCCTCGGCCAGGGTCGCGGGGTCGGACGAACGCTGCGCAGGCTTGGGAAGAACGGCGCTGCCGGTATTGCGGTTCATGATCGCGACTCCCCCGAACAACCCATCGATGCGCCAAGTGTATCCTAGCAGTCGCATCGCGCAACCTTGATGTTGCAGTGCGGCAAGGCTTAATTTCGGGGACGATATGGAGCTGCTGACAAGCCTGTACAGGAGGCCTATCGTCTTGCCCGGAAGCTCCGCGCGGGCGGAGGCGCGTTTTGGGATGTTGAGAGACCGGAATGAATCTGCGCGCCGTGAACGATATCGGATCGGCGACCGATCCTGACGAGACGATGGGCCTGCCGGGCTGGCTTTACCATGACCCGGAGGTTTATGCGCTCGAACAGCAACGCATTTTCCGACGTTCGTGGCAGCTGGTCTGCCATCTGAGCGATATTCCGGCCGCAGGCGACTGGCAGTCGATCGCGGTGGGCGGTGAGGCGATCATCGTCATTCGCGGAGAGGATGGCGCGGTCCGCGCACTCTCCAATGTCTGCCGTCACCGCGCGTCGAAGCTGGTCGATGGCGATCAGGGCTGCGCGCGCAAGCTGGTCTGCCCCTATCACGCCTGGACCTATGAGAGCGACGGGCGGCTCAGCGGCGTTCCCGGCAAGCGCGACTATCCGGCCTTCGACATGGCCGATTACGGACTGCATCCTTTTCCCACCGAAGTCTGGCGCGGCTTCATCTTCGTCAACATCGAGGGGGCGGGGCCCTCGGTCGCCGAGATGATGGCGCCCTATGAGGACGAGGTCGCACCCTATCGCTTCGAGGATATGCGCGCGCTGGGCCGGGTGGTGATGCGGCCGCGCACCGTCAACTGGAAGAATATCGCCGACAATTATTCCGACGGGCTGCACATTCCCGTCGCCCATCCCGGCCTCAAGCGGCTGTTCGGCCCCGGCTATGGGATCGAGGCGAGCGACTGGGTCGACAAGATGATCGGCCCGCTGCTGGAAGGCGTGCCGGGCAGCTCGTCCGAGGCGCTCTATCGACAGTTCCTGCCTGTGGTCGAGCATCTGTCGGAGGAGCGGCAGCGGCTGTGGACCTATTTCAAGCTGTGGCCGAACACCGCCTTCGACATCTATCCCGACCAGATCGATTTCATGCAGTTTCTGCCGGTTTCGCCGACCGAGACGATGATCCGCGAAATCGCCTATGTCCTGCCTGACGGGCGGCGCGAAATGAAAGCGGCGCGCTATCTCAACTGGCGGATCAACCGCATGGTCAATGCGGAGGATACGAAGCTGGTCGCGCGCGTCCAGGACGGCATGGCGACGCCGAGCTTCACGCAGGGGCCGCTGGGCAACAGCGAGGTCTGCCTGAAGAGCTTCGCGCGCAAATTCCGGGTGCTGATCCCCGAGGCGCGTCAGCCGAAGCGACCGGCGCCGGGATGGAGCGCGCGTAGCGTCGCGGGGCAGCTGTCATGACCAGCGGACAGGATGTCGTCATCATCGGCGGCGGGCATAATGGCCTCGTCTGCGCCTTCTATCTCGCGCGCAAAGGCCTGAAGGTCCGCATCCTCGAACGGCGCGGCGTGGTCGGCGGCGCGGCCGTGACCGAGGAATTCCACCCGGGATTCCGCAATTCGGTGGCGAGCTACACGGTCAGCCTGCTCCAGCCGCGGGTGATCCGCGATATGAGGCTGCACGAGCGCGGGCTGCGCATCGTCGAACGGCCGATCTCCAATTTCCTGCCGCTCGCGGATGGCGGCTATCTGAAGCTCGGGGGTGGGCTCGAACGGACACAGGCCGAATTCCGGCGCTTCTCGGCCGCCGATGCAGAGGCGCTGCCCACCTATTATGACGCGCTCGAGGGCGTCGCCGATGTGCTGCGCGATCTGGCGCTCAAAATCCCGCCCAATGCCGGTGGCGGGCTGCTGGAACTGTTCAAGGCGGGTGCGCAGGGCCGCAAGATCGCGATGGCGGGGCTGCCCGCCCAGCGCGACATGCTCGACCTGTTCGTGAAGAGCGCTCGCACTTTCCTCGATGGCTGGTTCGAGCATGAGGCGATCAAGGCCGCTTTCGGCTTCGATGCCGTGGTCGGAAACTATGCCAGCCCTGACACGCCGGGATCGGCCTATGTGCTGCTGCACCACGTCTTCGGCGAGGTGAACGGCAAGAAGGGCGCCTGGGGGCATGCGATCGGCGGCATGGGTGCGATCACCCAGGCGATGAAGGCGGCCTGTGAAGAACATGGCGTCGTCATCGAAACCGATGCGGCGGTGGAGAAGCTGCTGGTCGATGGCGGTAAGGCGGTCGGCGTTCGCACCACCGGTGGTGCCGAGCATATGGCGCCGGTGGTGGCATCCAATGTCGGGCCGGGGCTGCTCTATCGCAAGCTGATCGACCAGGCCGATCTCGATGCCGATTTCCGGCGCCGGATGAAGGGTTTCCGCGCCGGATCGGGCACCTTCCGGATGAATGTCGCGCTGAGCGAACTGCCCAGCTTTGCCGCGCTGCCCGGTGAAGGCGAGCATCATCGCAGCGGCATCATCATCGCGCCGACGCTCGATTATATGGATCGCGCCTTCACCGATGCCCGCATCCATGGCTGGTCGAAGGCGCCGATCGTCGAAATGCTGATACCGTCGACCGTCGACGAC
>CAZJXG010000172.1:0-5770 GCA_964549965.1 uncultured Sphingomonas sp. | reverse complement strand
CCATGTGGTCGCGCCGCGCCCAGGAATATGAAGCGAAGATCAATTCGGGCGACCTCGTGTCGATCTCCGAAGTGGTCCGCGATCTGTTCCGTGCCGATGATCAGCCCGAGCAGAGCTATTCGGAGCGCCAGATCTTCGAAGCGGCGACCAGCCGCCTCGCCCGCGAGCTCGCGGCGATGGAAGCGGTCGATGAACCGACCGCGCAGGAGAAGATCCTCGACATCCTCCGCAAGGCTGCCGCGATCCACAACAAATAAGCTTCGGTCCCGATCGAAGACAAAAGGGCGGTCCTTCGGGGCCGCCTTTTTTGTTGGCCGCCGCTCTTTCGACCGCAGCGCGGATCAGCGCCGGCGGATCAGGTGGCCCAGGCTGTCGCGATGATCCGGCCGATCATCGTCGCCCGGCTTGCATTCGTCTTCGATATCCTTGCGGATCTTCTCCAACTCCCTTTCGGTGAGGTGTTCGATGCCGATATAGCCGTTGCGGGCCTGCTCGATCGACCGGATCAGCTCGTCGAGCTTCGCCTGCATCGCCGCAGCATCGCGATTCTGGGCGTTCTGGATCAGGAAGACCATCAGGAAGGTGATGATCGTCGTGCTGGTGTTGACGATCAGCTGCCAGGTATCCGAAAAGCCGAACATCGGCCCGCTGACGCCCCAGAGGATGATCGCGACGAAGGCGATGACGAAGGCCAGCGGCTGGCCGACCGCCGACGCGATCCGGGCCGCGATGCGCGTAAAGAACTGGTCCATCGACCCAACCTTCCGAAAGCCGGACCATCCGGTGTCATTTCGCCCCACAACCATCGGGAGGACGCCGCTGTTCCGGTTGCGGCGGCGGGCTTAGCCCCCTAAAGCGCGCCGATGGACGCATCCGAGCTTCGCGTGGCCCTGTTCACGGGCAATTATAACTATGTCCGTGACGGCGCGAACCAGGCGCTGAACCGGCTGGTGGGCTATCTGCTCGGCAAGGGTGCGGCGGTGCGCATCTATTCGCCGACCGTCCCGGAACCCGCCTTCCCGGCAACCGGCGACCTGATCGGCATTCCCGCGCTGCCGGTTCCGGGGCGTGCCGAATATCGCTTCCCGCTGATGATTCCGCGCAGCATCAAGCGCGACATCGCCGCGTTCGCGCCCAACATCTTTCATGTCGCCAGCCCGGAAATATTGGGGCACAGCGCGGTGACGCTGGCGCGGCGGAGCCGGCTGCCGGTGGTCGCATCGGTCCACACCCGGTTCGAAACCTATTTCCGCTATTATGGCCTCGCCTTTCTGGAACCGCTGGTCGAAGCGCTGCTGCGCCGCTTCTACCGGCGCTGCGACGCGATCTTCGCCCCGTCGGAATCGATGGCGCAGCTGCTACGCGAACAGCGGATGAGCTATGATGTCGGCATCTGGTCGCGCGGCATCGACCGGACGATCTTCCAGCCCGAGCGGCGCTCCGACGACTGGCGGCGCGAACAGGGGATTGCCCCCGACGACGTGGTGATCGGCTTTGTCGGCCGGCTCGTGATGGAGAAGGGTCTCGACATCTTCGCCGACACGATCGACCAGCTCGAACGTCGGCAGGTGCGCCACAAGGTACTGGTGGTCGGCCAGGGGCCGGCGCGCGAATGGTTCGAGAAGCGGCTGCCCGGCGCGGTGTTCGCCGGCTTCCAGGCGGGCGAGGCACTGGGCCGCGCGGTCGCGTCGATGGACATGTTGTTCAACCCGTCGATCACCGAGACCTTCGGCAACGTCACGCTGGAAGCGATGGCGGCCGGGCTGCCCGTCGTCGCGGCCCGCGCCACCGGCAGCGAAAGCCTGATCAACGACGGTATCAGCGGCAGGCTGATCCAGCCGGGCCGGACGCAGGCCTTCGCCGACGCGCTCCAGCTCTATTGCGAGGATGCGGAGCTGCGCCGCACCGTCGGTGCCGCCGGCCTGCGGTCCAGCATACGCTATGGCTGGGACGAGGTGAATCAGGCGCTGGTCGATTCCTATCTGCGGATCGTCCGCCAGCACCGGGCCGGTGTCCGCATGGTCCGGCAAAGCCCGGTTCCCTGAGCGGGCAGGCGCGGGTCAGGCCGCCCGCCAGTCGAAGCTGAGCGGCCCCTCCCGAAAGGCGAAGCGGTCTAGGTGCCGGGCGACCGCCCCTTTCAGCCCTTCGAGCTGCGCCTCCGAACTCGCCTCGATCGTCACGTCCAGCGCCGCATCGCCCGCATCGAAGCTGACGACGGCATCGGCGGGATGATCGGCCCCGCGCGCGTCACGGGGGAAGATGACGGTGCCATGCGCCGGGGTGAACTCGACCGCGAGATCATGCTGCCAATGTTTGCACAGTTGCTGGAGATAGCGGCTGGCCGATCGGGTCGGCACCGACGAGACGGCCGTCGCCATCACAGCCGCTCGATCTTGCGCGCGGTCTCGTCGAGCAGGGCGGCGATGTCGTGCGCGATATCCGGATTGCGATCCGCGCGCGACATGCGCTCGCGCAGCGCCATGGCGAGGTTGATCATCGCGCGCTTCACCGGCGAACGATCATTGCCGCTGCTTTCCTGGCCGAGGGTGTCGAGCCGCGCGAACAGGGCTTCGATCCGGTCCGCCTGCTCGCCGATCTCCAGCTTGCCGGCCTCGGTGATCGCGAACAGCCGCTTCGATCCTTCAGCCGCCTGCTCGGCGATCTGGCCCATATCCTCCAGCATCGTGATCGTCGGATAGACGACGCCGGGGCTCGGCGCATAGGCACCGCCCGACCGTTCCTCGACCGCCTTGATCAGATCATAGCCGTGGCGCGGCTGCTCGCCGATCAACGCCAGCAGGACGAGGCGCAGCTCCGCACCGTCGAATATGCGGCGGCGCCCGCGACCACCGCCGCGCCCGCCGCCGAAACCACCAAAGCCCTCCTCGAAGACATCGCCGAAGCCGCCGCCGAAACCACCGAAGCGACCATGGCGACCGCGCATCGCGTGCCAGCCATGATGGCCTTCGCCGTGATGATGTTTGTGAAAACCGAACATGAAATCCTACCTATCTTTGCGTGTATCGAATCAATCTCGATACGCCTAAGATATATCTTAGAACGATTTCGACAAGGGAAAATCGCACGCCCCCTGTGCGCCCCGGCCATCGCTGTTTATATCGGACGGGATGGCCGACCTTTTTGCGCCCGAACCCTCCGCTGCGGTGCCCGCCGAAGCCGCGCCGCTTGCCGAACGGCTGCGGCCGCGGAGCCTGGACGAGGTGATCGGCCAGGAACATCTGACCGGCCCGGAGGGCGCGATCGGCCGCATGGTCACGGCGGGGCGCCTGTCCTCGCTCATTCTCTGGGGGCCGCCCGGCACCGGCAAGACGACGATCGCCCGGCTGCTCGCCGATGCGGTGGGCCTGCGCTTCGCGCCGGTCTCCGCCGTGTTTTCGGGAGTGGCGGATCTCAAGAAAATCTTTGCCGAGGCGCGCGAGCATGCCCGGCTGGGAACCCGCACGCTGCTGTTCGTGGACGAGATCCACCGCTTCAACCGCGCCCAGCAGGACAGTTTTCTGCCCTATGTCGAGGACGGCACGGTCGTGCTGGTCGGCGCGACCACGGAAAATCCGTCCTTCGAGCTGAACGCCGCGCTGCTCAGCCGCGCCCAGGTGCTGATCCTCAACCGGCTCGATGCGGCGGCGCTCGGCAGGCTGATCGAGCGCGCCGAGACGGTGATGGACCGCGCGATCCCGCTGACCGAGATGGCACGCGACGCACTGGTCGCCTCGGCCGACGGCGACGGGCGCTTCCTGCTCAACCAGGTCGAGACGCTCTTCTCGATCGCGATCGACCATCCGCTGGAGCCCGCCGAACTGGCCGCGCTGCTCCATCGCCGCATGGCGGTCTATGACAAGGACCGCGAAGGCCATTACAACCTGATCTCCGCGCTGCACAAATCGCTGCGGGGATCGGACCCGCAGGCAGCGCTCTACTATCTCGCGCGGATGCTGACGGCGGGCGAGCAGCCGCTCTACGTGCTGCGCCGAATGGTGCGCTTTGCCAGCGAGGATATCGGCCTGGCCGATCCGCAGGCGCTGGTCCAATGCCTTGCCGCCAAGGATGCCTATGATTTCCTGGGTTCGCCCGATGGCGAGCTGGCGATCGTCCAGGCCTGCCTCTATTTGGCGACCGCGCCCAAATCGAACGCGGCCTATGCCGCGCAGAAGGCGGCTTTCCGATCCGCGAAGGAGACCGGATCGCTGATGCCGCCCAAGAATATCCTGAATGCGCCGACGCGGCTGATGAAGGATATCGGCTATGGCAAGGGCTATGCCTATGACCCGGACGCCGAGGATGGATTTTCGGGCGACAATTACTGGCCCGAGGAGATGAGCCCGCAGGATTTCTACACGCCGACGCCGCGCGGCTTCGAGGTGAAGATCGCCGAACGGATCGCCTGGTGGAACAAGCTCCGCACCGAGCGGCAGGGCGGATGAACCGGTGCGGACGCGATGACATTGGACTGGGACAAGGTGATCGCCTTCGCCGCCGCTCTGCCCGGCGCCGAACGCGCGACCCATTATGGCGGCCCCGCCGTCAAGGCGAACGGCAACGCCTTTGTCGCGCCGGGACGCGAGCAGGGCAGCTTCTGCCTGATGATCGACCGCGACACGGTCGACATGCTCCGGGAAACCGACCCCGACAGCTATTGGCAGACCCCGCATTATGAGGGCTGGCCCGCGGTGCTGGTGCGCTATGACAGCGCCGATCCCGAGCGCGTGCTGGCGATGATCGGGCGGGCGCATGAACAGGCGCTCGCCAGAAAGCGGCCCAGGCCCCGCCCCAAGAAGACGGCATGACCCGCCGATTCCAGCGGTTCGCCTGCATCGACTGGTCCGGCGCCAAGGGCGAATGGCAAAAGGGGATCGCCGTCGCGGTGAGCGAAGGCCCCGGCACGACGCCGCGGCTGATCGTCCGCCGCTGGTCACGGCAGGCTGTACTCGACTGGCTGCTCGATCATGCCCGGCGGGACAGCGACCTGCTGGTCGGCATCGACTTTTCGACCGCCCTGCCCTTCCTCGATGCCGGCGCCTATTTCCCGGGCTGGGCCGACAGCCCGACCGATGCGCGCGCGCTGTGGCGGCAGGTCGACCGGCTGTGCGCCGGCGATCCGCACCTGCAGGCGGGCGCGTTCATCGACCATCCCGAGATCAGCCGGCATTTCCGCCGCCATGGCGGGCGGCAGGGCGACCTGTTCGGCGCGGGCAACGGCCGCTACCGGCTGGTCGAGCGCCTCTGCCGCGACGGCCGCCACGGCCCGGCGACAAGCTGCTTCAACCTGGTCGGCGCGGCCCAGGTCGGAAAATCGAGCCTGACCGGCATGCGGCTGCTCCACCGGCTGGATGGCGCCGTCCCGATCTGGCCGTTCGATCCGCTGCCCGTACGCGGCCCGGCGATCGTCGAGATCTATACCACGATCGCGGCGCGCGCGGCGGGCCTGGGTGGTGGCAGCAAGATGCGCGACGCCGATCGCCTGCGGGCGGGGCTGGCCGGCTACGGCATCCGCCGCGCGCCGCGGCTCGCCCAGTATGACGATCACAGCACCGACGCGATCCTGACCGCCGCCTGGCTGGCCGAAGCCGCGGCCCGGACGGATTTGTGGGCGCCGGCCACACTTTCCGACGATATCGCCGCAATAGAGGGCTGGACCTTCGGCATTCCCTGACGCATGAGGGCACCCCTGTGCCGGCTTAGCTCAGTTGGTAGAGCACCTGATTTGTAATCAGGGGGTCGCGGGTTCGATCCCTGCAGCCGGCACCATCAC
>CAZJXG010000171.1:0-5827 GCA_964549965.1 uncultured Sphingomonas sp. | reverse complement strand
CACGGCTGCGGATCGCATCGACATTCTGGCGCTGGCGGGTGTTGGGCGCGATCGTGACATTGGAAATCGCATCGTCGAGCCGGTTCCAGAAGATCGTCGCCCCCAGCCGCCAGCCGGGCAGCGGCGCATAGGCGATGCCGCCTTCCACCCCCTTCACCCGTTCGGGATCGAGCAGCGGATTGGCGATCGTCGAGTCATTGCCCGCGCGGAAGGGGCGGTAGAGTTCGTTGAGGGTCGGCAGCCGCCAGCCACTATAGGCCGCCGCGCGCAGCGTGACCGCCGAAGCGCCGTCGGGGTTCCAGGCGATACCGGCGCGGCCGGTCGTCTCGGTGCCGGAACGATCGGGATAGATCGCGCTGTTGGCCGGGACCGGCGCCAGCATATTGCGGTTGAACTCACGCCGCAGCCCGTCGCGCAGCTGCCACCGGTCGATCCGGCCGCTCGCGGTGATTGTCAGCCCGTCGCTGGGAAGCAGGGCAAGCTCGGCGAAGGCGCCATAGATGGTCTGCGCCCCGCCCGCGATCCGGCCGGTATTGGTCGCGATGACCAGTTCCTGGGTCCGGCCCTTTACGCGGCGGATGTCGCCGCCGATGCGCAGATTGCGGCCCTCGCCGAGCCAGGGCCGCAGCTCGACCCGCGCGCCCAGCCCGTTCGCGGGGACATTATACTGGTCGAGCGACTGGGTGACGGTCGCGCGGCGGGCGCCGATGCTGGCGAAGCCGCTGGAAAATTCGCGATGCTGGAGCCAGGCGGTCGCCTCCCAGCCCCACTTGCCCCGGCCCACCAGCCGCACCGAGCTGTCGACTGCGAGATTGCTGTTGCCGGTGAAGGGCACGCCGCGATCGCGCTGGTCGAGCAGGAAGGAACCGTTCGCCTGCAGTTCCGTGTCGATACCAACCGGGATCACCGCGCGCGCGGCCAGCCTGCTCTGCTTGTAGCGCGCCGCGCGGTCGATCGGCCCACGGCGTTCCTCGACGATCGGGATGAAGCCGTCGCCCCGCGCAAAGCCGCCCGACAGCATCGCGAAACCGCCGCCCAGCTGCGCGGTCAGGGTCGCGTCGGCGTCGATCGATTCGCGGCTGCCATAGGCGATCCCGGCGCTCAGCCCGCGTGCCTCTTCAGGGCCGACACTCGACAATTCGATCGTACCGGCCAGCGCGCCGGCGCCATAGACGCCGCTGCCGCCGCCCCGCGTCACCCGGACATGGCCGATCCGCGCGGGATCAAGCGCCGCCCAGCTGACCCAGCCGCCGAACGGATCGATCACCGGCACCCCGTCGAGCAGGATCAGCGCGCGGGTGGAGGCGTTGCCGCCCAGACCGCGCAGAGTCGCCCCCTGGCTGGTCGGGTGCGCCGAGCGCGCGTCCGAGCGGCGGAATTGCTGGAAGCCCGCGGCATCGCGCAGGATATCCTCCATCCGCCCGCTTGCCGACATCTCCAGCCGGCTGCGATCGATCGCGATCACATCGAATGCGGCATCGCCCGGCGAACGCTGCAGGCCCTGCCCGGTCACAATGATGTCGGCATCCTCCGCCTGGGCGGGTGTCGCCAGAATGCCAAGACAGCCCGCACCCAACAGATAATGAAAAAGCCGCACGACGTTCCTCGCTTTCGCGGGAGCGGATGGCCAGTACGGGCGGTGCCGTCAACGAAAATGCGTCGACCGTGGAAGCAGGGCTAGGCCGCGACCTCGAAACGCTGGGCATAGCGTGAGGCGATGCGGGCGACCGGCATCAGCACGAACACATCGATCGTGTTGAAGGCACGGTCGATATAGGCGCCCTCGCCGACCTGGGCACCGACCCGCAGATAGGCCTTGATCAGCGGCGGCAGGCGGCGGAGGGCGAGGCGCGGATCATATCCGCCGATCGCCAGGCTGCCGAGCGGGATGGCATCGGGTCCGATCGCGCGGGCGCGCAGCTCGGGCAGCGCCAGATGGTCGTGCGCCAGGAAGGACAGGCCTTCGGCATGTTCGACGGGATCGATGCCGGGAAAGCTGGCGCAGCCGAACATATAGCCGATGCGATGCTGCTGCAGATAATCGGCGATGCCGCGCCACAACAGCTGGATCGTACCTGCATCGCGATAGGCCGGATCGACGCAGGAGCGGCCGAGCTCGAGCAGTTCGACGCCCGTGCGGCGACCGTGGGCGATAACGGCGGAGAGATCGAATTCATGCGCTGAATAGAAACCGTCATGCGCCTCGGCGATGCTCTGGCGCAGAAGCCGGTAGGTGCCGACCACCGGGCTGCCCGGCCGGGCATGATCCTCGACAAGGAGATGGTCGCATAGCATGTCATAGGGATCGACGTCGCGATCACCGGCCGGGCCGCCGCCCTGCGCACCCATGTCGCGAAAGAAGATATCATAGCGCAGCCGCTGCGCCGCAACCACGTCGGCCTGACCCTGCGCCAACCGCACGGCCAGGCGGCGTTCGGGCATTTCAACGGGCCGAGACGATGCTTCCGGCATGGGCCTGTCCCCCTATTGCAACGATGGGACGGCAAATAATGCGGCAATGCGACATGGCGGCTACCGCCCCGCGATGCATTTGCTACAAGTTGGTTCCAGGGCCGTGACGGTCGTTCCGGCCATGTAAGGGAGATTTTGGTGACGGCACCCAGCGAGAAGCTTCTGCTGTTCGGCGCGACCGGCGATCTGTCGCAGCGCATGTTGCTACCGTCGCTCTACGGTCTGGCCGCCGATGGGCTGCTGCCGGCCGATCTGCGGATCATCGCCACGGCGCGCAGCGCGTACGACGACGCGGGTTTCGTCGCCTTCGCCGAAAAGGCGTTGCGCCGATTCGTGCCGAGCGAACGGCTCAATGAGGAGGCGCTGGCCAGTTTCCTGCCGCGCATCGCCTATGTGCCCGTCGATGCCTCGAAGGAGGATGACTTCGCCGCGCTGGCCAGGGCGGTCGGGTCGACCGACAAGGGGCTGTCGATCTTCCTGTCGACCGCGCCGTCGCTGTTCGAGGCGACGATCGGCGGCCTTGCCCGGGCCGGGCTGGCCGGCGACGGCGTACGGATCGGCCTCGAAAAGCCGCTGGGCTACGACATGGCGTCGAGCCGCCACATCAACGATGCGGTGGCGGCGGTCTTCCCGGAGGACCGGACCTTCCGCATCGATCATTATCTGGGCAAGGAAACCGTCCAGAACCTGCTGGCGCTGCGCTTCGCCAACAGCCTGTTCGAGCCGCTGTGGCGCGAGGGCGGGATCGATCATGTCCAGATCACCGTATCCGAGACGGTCGGGCTGGAGGGCCGGGTCGGCTTCTACGACGGCGCCGGGGCGATCCGCGACATGGTCCAGAACCACATGCTCCAGCTGCTCGCACTGGTCGCGATGGAGCCGCCCGCCCAGTTCAACGCCACCGCGGTGCGCGACGAGAAGGTCAAGGTGCTGCGCTCACTGCGCCCGATCGACCGCGCCACCGCCGGCACCCACAGCGTCATCGGCCAATATGGTCCCGGCGCGGTCGCGGGCGGCGCGGTGCCCGGCTATCTCGATGAGCTGGGCAAGCCATCGGACACCGAGACCTTCGTCGCCATCAAGGCGCATATCGACAATTGGCGCTGGAACGGCGTGCCCTTCTACCTGCGGACCGGCAAGCGCCTGCCCAGCCGCCAGTCGGAAATCTTCATCCAGTTCAAGGGTGTGCCGCACTCTATCTTCGACGGGCGGGGCGCGATCCTGCAACCGAACAAGCTGATCATCCGTTTGCAGCCCGACGAGAATATCCGCCTGATGCTGATGTCGAAGGAGCCCGGGCTCGATCGCAACGGCATCCGGCTCAGGGAAATGCCGCTCGATATCTCCATGCCGAACGCCTTCGCCGATACCCGCCGCCGGATCGCCTATGAACGGCTGCTGCTCGATCTGGTCGAAGGCGATCAGACCTTGTTCGTGCGTCGCGACGAAGTGGAGGCGCAGTGGGAATGGATCGACGCGATCCGCGACGGCTGGGCCGCCAATGCGATGAAGCCCAAACCCTATACGGCGGGCACCTGGGGTCCATCGGCCGCGATCGCGCTCACCGAACGCGATGGCGTGACGTGGCATGATTAAGCGGTTGCAATTCCTCCCCGGCACGGGGAGGGGGACCGGCGAAGCCGGTGGAGGGGGCGGGCCACGAGCGCATGCCATCGCTGTTGCGCTTGCCGATGCCCCCCTCCCCGTGCCGGGGGGAATGAAAGGATAAGAATATGATCGAAGCCGAATGGTGGGACTATGAGGATGCGGCCGAGCTTGCCGATGCGGTGGCGGGCGATGTCGGCTTCATCATCGAATCGGCGCTGGACGCGCGCGGCCAGTGCCTGCTGGCGCTGCCCGGTGGCAACACGCCGCTGCCGATCTACGAAAAGCTCGCCAAGGCGAAGCTCGACTGGAAGAAGGTGACGATCATCCCGACCGACGAGCGGATCGTGGCGATGACCGATCCGCTGTCGAACGCGGCGATGCTCGCCAAGATCTTCCTGCCCAAAGGCGCCCGCGTGATTCCCGTGATCAGCGATAAGGCGCCCGATTACAAAAGCGCAGGGGGCGCCGCCGATGCGCGGCTGCAGGATTTCCCCTTCCCGCCCGATCTCGTCTGGCTTGGCGTCGGCGCCGACGGGCACACCGCCTCGATCTTCAACGGGCCCGACCTTGCCGACGCGCTCGAAGCGCCCAAGGGCCGCCGCATGGTTGGCGTGATGCCCGATCCGCTGCCGCCCGAGGCGCCGGTCGCGCGCGTGACGCTGACGAAATCGGCAATTCTGTCGGCGCGCACCCTGATGCTGGTGCTGACGGGCAAGGACAAGAAGACGCTGCTTGAACGCGCCATCAAGGAGGGGGCGGGGTCGAGCCTGCCGGTGGGCCGCGTGCTCGCCGATGCCGAGCAGGCGATCGATATCCACTGGAGCGCGTAAAGCGCGGGAGCAAAGAAGATGGGCCTTCACCCTGCCGTCGAAGCCGTTACCGCCCGGATCGTGGAACGGTCCAAGCCGGGCCGGGCCGCCTATCTCGACCTGATCGCCCGCGAGCGCGAGAGCGGCGTCGACCGGCCCAACCTGTCCTGCGGCAATCTCGCCCATGGCTTCGCGGCGTCGGGCGAGGACAAGGCGGTGATCCGCGATGGTGGCCGCATGAACATCGGCATCGTGACCGCCTATAACGACATGTTGTCGGCGCATCAGCCCTATGGCCGCTATCCCGAGCAGATGAAGCTGTGGGCGCGCGAGGTGGGCGCGACCGCGCAGGTGGCGGGCGGCGTGCCGGCGATGTGCGACGGGGTGACGCAGGGCCAGCGCGGCATGGAATTGTCGCTGTTCAGCCGCGACACCATCGCGCTCTCCACGGCGGTCGGCCTCAGCCATGGCATGTTCGAAGGGGCGGCGCTGCTCGGCATCTGCGACAAGATCGTCCCCGGCCTGCTGATCGGTGCGCTCCGGTTCGGCCATCTGCCGACGATCCTGGTCCCGGCGGGTCCGATGCCGTCGGGGCTCGCCAACAAGGAGAAGCAACGGGTCCGCCAGCTCTATGCCGAAGGCAAGGTTGGACGGGCCGAGCTGCTGGAGGCGGAGTCCGCTTCCTATCATGGCGCGGGCACCTGCACCTTCTACGGCACCGCCAATTCGAACCAGATGATGATGGAGGTGATGGGGCTGCACATCCCCGGCGCCGCCTTCATCAATCCCGGCACGAAGCTCCGCCAGGCGCTGACTCGCGCCGCCGTCCACCGCCTCGCCGAAATCGGCTGGGACGGCGATGATTATCGCCCGCTGGGGCTGTGCGTCGACGAGAAGGCGATCGTCAACGCCGCGGTCGGCCTGCTCGCGACCGGCGG
>CAZJXG010000170.1:0-5864 GCA_964549965.1 uncultured Sphingomonas sp. | reverse complement strand
GGAAGGTCTCGGCGATCTTGAAGGGCGAGAAATGCGGCAGCATGATCCCGCCCGAGCCGACCCGTATCCGTCTCGTCGCCAGCGCGACCGGCCCGATCAGCGCCTCCGGCGCGACCCCGACGATGCTCACCGAGGCGTGATGCTCGGCGAGCCAGTAACGATCATAGCCCAGCGCGTCGCAGGTCCGGGCGAGATCGAGCGTGTTGCGTACCGCGTCGGCCGCCGTGCTGCCCTCGGCGACGGGGGACTGGTCGAGGACCGAGAGGCGGAAGGAAGGAGATGTTGCCATGGACGGGATGTAGGCGGCCTGGGGGCGACTTCCAACCGGCTCAGCGCCGATCGATGAAATCGAGCAGCGGCGCCTGATAGGTCTCCGCGACCTCCGCGATCGGTCGCAATGCGCGGTCATGGACGATCGCCCGGTGACGGATGAGCGCAACGGGTGCCCGATTCCGATCCTCCGGCCGCGGGCGCCACAGCTGCACGGCCGAGAAAGTGCGCCGGCCTATGCCCAACGGAGCCACGATCGTGCCGAAGGGCATGTCGCTACCGTCCAGCGCAGCGTTCATCTCCGCCGTCAGCCGGGACGGCACATACCAGTTATCGGCTTCCGAGAGGACGCGTTCGCCGCAGCGTAGCCGGACATGGCGATAGCGCACCGGTTCGGCAGCGCCGATGCCCAGCCGGGCGCGCTGCTCCGGCGAGACCGGCTTGTCGATCCCGGCGACGCGTTCCGCAACGATGCGGGGATCGGCGGCCAGCCGATGGTCGCGGCACCAGCCTTCCAGCGTCCGGGTCGCGCTGCCGCCCGCCAGTAGCCGGGCGTTGAGATCGGCAAGCGCGGCCGCGGCGGTATCCGGCGCGGTGGCCGGGCCGGCCGCGCCGAGCAGCAGGACGAAAAGCGGAAGCGCGGCCCGGCGGGCGATGCTCAGTGCGCGGCCTTCCACGCCTTGACCGCGTTCATCGTGCCCGAGACATGGCCCGCCACGCCGAGCGCCGAATGGACGAAGATGACCTTGCCGCCAGGCGCGATGACATAGGAGGTGCGGTTCGTCCGCCCCGTCACATTGGGAATAACGCCCGCTTCGAGCGCGACATCATAGCCCTTGATCATCGCCGGCGTGGCGACGCCGACCGCGAATTTGTTACGGCATTCCTCGACCGAGAATTTGTTGAGCTTCTCGATCGGATCGGCAGCCATGCCGATCACGGTGGCGCCCATCCTGTTGAAATCATCGGTCGCCTCGGCGAACTCATGCGCCTCGACGGTGCAGCCCTTGGTGAAGGCCGCCGGGAAGAAATAGAGCACGACCGGCCCCTTCTTCAGCGCCTGGGCCAAAGCGAAGTCGAAATCCTTGCCGCCCAGCGAAGCGCGGGTCTGGAAGGCGGGTGCCTTGGCCCCCACCGCGAGGGCGGCCGGCGCCGCGGCGGGCAGGGCGAGGGCGGCAATCAGGCTCAGGGCTTTGGCAAGCGGACGCATCGGGAGACTCCTTGCGGGAAAGGCGACAGACTAGCCCGATTGGCGGCCGCGTCCAGAGCGGTCGAGGATCAGCCCCGCCCCGGATTGAGGGCAGCCATCTGCGGCGGGGTGAGGAACGCGTCGCCCGGCAGCAGGAATCGCACGCTGCGCCTGGCGAAGTCGATCGACACCCGGTCGAACAGCCGCAGCGAATCCATCCCCAGCAGCAGCGCCGGGCGATTGTGGAGGCCGAGATGCCGGAAGATGCCCGCATCGGCGAACGCGATCGGCATGTTGTCGAGATTGACCCCGCCGATCCTGATCTTGCGGATGGACGTGTAGTCGGCCGGCGTCTGCTCGCCGGTGACGCTGGCGATACTGATCGGGATGACCAGCCCGAGCCGGCCGCTGCGCGCGAGCCGGGCCCGCAGTGCGTTGTTGCCGATCGACACCGCCGATCCGGTATCGATCACCACGCTGATCTTCTGCCCGTCCGCCTCGGCATCGACCAGCACCAGCTGGCCCAGCCGGCGCTTGCCGGTGACGACGATCTCGTCGTCACCGTTACGCGACGCATCGCCGGACTCGGCGATCCACATGCGCATTTTCCTGAAATCGAGCACGACCTGCTTGCTGCGCAGGCTGTCGAGCCCCAGCATGCCTTCGGCGCCGAGATGCGCACCTGCCAGCACGGGCGCGTCGAACTCGTTCATCCGGCCGCGGCTGGCGGTCAGCTTCAGGCTCGGGATCACCGCGGTATCGACCAGATTCGTCCCGGCGATGCTGACGAGATTGACCTGCCTCGACGGCGCCAGGGTGAGCCGGTCGGCCAGTTCGCGCGAGATGACGGTGCGCTCCGCGCCGGTGTCGACGACGAAATCATAGGGGCCGGCGCCATCGATGGTGACGGGCACGGTCAATCGCTGGCTGAGGTCGCGGCGGCCCTGCACCTGTTCGGCCGCGGCTGGAACCACTGGCGCCGCCGGCAGCGCTGCGGCCATCACGCCGACGGCAACCAGCGCGGTCCCTATGCTGTACTTGGCGAGCGTCCCCATGTTCGGCCTCTCCATTGCCTGCGCAAACTACGCCTTTGCCGATCCTTCGACAATCAGGAAGCACCGGCGACGGAACCGGAACGAGGCAGGCCTGTTCTAAGCGCGGACAAGTGAACCATTGGAGTAGATAGGATGAGGAAAATGCTTCTGATCGGCCTCGCCGCCGCGGGGCTCACCGGCCTTGTCGTGCCGGGCGCCGCCTTCGCTGGAGACGAGGATGAGGCGCGGGTCGCGATCGCGGCTGCCAAGGCCAAGCTGGACGCCGCGGAAAAGGCGGGTGTCGGCGGCAATGCCGGCGACGTCCTCAACCGCAGCCGCGGCGTGCTCGAACAGGCCAATATGCAATTCAAGAAAGATGAGGATCGCGCGGCCAAGGCGCTGGCCTTCCAGGCCGATGCGCTCGCCGATCTGGCGGCGGCCACCGCCGAGATGCGCGCACTCGAAACCGAGCGCGCCAAGGTCGCGGTCAATTAATCCCTCATCGAGGAGAGAAACATGAACAAGTTCCTGCTCAGCCTTGCCGGCGCCTCCGCGCTGGCCGGCTTCGCCAGCCCGGCCCTGGCCGACAAGACCGACAAGCTCGTCACCGATCAGTTCCGCGAGAAGATCGCCGTGGCGCGTGCCGAACCCGGCGTCGCCGAATATGGCGCGGTCTATCTCGATCGCGCGTCAGACCGGATCGCGACGCTCGACAAGAAGCTCGACAATGACAAGGCCGGCCAGGCCGAGGCGGTCGCGGGCGAGATCGATGCGCTGATCGAAACCGCGCGCACCCGCGCCCGCATCGCGATGCTCAAGAAGGATGTCGAAGGCGCCAAGGCCGATGCGACGTCGCGCAAGGACGCGCAGATCGCCGACGCGAACGCCGCCGCCGCGAATGCCCAGGCGAGTGCCGCCGCCGCCCAGGCGGAAGCGGCCCGCCTCAAGGCCGAGATGCGCGACTATCAGCTCAAGCAGACCCAGCTCGGCGCCACGCTCGTCCTGCAGGACGTCGTGTTCGAAACCGGCAAGGCCGATCTCAAGCCGGGCGCCTCGCAGCGCCTCCAGCCGCTTGCGCAATATCTGAAGGCCAATCCCGAGGTGAAGGTACGGATCGACGGCCACACCGACTCGCAGGGGACGGACGCCTATAATCAGCAGCTGTCCGAGGCACGGGCACAGGCGGTACGCACCGCGCTGGGCGGCATGGGCGTCGACGGCGCCCGCATCACCGCGGTCGGCCATGGCGAGGGCCAGCCGGTCGCGGACAATATGAACGCAGCGGGCCGCCAGCAGAACCGCCGGGTCGAAGTGACTCTGGTCGGCCAGCAGGCGGCGAGCTTCGCTGCGATCAACTGACGGTCAGGACGGGTTCGGGATATCCGAACCCGCACCCGGCGTTCCCGCGCAGGCGGGAGTCCATGGTAACGGCATGCCCGGCTTGTCCCCGTGCCGCTCGTGGATTCCCGTTTTCGCGGGAACGATGCTGTTGGGAGCATGCCGATCGTGCCGAAAGGAACCCGGATCGCCGCCACGCTTATTGCGGTCGAGCAACGAAGCGGAATATGTGCCAGGCAACGTCCGCGTTTCAGCGGTGAAATCCTCCGACATGAATGGGCGGTAACAGGGCCGGGATGACGATCAACGACCGCCTTGCATGCAGCCTGCGCCCCGGCGCGCGAACCGGGGTCATGTTCGGCATGCTGTTGCTGTCCGCCTGCAATGCCGGCCCCGACTATCGCCCACCCTCGGTTTCGGATCTCAGGATTCCCGATCAGTTCCAGGCCAGCCCGACGATCGCGGCCGAACAGGAGCTGGTCGATCTCGCCCGCTGGTGGGAAAGCTTCGAGGATCCGATCCTCACCCAGCTGATCGACCGCGCCTTTGCCGGCAATCTCGACGTCAGCGCCGCCGCCGCCCGGCTGCGCCAGGCGCGCGCCACCCTGCGCGGGACGCAGGGCCAGGCGCTGCCGCAGGTGGGCACGAGCGCCTCTGTCGCGCGCAGCATCGGCGCCAACAGCAATGCCCGTATCGATCCGACCACCGGACAGACGATCAGCACCGGTGGCGACACCACCGTCTACCGTGGCGGTTTCGACGTTTCGTGGGAGGCCGACATCTTCGGCGGCATCCGCCGCCAGGTTCAGGCCGCCCGCGCCTCCGCCGAGGCGAGCGAGGCGACCTTGCGCTTCACCCAGGCCAGCATCGCTTCGGAAGTCGGGCTCAACTATGTCGACGCGCGGCTCGCCCAGATCCGTTTGCGCATCGCCCGCGAGAATCTAGCGGCGCAGGACGAGACGCTGGAACTGGTCGGCTGGCGCCGGCAAGCGGGTCTCGTCTCCAGCCTCGATTATGAACAGGCCCGCCAGCTGCGCGCGCAGACCGCCGCATCGATCCCGACATTGGAAAATGACTATGCCGTGGCGGTCAACCATATCGCGGTGCTGCTCGGCGAGGCGCCGGGCGCGGTCAATGCGCTGATCGATCCGCCCGCCTCGATCCCGCTCGCCCCCGGCGTCGATGCGCCGATTCCCGCGCAGGTGATCGAGCGGCGCCCCGACGTCGCCAGCGCCGAGCGCAGCCTTGCCGCGGAAAGCGCGCGGATCGGGGTGCAGACCGCGCAGCTCTATCCGGCGTTGCGGCTGTCGGGCAGCTTCGCCGGGTCGGCCACGTCGGTCGGCGATGTCATTACCAATGGGCTGGGCAATCTCGTCGCCGGCATCACGGCGCCGATCTTCCAGGGCGGACAGATTCGCGCCGCGATCCTCGGCCAGCGGGCGGCGACCGACGCTGCCTATGACGCCTATCGCCGGGCGGTGCTGACCGCGCTTGAAGAGGTCGAGAATGCGTTGAAGGGCCGCGACGTCGCCGAGCGTCGCGAGGCCGATCTCGCGGTCAGTTACGAAGCCGCGAACAATGCCAACCGCTATGCCCAGCTGCAATATCGCTCCGGCCTGGTCGACTTTCAGTCGCTGCTCGACAGCCAGCGTGCGCGGCTGTCGAGCCAGGACAGCGCCGCCTCGGCCCGGGCGGCCAGGGCCAGTGCGACCATTCAGCTCTACAAGGCGCTGGGCGGCGGCTGGCAGATGGCGCCGATCCCCGGCCCCGGGCCCTATGAATCAGGCAAGAACACCGCCTCAAGCGAGACGAGCAACCCATGACCGATCCCGACAAGCAGCCACAGCAGGATCTCGACGAGTTTCTCGGCGTGGAGCCGACCTCGCCCCGCGCGACCCTGTTTCGCCGGATCGGTATCGGCCTTGCCATCGTCGTGGTGCTGGTGATCCTCTGGCGGCTGATTTTCGGCGGCGACGACAAGGCGGCCTATGCGACCCGGCCGGTCGAGCGCGGCGACCTGACCGTCATGGTCT
>CAZJXG010000169.1:0-5903 GCA_964549965.1 uncultured Sphingomonas sp. | reverse complement strand
GCGGTCTCGCCGGCGTCCGAAACCTGTTCCGCGAAACGCTGCGCCTCTATCCGCCGGTAAGCTTCTTCGTCCGCGAAGTGACCGCCGACACGACGATGCGCGACAAGCTGCTCCGCAAAGGCGCGATGATCGTCATCTCGCCCTGGCTGATCCAGCGCCACCGCGACAATTGGAAATGTCCGCACGCCTTCGTGCCCGAACGGTTCGACGATCCGGAGGAAGCCGAGGCCTGCCGCCGCGCCTATATGCCGTTCGGCAAGGGGCCGCGCATCTGCATCGGCGCCGGCTTCGCCCAGCAGGAGGGGATGCTGATCCTGGCGAGCGTGGTCCGCGCCTTTCGGCTGCGCTATCCCGATATCCGCAAGCCCGAGCCGGTCAGCCGGCTGACGCTCAGGCCGAAGACCGCGGTGAAGCTATGGTTCGAGGATCGAGCCCAGCGCTAGGCCCTCAGCAGCAGATCGTCCTTCTGCAGCACCAGGACCGAATTGGGGGACCAGCCGCGCCAGTTGATGCGCGGGATATTGTTGCGGATCAGCGTCGCCTCGTCGAACGCGACAGTCAGGTCATAGCTCTCGGGCAGCCTGAAGATCATGCCCAGGGTCCGCTGGATATCGGCGCCACCGAACGTCCTGACATGGTCGTCCTGGCCGAAGCGCGCGGTGGCATCCTCGGCGGACAGCGGCCCCAGATCCTCGGCGCTATGGCCATCGCGGATGATCGGGATACAGCAGACCTGCTTGCCGCCCGGCTTAAGCGACCTGTTAAGATGATAGAGTATCGCTGTGATATTACAGGGAATATGCTCCATAACATGAGAGTGGATGATAGCATCATAGCGATCTGAGGGCAGCCTTGCGGCATCCTCGACAAGGTCGATCTTCCGGATGTTCGGGGCGAAATCATAGAGCGCGGGATCGATATCGACCGGCTCATATCCGTCACCCCAGATCGCATGGAGCCGTTCGGCGAAGGCCCGTTCGGGGGCGATGTGCAGCACGCGCTTGCCGGGCACCAGCAGCCCATGCTTGTCGAGCATCATCCACAGCAACCGCGCGCGCTCGTTCGAGCCGCAGCCGTCGCACTGGACATAGCCGCGCTTCTGGCGGGCCGTGAAGCGGGCCGATCCACAGATCGAACAAGCAAGCCAGTCGCCCATTTCACCCAGCCGCTCCAGCGTCGGGATCAGTTCGTCGAAATGATCGATCAGCGCGGCGGCGTCGAGCTGCTCGGGCGGGCGATCGGAGAAACCGAAGCTCACCGCCACGGTGGGGATATTGGCGTTGCGGCCGGTATCGGTATCGGTGATCGAGTCGCCGACATAGGCGGCGCGCCCGCCGCCGCAGCGGGCGATTGCCTCGAACAGCGGCGCGGGATCGGGCTTGCGGACGGGGAGCGTATCGCCGCCCACGAGTGCATCGAAGCGGTTCGCCCAGCCCAGCGCGTCGATGCAGCGCCGGGCCAGCCCCTCGGCCTTGTTGGTGCACACCGCGAGCTTCACGCCACGCGCGGCTAACTGGTCGAGCACCGCTTCCAGCCCCGGAAAGATCGTCGTCCCGTCGGCGATATGCTCGAGATAATAGTCGATGAAGATCGGGAAGCCCTGCTCGACCAGATCCTCGGTCATCTCCCCGGTTGCCGCCAGCCCCTTCTGCAGCAGCGCGCGCGCGCCATGGCCGACCATGTGGCGGACATCCTCGGCCGGCACCGGCGGCCGGCCCAGCACGCCCAGGGCATGGTTGAGCGCGGCGGTGAGGTCGGGCGCGGTGTCGGCCAGGGTGCCGTCCAGATCGAAGGCGACAACGTCGAAGGGAAAATCAGCAGCCATGACCGGCTCCATCACCCGCCCGATATGGAAAAGGCAAGGGCTTCGTGGCAGAGGTCGGCACATGACGAACCAGCCCTTCGCCGCCCTGATCCTTGCCGCCGGCAAGGGCACGCGCATGAAATCCGATCTGCACAAGGTGCTCCACCCGATCGCGGGGCGGCCCATGCTGGGCCATCTGCTCGCCTCGGTCGACGCTCTGGGCGCCGCCCGGAAGGTCGTCGTCACCGGTGCGGGGCGCGAGCAGGTCGAGGGCTTCGTTGCACCGCTTGGCGTCGATGTCGCCACCCAGGAACCCCAGCTCGGCACCGCCCACGCCGTCCAACAGGGCGAAGCGGCGCTGGCCGGCTTCGCGGGCGACGTGCTGATCCTCTATGGCGACGTGCCGCTGGTTCGGCCGGAAACGATGCGCCGCATGCTCGACCGGCTCCACGCCGAGGACGCGCCCGCCGCCGTGGTGCTGGGCTTTCGTCCGGCCGATCCGCTTGCTTATGGCCGCATCCTCGCGCGGGCGGACGGCACCATCGAGAAGATGGTCGAGTATAAGGACGCCTCGACGGCGGAACGCGCGGTCGATCTGTGCAATTCGGGGCTGATGGCGGTGCGCGGCCCCGATCTCTGGCCGCTGCTCGCCCGGGTCGGCAACGACAATGCCGCCCGGGAATATTATCTCCCCGACATCGTGATGATCGCCGGGGCCGAGGGCCGCTTGTCCGCAGTGATCGAAGCCGAGCCCTGGGAAGTCGCCGGCGTCAACAGCCGCGCCGAGCTGGCCGCGGTCGAAGGCGAATGGCAGCAGCGCCGTCGCCTCGCCGCCATGGCCGATGGCGCCACCCTGATCGCGCCCGAAACGGTCTGGTTCGCGCATGACACGGTGATCGGCCGCGACGTGCTGATCGAACCCCATGTCTTCTTCGGCCCGAAGGTGGCGATCGAGGATGGCGCCATCATCCACGGCTTCAGCCATATCGAGGGCGCGACCGTCCACACCGGAGCCGAAATCGGTCCCTATGCGCGGCTGCGGCCCGGCGCGGATATCGGCGAAGCGGCCAAGATCGGCAATTTCGTCGAGGTGAAGAACGCCCGCTTCGGCCCCGGCGCCAAGGCCAATCATCTTTCCTATGTCGGCGACGCCGATGTCGGCGCGAAGGCCAATATCGGGGCCGGCACGATCACCTGCAATTATGACGGCTTCCTGAAATATCGCACCGTGATCGGCGAAGGCGCCTTCATCGGATCGAACAGCGCGCTGGTCGCTCCGGTGACGATAGGCGACGGCGCGATCGTCGGCGCGGGATCGACGATCACCCGGGACGTGGCGACGGATGCGCTCGCCGTCGCCCGCGGCAGGCAGGATGCGCGCCCCGGGTGGGCCAGCCGCTTCCGCGCGGCCATGAAGATCAAGAAAGCCGCGAAAAAACAGGGTTGATGGCGGATTCACCACCGCCGTTGTCGATTCCCCAACGCGCTTTATGCAAACCTTTGCATACTCAAGGCGCGAAACAATCTCGGCCAATCTGATCGGGGGATAAACGATGCAGGAATATGAGACGCTCATCACCGAACATGGCCATCTCGACATGCTCGCGGAGCGGCTCTCACTGATCGTCGGCGGGCGACCGGACGTCGAGGCTGCCGTCCATGCCCGGTCATCGCTATCGATGGCCCTGAGCGACCATCTCGAGCGGGAGGACCGGCTCCTCTACGATGGCCTGATCCGAGAGCGTGACGACGATTTTCCGGCAGCTGCGGCGCTCTTCCACGAAAGCTTCGCCGATCTCTCCGCCTGCTGGGGTGAGTATCTGCACGACTGGGATGCGGACTGCATCGGGATCGACTGGGCCAGCTTCGCGGAAGAGACCATCATGATGATGGAACGGCTGCGCGCCCACATCGCCGAGGAGAATGGCCTTCTCTACCGGCTTGCGCTCCCCCGCGGTCGCACCCGCCTGCCCTCGGCGGCCTGAGCCGGGAGGAATGGGCCGCCACGTCCCCGATTGTCAGCCGCGATTAATAATGCTTTGAGCAGGTACGCGGTCGTTTCGCGGTCAGGTGGGGCGTAGCACGATGTGTGGCATTATCGGCATTGTTGGCAGCCAGAATGTGGCCGATCGGCTGGTCGCGGGCCTGCGGAGGCTCGAATATCGCGGCTATGACTCGGCAGGCATCTGCACCATCCATGACGGCCGGCTCGATCGCCGCCGCGCGGAGGGCAAGCTCGACAATCTGGCTAGGAAACTGGACGCCGATCCGCTGCCAGGCGTGATCGGCATCGCCCACACCCGCTGGGCCACCCATGGCGCGCCGACCCAGGATAATGCCCACCCGCATGCGACGGGCGAGGTGGCGCTGGTACACAACGGCATCATCGAGAATTTCAAGCCGCTGCGCGACGAACTGATCGCCAAGGGCCGCACGTTCGAGAGCCAGACCGATACCGAAGTGGTCGCTCATCTGATATCGGCCGATGTCGAGGCCGGCGTCGACCCGGTCGAGGCGGTGCGGACCAATCTCAAGCGTCTCCACGGCGCCTTCGCCCTCGCCATCCTGTTCCGCCAAAATCCCGATCTGCTGATCGGCGCGCGGCTCGGCTCGCCGCTGGTCGTCGGCTATGGCGAGAATGGCGAGACCTATCTCGGTTCCGATGCGCTTGCGCTCGCACCGCTCACCCAGCAGATCAGCTATCTCGACGAGGGCGACTGGGTCGTCATCACCCGCGAGAAGACGCAGATCTACGATCGCGACGACAATCCGGTGGACCGCGCCATCGTTCATTCCGGCGCGTCGAATCTGACGATCGACAAGGGCAATCACCGCCACTTCATGCTCAAGGAAATCTACGAGCAGCCGATCGTCGTCGCGCAGACGCTCAAATCCTATGTCCGCCGGCTCGAGGAAGAGGTCTCGCTGCCGATTCCCGATTTCGACCTGAGCGCGATCACGCGCGTGACGATCGTCGCCTGCGGAACCAGCTTCTATGCGGGTATGGTCGCCAAATATTGGTTCGAGCAATTTGCCCGCGTTCCCGTCGATCTCGATGTCGCGTCCGAGTTCCGCTACCGCGCGCCGGTGATGGAGGATGGCGGCCTGGCGCTGTTCATCAGCCAGTCGGGCGAGACGGCCGATACGCTCGCCGCGCTGCGCCACGCCCGCGCCGAAGGGCAGAAGATCGCAGTGGTCGTCAATGTCCCCACCTCGACCATGGCGCGCGAGGCCGATCTGCTGCTGCCGACCCATGCCGGTCCCGAAATCGGCGTCGCCTCCACCAAGGCGTTCACCTGCCAGCTCGCCGTGCTGGCGGCGCTGGCCGCGAATCTCGCCCGCGCCAAGGGCCGCCTCGATCGGCGCGCGGAGAAGGAAATCGTCCGCCATCTGTCCGAGGCGCCTGCCGCGATCAATGCCGCCCTGGCCTATGACGAAGCGATCGAGGCGATGTCAGGATCGATCGCCACGGCCCGTGACGTGCTCTATCTGGGCCGAGGCACCGATTATCCGCTGGCGCTCGAAGGTGCGCTGAAGCTCAAGGAGATCAGCTACATCCACGCGGAGGGCTATGCCGCCGGCGAGATGAAGCATGGCCCGATCGCCCTGATCGACGACAAGGTGCCGGTGATCGTGATCGCCCCATCGGGTCCACTGTTCGAAAAGACCGTCTCGAACATGCAGGAGGTCCAGGCGCGCGGTGGCAAGGTGGTGCTGATATCGGATTATGACGGCATTCAGGCCGCTGGCGAAGGCTGTATGGCGACGATCACCATGCCTAAGGTCCATCCGCTGATAGCCCCGATCGTCTATGCGATCCCGGTGCAGCTGCTCGCCTATCACGTCGCGGTCGCCAAGGGCACCGATGTCGACCAGCCGCGCAATCTGGCCAAATCCGTGACGGTCGAGTAACGGAAGCGCGGGTGGGCGAAAGCCCGATTACAAGAGTCACACCAGTCGCCCTATCGGGTGCGCGGACGTCGGCGCGGTGATTCCGCGCAAGGCAGCAAGGGATTATCTATGCGATTGGCGATCATCGGCACGGGCTATGTCGGTCTGGTATCGGGGGCGTGTTTTTCGGAGTTCGGGCATGATGTGA
>CAZJXG010000168.1:0-5917 GCA_964549965.1 uncultured Sphingomonas sp. | reverse complement strand
GGGCAACAAGTTGGCGATCAAGCCACGTCGCGCCAGGTGCTTTGATCTGTGCCTCAAGGGGTGTGTCTGATCGTGTGGCGAGCGACAGCCTGTCATGCCCTTTGGCATCCTCCCATGAGCGCAGTTCGACAATAGATCCGGCTCTGGCATCGCCGGTCATCTCCATGTCCTTGAACCGCAGATGGTGCGTTCGACCATCGACACCGTCGACGATGGCATAGGCGCTGCCCGTTAGCTCGTCGTGGAGGCCACGTTCGACCAGGCGTCCGATGACCGGTTCGCTTGGAACATCCTGATGCAGGGCCAATGCCGATACATCAAACCGCCCGCCGTCGCGGCTTATGGCATTGTGCATCGTCTTGATGATGTCGTTGCGCACCGAAAGGTCGCGCAATGTGGTTTCTGCACCGGGCTCCAGAGCCCACACCGCAGGCCCTTCACGCGCGGCCAGTCCCAGCTGTTCTAGTTTGGCGGCGCGGCCCAGCAGCAGCCGGCGCATTTCGGGATCGGCGTCGCCGCCTGGACGCAGATCAACAAGGCCTGCGGTATCCTGACCCAAGCGTTCAAGCTGCCGGTCAAGACTGGTCCAGCGCTCTGCATCGACCTCGCGTGCGAGCGCGGTGCGGATGTCCAGCTCGGTGCGCGGCCCCAGTTCGAGCGTCACCCGCTCTTCCGCCCGGAACCGCAGACCTTCGCTGATATAGCCCCGGTCAATGACAAGATCGGTGCCGTCACTGGCAACGCCGCGCACCAGCACATGGATGTGCGGATTGTCGGTGTTCCAATGGTCAACGGCGACCCAGTCCAGTTCGGTGCCCAGATCCTTGGCCGCGTCAGCCATCAATTCGCGGGTGAAGCTGCGCAGGTCTTCCATGTCCCCTGCATCTTCGGGCGAGACGATGAAACGAAAGTGGTGCCGGTCATCTTCGCAACGCCCTGCAAAGGCATCCCGATCAGCCCTGTCGGTCTGGGCATCGAACATCGAGGCATCGCGCCCGTCGCGGGACACGCCGTCACGCTCAAGATACTTGATGTGCTTTGCCAGCGGTGCGGCGCGGTAATGCGCACCTTTATGGCGAGCGATGCGCGCCATGACAGTAACGCGGCGTTGGCCAGGTGTGCGGCGCATCGCGGCAACCGTCCGACGCCCGCGCGCGGCTTTGCCGCTACCGCTGCCGCGTTTCAGACCCGCTCGCCGTGAACCCGCATGGCCCGCCTTGTTGGCGGCACGCTGGACCTGAGCCGCCAGCTTCTGGCTTCGCCGTCCAGAGGCTGCACCGCTGTCCCTGCTTCTTCCCGGCCGCACCCGAAATTCATTGTCGTCGCGGCTCATTTTGAAGGTGCCAGACGATTACGCGGCAGATTTCCGGGCGCGTGGGAAACATTGTATGGCCGGTTATGTCCGGTGCCATACGAAATTATCGCACTACAACAACCACATGAGGGCCAGGTGCTGGCACTCCTTTTATCTTGCCCTCCAAAATTGCCCTGTCGCTCAAACACACGCCTCCCCGCCGTACCTTTCCGACACGACGCCCGAACCGTCAGAGATGCGCTGGAGTAACCCATCACGGATTTCGCGGTGAAAGCGACACAAACAGGGGGTGCGGCGCGGGGTTCGGTGACGGCAAAGAGGCCGACGGCGACGTAAGCTGGGTGCGCTGTGGCTGCACATCGGCCGTACCGTCATTGCTGCTCGCTTCTCCATCCCCGCGCGGTGTGAACAATGTAGCCTGACGCCAGGGATGAGCATTGGCAGGTGGCATGGCAGCAGGCGAAGCGATGCTGGCCATTCCAAGACTTGGCGCGATCTGGGCGACGTAGTTGACGGTTTCTGCCGGAAGACTGCGACGACCGGCAGCATAGTCATCGGCACGGCCTGGTCCCGCATTGTAGGCCGCCAGCATCAAGCTGACATTGCGATACCGATCCCACATGGCGCGCAGATAGGCCGCACCTCCAAGGATGTTCGCACGCACATCGAACGGGTCAGAACCAAGGCCATGCTGCGCGCTCAGCATCGACCAAGTGCCGGGCATGATCTGCATCAGGCCTATGGCTCCTGCAGGCGAAACCGCACGCGAATTGCCGCGACTTTCCGCCCGCATCACCGCCCATATCCAGAGCTCGGGAATGCCGAAGCGCTGCGATGCCTCTGCGACATGCGGCGCATAGGGATGCGCTGCAAACTGGTCAGGCACCGTCGCAACTGCGGCAACCGGAGAAGTCGCCGCTGCCAAGCCGAGAGCGAAACAAGTGCCGGGAAGGAGAAGGTGAAGGCGCAGCCGAACGGCAATCCGAACTACGGAACACCTGCGACGGCGAAGCGATGCACCGGTCATGGCCTATTTCCGATCGCGATTGGTCGGACGCGACCAGAGCAGGTGATGCTCGTCGTCACGGGACATGGAGCGAAGCAGGTTGGCGCGCAGGGGATGGGCAAAGGCCGGGTCGTCGATCTGCACCGCGACAAAGGCACCAGCGCGCTCGCCAGTGCGGTTCCAGCCAGCACCGATTTCAGTGCCCGTTTCGGCATCGCCGAGAAGCACGCGCCAGTCGGGTGCATTGTCGCTGTCGTTCGATGGAGCCGGGACGAGCGTCACGACAGCATCGAGCGCGAGGGTTCGGATTTGCCCGGTGAAACTGTCCTGCGCGGAATGAAAGATGCCGATCATCATGGCCTGTGCTCCTGGTTGGTGGTTGGGGAAGCGGCGGATGCACCGAATCCACGCCAGCGCAGGGGCTGGTCAGGTGCATCACGGGTAAGGATGGGGTGTGCCGTGCCGATAAGACCGGCTGCGGGCAGAGCGCCGAAATATCGCCCATCAAGGCTGTCGGGCGCAGGGTTCAACAGGAACAATTCGTCTGTCCGAACGCGGTGACAGCCCTGCCAGCTTGGCAAAGGCCGACCCATTCTGTCGTGCGATTTGGCTATGGCGACACGGTTGCCGTCCACCGAGACGACAGCGCCGGCACGGCACGCCCATTGCCCGGGCAAGGCCGCGACATGTTTCATGAGTGGCACGCCGATTGGCAAATAATGGCGCTCGGCCATCATCCGTGCGGTCGCAGTCGGTGGCACAATGGCGACCAGTTCGCCGAGCCTTGGGCGTGTGCCGCTCACGAGGCGATAGAGGCCGACGGGCGCACTGGCGCTCGCGTTCCACATCAGTCGCGGTCGCGGCGACAGCATGGCGACTGCTGCGAACCCGGCGCTGAACAAGCCTGCCCACAGTATCGTGGCGCGAACATAGCGGCGGCGGCTCATGCTTCGAGCGCCTTGCGCCGGAGCCAGGCCGCGTGCCGCTCCGCTGTGTAAGCCCTGAACGGCATTCCGGCATTCAGCCGGTTGCCGACGTGGCGCCAGTGATCGGGCGATGCGTCGCACGGATCAACACCGGCGGCTTCGACCGCATCGACGGCCTGCAACACCTGTGCGACCTTGGGCCAGCCCTCGATGTGCAGCAGAATGTCAGCGCCGGGACGGACAAACGGCAACGTCGTGTAGGCCTCGCCCGGTGCCACTGCCGTCACGATGTCGATGCACGAATGGATGGTGCCATAGTCGTTCGAGGACCAGCGCACGAAGGCGAAGACCGCGCCGGGACGGAAGGCGATGACGCGCGTGCGGCGGTTGATGATCGTGTCAGCCGCGATGCGCCCGAAGCGGATCCATTGTTCGTAGCGCTTCTCGATCCAGGTCACTTCGACCTCGGTCAGGGCGCTGGCTGTTGCTGACCTGATGGCGTGCGAGGAGCTGTGCCGCTGCGCAGTTGGCTCGCTCATGGCCGCGCTCCTGCCACCGCGAACCCGACAAGCTTGACGTGGGCGTTGAGCAGGCCCGTCGCACCGAGATTATCCACAGGCTGCAAAAGGGTTAGCAAGAATCCGAAGGATTCTTTTCTATTAGCATCGTTAGAGGAGCGGCGATTTGCCGCAGAATTCTGCGGGTTTCCGCATGGTCCCGGTTTTCGATAGGCCGAGGATCGGGTTTCCGATGGGCCGAGTCCGACGGTTTTTGATAGGCCGAATGTCATGCCAACTTCTCCACAGGGAAACCGACGCGCCGGGCAGCGGCAACGAACGGGTCGACGGGGATGGGCTTGAAGATCAGCCGCTCGCGGCCGAAGCTGTGCTCAAGGCTCAAATGGTAGCCCGGGAGAGACTGCTGCCGGACGATGGTCCGCAGCTCGAATGCGAATTGCTTGAGCGGCGAAAGCGCACCTGATTTGAGATGAAGGTGCGGAACGTCGAAGCTCCAGCCACCGCGCTGGTGTCCACCGTGCTTGCGCACGATACGGTAGAGCCAGCGCTCAACGCCCCCTGTCAGCTTGAAGTAGGCGCGGTCGATCGTCAGGATCAGGCCGCGATCGAGCACACCCGCATAGAACCAGTCGGGCAGGATGAGCTCGATGCCAACGGCTCGGCCACGGTGGTCGAGTGTCTCCCGCCATTCGTTGATCCAGGAGAAGCGGTGGCGTCGGCGCTGGTGTTGCTGGCGGATCGACGTGGCAACGGTCGTCGATTGCAAGCGGTCGAGCGCTGCGCGCAGCCGCTCATAATGGTCCTTGCCAGTCCCACGCCCGATGAAGGTCAGAATCTCGTGCGGACGGGCGGCGATGTGCCGAGATGTCGGGCGGCCTGCGTCGCGCGCTTCAACGAGCTGACTCGCCGCCCAAATCAGAATGTCGGCATCCCAGATGGTCGCCATGCCGTGTTCGGCTACGGCTTCGACCGAGATCCATGTGGCCCCCATTGCGAAGTCGATCGGTGCGGAGCGCCGCGACTTGGCAAGGCTGAAGAAGGGCCAGGACATCAGATCCTGAGCATCGCGCGCGGCAATGTCACCGGGCATCGAGTAGAACAGGTCGAGCTGCGCACATTTTTCATGCGCGGAAGAGGCAGCAGAACTTCGCATCAGCGCCGCACCGGACGCGCGGGGAGGCAAACACCTGTGCCGGGATCTGACGTCGAATTTCGTCGGCCGATTTCGGCCCAGGCATTGAGGTCAGCAATCGCGTAAACGATACGCCCGCCCAATTTTCGGTAGACGGGGCCAGTTCCGTAACAGCGATGTTTCTCGAGCGTTCGGGCGGACAGGCCAAGATGGATGGCTGCGTCGGGCGTCTTGAGAAACCGCTGGACCGCAGATGTGGCAATTTCGATCATAGAGAACCTCCTGATGGTATGCCGGACACTGGCGACAGGTCAGGCGGGCAGGAGGTGAGATTTGGATGCTTGCAGCTTGTCGGTGAACGGACATAGGGCAGCCCTGCCGAATGTCCCGATCAGTGGCCGCTCAACAGGGCGAGATAGCCGCCGTCGCGCATAGCGAGCGCCTGTCGCTGCCAGCGCGCAATCCGTTTGCGCTCGCTCGACGTATCCCATTCGGCGGCCGAATATTGCCCGGCATCGCGGGCGATAAGTTCGATGGCCAATTCGCGCGTGGTTGCACCGCCGGACAGCGCATCGAGCAACCGAAGCCATTGGACCAGACGCCAGTGCTCTGACGGACCGGGCGCAAGGCAGAACGGGAGCTTCTTCACATGTCCGAGATGGCAATGCTCATGAAAGTCGGAAACAGCGGCCTGCCGTGTTTCCCAAAATGCGTCGCCCGGAAGAACATAGGCGAGCGGTTCGGTCTCTGTTGTCTCGCCGCAAATATTCAGGCGGTAGCGGCGCTTCGCCGTCGAGAGGACGAGATGCCGCCCTTCATCATCGCGGTGCTCGGCCGCGATATCCATGCCGCCGACAATTTCGGCTTGGCTGCAGCCGTCACAAGGGAATGGTGCCGGGCGCAGAAGGATGACGCTGGCCGCTGTAGATGGGTGCCAGACAATCGGGAGATGGTGGGCCGGGAGGTCAGGGTCCGCAGCGAAAGACCAACCCCCAGTGCCGGGCCAGACGACTCAGCGCG
>CAZJXG010000167.1:0-6025 GCA_964549965.1 uncultured Sphingomonas sp. | reverse complement strand
GCAGCGCCTTGCACGCCTGCGTTCCCGAATAGTCGAACTCGCACGCCTGCCCGATCACGATCGGCCCGGCGCCGATGATCAGGATGGAGGAGATGTCGGTGCGTTTTGGCATTATTCGGTTGTTCCATCCATGGCAGGGCATCCCCAGCCGTCATATTCGACGCCGAACCTCGCCTCGATTTCGAGGCAGGTTTCGGTGAGCGCCCTGATCGACGCCGCATCCGTCTGCTGTTCACGGACAAGAAAGAGGCAGAGTTCGCCCTCTTCGGACTCCTCGATCTCGAGGAAGTCGAACCCCAGATCCTCGGATTCTTCAGCAAGCTTTTCAAGCGCTTCGCGGCTTCCGTTGAAACTGATATCGACCGGGCGGGCGATATCCGGACGGTCGCCATTCTCGGCAAGACTGGCCAGCACCTCCTGATCGGCCTGCCACTCCTGCTCAAGCCGGGCCGGGTCTATCGTCGCGCGGCTCACGCGCCCTTCCCCAACTGGCTCACGAACTGCTCGAACAGATAATGGCTGTCCTGCGGGCCTGGGCTCGCTTCGGGATGATATTGGACGCTGAAAGCCGGCTTGTCGGTCAGGCGGAGGCCCGCCAGCGATCCGTCGAACAGCGAGATATGGGTCGCCTCCGCATTGGCGGGCAGGCTGTCGGTATCGACCGCGAAGCCGTGGTTCATCGAGGTGATCTCGACACAGCCATCGCCGAGCCGCTTGACCGGGTGGTTCGCGCCGCGATGGCCCTGATGCATCTTGAAGGTCCGGGCGCCCACGGCGAGGCCGAGCATCTGGTGGCCAAGGCAGATACCGAAGATCGGCTTGCCGACCTCCAGAAGCTGTCGGATCACCGGCACGGCATAGACGCCGGTCGCGGCCGGATCGCCGGGGCCGTTCGACAGGAAGACCCCATCCGGCTTGTGCGCCATCACCTCGTCGAAGGTGGCGGTGGCCGGCACGACCGTGACGCGCGCGCCCGCCGCGACCAGATTGCGCAGGATATTGCGCTTGAGCCCATAGTCGATCGCAACGACATGCGGCGCATCGGCCTTCGCGGCGCCGACATCATAGCCCTCGCCCAGCGTCCACAGGCCATCGCCCCATGTGTAGCTCTGGGTGGCGCTCACCTCCTTCGCGAGGTCCATGCCTTCCAGGCCCGGCCAGTCGCGCGCCTTGGCGCGCAGCGCCGCGATATCGAACACACCCGCGGCGTTATGCGCGATCACGCCGTTGGGGGCGCCGTTGATGCGGATCGCCCGGGTCAGCGCACGGGTATCGACCCCCGAAAGGCCGATCCGTCCATTGTTCTTCAGCCAGGCATCGAGATGCTGGGTACTGCGGAAATTTGCCGGCTCGGTGATATCCTCGCGTACGACCATGCCCAGCGCATGCGGGTTGATCGCCTCGATATCCTCGGCATTGGTGCCGACATTGCCGATATGGGGGAAGGTGAAGCTGATGATCTGGCCGGCATAGGAGGGATCGGTCATCACCTCCTGATAGCCGGTCATCGCGGTGTTGAAGCACACTTCGCCCACGGCCTCGCCCTCGGCTCCGAAGCCGCGGCCCCAGATGACAGTGCCGTCGCCCAACACCAGAACGCCCGTGGCTCCCGCGGGGGGTGTCAGACGCGCGTGATCGGTTTCGGCCACGATCGGGCTCTCCTCTTGGCAACGGGGTGCGGGGCAAACGGCGGCGTAACTAGGCAGCACTCCGGGCAGGGTCAATTCTATTAAAATAAGAATCTCTGTGCTAGGGCTCCGCCTTTCCCGAACCAGCTTTGGTGATCCCCGATGATTCGAGACGATATCAAGGCGGCGCTCGTCGTCGCGATGAAGGCGCGCGACGCGGTAACGACGGCGGCAATCCGCCTGATCCAGTCGTCTATCAAGAACCGCGACATCGAGCTGCGCACCGCCGCGACCCAGCCCGACGATGATCTGCTGATCACCGAGGTGCTGCAGAAGATGATCAAGCAGCGGCGCGAATCGATCGAGATGTACGAGAAGGGCAACCGCCCCGAACTCGCCGCCGCCGAAGCCGCCGAGGTGGCGGTGATCGAGCGCTTCCTGCCGCAGCAGATGAGCGACGACGAGGCGAAGGCCGCGATCGACGCGCTGGCGACCGAACTGGGCGCCGCTTCGGTCAAGGACATGGGCCGGGTGATGGCAGCGCTCAAGGATCGCTTCGCCGGCAAGATGGACATGGCAAAGGCGAGCGGCCTGGTGAAGGCGCGGCTGGGCTGAGGCGGCGCAACAAAGTCCCCCTCCCTGCCAAGGGAGGGGTTAGGGGTGGGTCATGCCGCGCAGAGTGGATTCGAGGTTGGCCACCTTCGCCCGCGACATGCGGGCGCAACCCACGCCCTTCGAAGACAAACTCTGGCAAGCGTTACGCGGATCGCAGCTGGAAGGTCTGAAATTCTCTCGGCAGATTACGCTCGGCGGCTTTATCTGCGATTTCGTCTGTCGCAATCTGCGGCTTGTGGTTGAGCTGGATGGCGATACGCACGAACACGCCAGAGATGCCGACCGCGATTATGTGCTCGGGCGGATGGGATATCGCGTGCTGAGATTTACGAACGGCGATGTTGGCGACAATCTCGACGGCGTGTTGATGGCGATCGTCGAGGCGGCGAAGGGGCGACCTACCAAGGCACAATCACTGGGTGGCGTAACCCACCCCCCAACCCCCTCCCTTGGCAGGGAGGGGGCGTAATGTCCCTCTCCCCGCAATTCCTCGACGAACTCCGCGCCCGGGTAACGCTCTCGACCCTCATCGGGCGGTCGGTGAAGCTCCAGAAGGCCGGGCGCGAGTTCAAGGCATGCTGCCCGTTCCACAATGAGAAGTCGCCCAGCTTCTACGTCAATGACGACAAGGCCTTCTATCATTGCTTCGGTTGCGGCGCGCACGGCGATGCGATCCGCTTCCTGACCGAGGCGAAGGGGCTCAGCTTCATCGATGCGGTCAAGGAACTCGCCGACAGCGCCGGCATGGAGGTCCCCGCCCCCGATCCGCGCGCCGCGCAGCGCAACGAGCAGCAGGCCGGTCTCCATGACGTCATGACCGCCGCCGCGACGTGGTTCGAGGAGCAGCTGGCGGGCATGGATGGCGTGCAGGCGCGGGCCTATCTGGAACGGCGCGGTATTCCCCCCAAGCTCCAGAAGGCGTTCGGCATCGGCTTCGCCCCCGATTCGCGCGGGCGGCTAAAGACCGCGCTGAAAAGCTTCGGCGAGGGCAAGCTGATTGAAACCGGGCTCCTCATTCTGGTCGAGGAAAAGGAGCCCTATGACCGCTTTCGCGGCAGGGTGATGATCCCGATCCGCGATGCGCGCGGGCGGACGATCGCCTTTGGAGGCCGCATCCTCGATCAGGGTGAGCCCAAATATCTCAACTCTCCCGAGACCCCCCTGTTCGACAAGGGGCGCACCCTGTTCAACATCGATCGCGCCGGCCCCGCCGCGCGCAAGGCCGATCGGGTGATCGCGGTCGAGGGCTATATGGACGTGATCGCGCTTGCCCGCGCCGGGATCGACGAAGCGGTCGCCCCGCTCGGGACGGCGCTGACCGAGATGCAGCTCGAACGGCTCTGGCGCATGGCGGAGGTGCCGATCCTCTGTTTCGATGGCGACAAGGCGGGCCAGAAGGCAGCGATCCGCGCGGCACAGCGCGCGCTGCCGGTGATAGCACCGGGCCGCACCCTGCGCTTCGCCCTGCTTCCGGGTGGCCAGGACCCGGATGATCTCGTCAAGGCGGGTGGCGTCTCCGCCATGGAAAAGGTGCTGGGTGAGGCGATCAGCCTCGATGAACTGCTGTGGCGCGCCGAATATGAGGCGCAGCCGCTGGGCACGCCAGAGGCCCGTGCAGGCCTGCGCAAGCGGCTTGGCGATCTGGCGGCGTCGATCCAGGACGGCGATGTCCGCTACCAGTATCAGATGGAGTTTCGGCGCCGCTTCGACGAGCAGTTCGGCCAGGCCCGCCGCCAGCCTTTCGAGCGCCAGCCTTTCCAGCCCCGCGCGCCGCGCCGGCGTGGTGAGCCGTGGAAGCCAGAGCCGCTCCCCCCGTCACGCGCCGCCCACGCCGTCAACCAGTCGGGCATCGAGCCCCGGATGATGCGCGCGGCGATGGCGGGGCTGCTGCGCTATCCCGCCCTGCTGGCAGAAAAGATCGAGACGATCGGAAGCCTCAGGATCGATGATGAACGGCTCGCGGAGCTGCGTTCGATCGCCTTCGATGCGAGCTTTTCCGGGGCTCTGCTTGAAAAGGAAAGCCTGGAGACCATATTGCGGGAAGCGGGTCTCGGGGCAGTGGTCGAGGAGCTTAAGGCTACGAACACTCTTGCCTTTTCGTTTTTACGCGGCAATGCCGAGTATAATCGTGCTGTGCATGACCTTTCGGCAACGATTGACGCTCTGGCAGCGATCCCGTCCCTGGACGTGGCGTTGCGCGAAGCGACCGACAGGCTGGGCATGGAAACGAGCGAGGCACTGTGGTCGGAGCAGCAGCGGCTGCGCGAAGCACTGGCCGACGCCAAACGCGCTCTCACCGATCTCGCCCAGGGCGGGGACGGCGGGGGCGTTTGAACTATTGCATTCCGGCGGCATGCGCCGGTTGATCGAGGGTTGGTCATAGATGGCGAAGACGAACGGGAGCGAAGGTGGCGAGCGCATTGATGGCGACGCCCCGCTCATCGATCTCAACGAAGGATCGCTCAAGAAGCTGATCGCCCGCGCCAAGCGCAAGGGCTACATCACCTATGAGCAGCTCAACGAGGCGCTGCCCCAGGATCAGATGACCTCGGACCAGCTCGAGGATGTCATGTCCGCGCTCAACGAGATGGGCGTGAACATCGTCGAGAACGAGGATGCCGGCGAGGATGATCAGCCCGAAGAGGATCCGATCGACGAGGCCGCGGCGTCTGACGAAGGCGACACCGGCCCTGCCCTTGCCGCTACCGCCAAGAAGGAAACCGTCGATCGCACCGACGATCCGGTGCGCATGTATCTGCGTGAGATGGGCGCGGTCGAGCTGCTCAGCCGCGAGGGTGAGATTGCCATCGCCAAGCGGATCGAGGCTGGCCGCGACACGATGATCCTGGGCCTCTGCGAGAGCCCGATCACCTTCAACGCGATCATCGACTGGTCGAACGCGCTCAACGAAGGCACGATGCAGCTGCGCGAGATTCTCGATCTCGACGCGATGCTCTCGAAGGGGCCGACCGCCGAGCAGGTCGAGAATGAGGACGGCGACGGCGAGATTTCCGCCGAGACCGCCGGCCCGACCTTCAAGGAAGAGGAAGAGCCCGAAGAGGAAGCGCCTGCCGACGAGGACGAGGAGAACATGACCGAGCGTCGTGCGCCCCGTCCGGCCGAGGAGGAGGACGAGGACAACACGCTCAGCCTCGCCCAGATGGAAGAGCAGCTCAAGCCGATGGCGCTCGAGCGGTTCGCGGCGATCACCGATCTCTATCGCACCTTTTCGCAGGTCCAGGGTGCGCGCGTTACGGCGCTGGGCGTCGGAGACGACTTTCCGGCCGCCGAGGAGGAACGCTATCAGAGCCTGCGCGAGCAGCTCACCGCCGAGGTGGAGAGCGTTCAGTTCCACGGCGCGAAGATCGAATATCTCGTCGACCAGCTCTATTCGTTCAACCGGCGGCTGACGACGCTGGGGGGCCAGATGCTGCGCCTGGCGGAGCGGCACAAGGTGCCGCGCAAGGACTTCCTGGACGCCTATATCAACCGCGAAATGGAAGATGGCTGGCTGGAGCGCGTCTCGAAGCTCGACAAGAAATGGGCCAATTTCGCCGCGAACGAGGCCGATGCGGTCGATCGGATCCGCAACGAGATCGGTGAGATCGCCCAGGCGACCGGCATGGCGCTGGGCGAGTTCCGCCGCATCGTCAACATGGTGCAGAAGGGCGAGCGCGAGGCGCGGATCGCCAAGAAGGAGATGGTCGAGGCCAATCTCCGCCTCGTCATCTCGATCGCCAAGAAATACACCAATCGCGGCCTGCAGTTCCTGGATCTCATCC
>CAZJXG010000166.1:0-6253 GCA_964549965.1 uncultured Sphingomonas sp. | reverse complement strand
AGGGCTCGTAGAGCTGCACCGGGAAGGAGTGCTGCAAGTACGAGAGAACATATTCGCGCGGCGTGATGTCCACGCACACATCGCCCCATTCTTCAGTCGGGATCTCGGCGAGCCGCCGTTCCATCAAGGCCTCGCCGGTGGAAACGATCTGAATCACGGCAGCATGATCGGCCTCGAGATCGCGTTCGATGGAGCGGATCAGGGTGGGCGTCTTCATCGAGGTCAGGAGGTGACCGAAGAAGCGCTGCTTGACCGACTCGAAGGCGCTGCGGGCGGCGGACTTCGCCTGGCGGTTGAGCGTGCCATCGCTGCCGGTGATATTCGCGGCTTCCATTGCCGCATCCAGGTGGTTGTGGATGATCGCGAAGGCGCCCGCGTAAGCGTCATAGAGTTGGCGCTGATCGTCGGTCAGCTTGTGTTCGACTATCTCATATTCGACGCCGTCATAGGAGAGCGAACGGGCGGTGTAGAGCCCGAGCGCGCGCAGATCGCGCGCGAGCACCTCCATGGCCGCAACGCCGCCATCCTCGATCGCCTCGACGAATTCGGCGCGGGTCGCAAAGGGGAAATCGTCGCTGCCCCAGAGACCGAGACGCTGGGCATAGGCGAGGTTGTGCACGCTGGTGGCGCCGGTTGCAGAAACATAGACGACGCGGGCATCGGGGAGCGCATGCTGAAGCCGCAGGCCCGCGCGCCCTTGCTGGGAGGGAGCGACATCGCCGCGTTCGCCCTTGCCGCCGCCGGCATTCTGCATGGCATGGCTTTCGTCGAAAATGATCACGCCGTCGAAATCGGCGCCCAACCAATCCACGATTTGCCGGACCCGCGAAACCTTGTCGCCGCGTTCGTCGGAGCGCAGCGTGGCATAGGTTGCAAACAGGACGCCTTCCGACAATCCGATCGGCTTGCCTTGCGGGAAGCGGGAGAGTGGCGTGACCAACAGGCGCTCCATGCCGAGCGCTGACCAGTCGCGCTGGGCATCCTCGATCAGCTTGTCGGATTTGCTGATCCAGACGGCCTTGCGCCGGCCCTGAAGCCAGTTGTCGAGTATGATCCCCGCTGATTGCCGTCCCTTACCCGCGCCGGTTCCGTCGCCGAGCATGAAGCCCCGCCGGAACCGCACGGATGCCGTCGCGCCTTCCGGTGCTGCCTGTACGAGGTCAAAGGTCGGATCGACAGTCCAGGTCCCGGCGAGGTAATCGCTGTGCGCTTCGCCGGCGTAGATCACGGTTTCCAGCTGGGCATCGGACAACTGGGCATGGATGTTTGTCGGCAGGCGCGGACGATAGGCGGGCTTGGGTGGCGCAACCGATGCCATGGCGGCCGACTGCACCAGCTTGGTCGGATGGGGCTGCGCGCCCGCGATCCGGATCGATTGCAGCGTGTAGCCTTCGTAGAGGCCATCGCTGATCCGGGCCTCTTCTGGCGGGGTCCAGTCGACGGTGTCGTAAGTGAGGTCGAGGTGCTCGGGATCGGCTGCGATCGGGTTGGCCGGAGCTTTGACCGCCGCGCGGGCAAGATAGCCGCGCACCGATTTGGGGAGGGCGACGATGGGCACGGTCGTTGCCGGGAGACTGACCGGCAATCGCGGCGGAACGTGTGTTTCGATCCAGCCCAGCAGCGTTGCCACATCGGGTGCAGTTCCTGGCGCGAGCGGGAGCACGTTCCGATCGTCCGCGGGTGACTTGTCGATGACGGTCAGGCGCGTTGGAAAGGTCGTACCGTGGCGAGCATAGACGCTGCCCGCCATCGGGCAGCTGAACACGACACGTGCCCGCGCCTGCAAGGCGACAAAGGCATCGCGCCAGTCGGGATTGCCCGGTCCGACATTGGCGCCGGTGATGGCGACAAGCCTGCCGCCCGGGGCCAAGCGACACAGTGCGGAGGAAATATGCCGGAAACCGGCGTCCTGAACGCGGCCTGCCACATGGGCCATGGCCGAAAACGGCGGGTTCATCAGCACGACGGATGGGACCACGGCATGATCCAGGTGATCGTCGATCTGCGCGGCATCGAACCGCGTGATGGGCGTTGCGGGGAAGAGCGTGGCCAGAAGCTCAGCCCGCGTTTCCGCCAGTTCGTTGATGGTGAGCGACCCGCCAGCCAGCTGGGCGAGAATGGCTAGCAGACCTGTGCCGGCCGAGGGTTCCAGCACGCGGTCACCGGGACGGATCGCGGCTGCGGTCATGGCTGCGAGCCCGAGCGGGACCGGTGTCGAAAATTGCTGGAGCGTCTGGCTTTCCTCCGAACGCCGGGTGTGGGTGGGAAGGCGGCCCACAATTCTGGTCAAGGCAGCCAGACGCGCTGCGGGCGCTGCGGCTTTGCGAAACAGGGCCGGGCCATATTTGCGCAGAAACAGGACTGTTGCAGTCTCACAGGCCTCGTAGGCCTGCTTCCAGTTCCACACCCCAGATGCGTCCGAGGCACCGAATGCCGCTTCCATGGCTTGACGCAGTTGGGCGGTGCTGATCGCCTGGCCCTGTTCGAGACGTGGGAGCAACATTTCCCCGGCCGCGAAGATGCTGGTGGAGTGGTCGAGTGAAGGCGGCGTCGCCGGAGAACCGGCAACGGCGGACAGGATGTTCATGACGGACTACCTCAAGGAGAGCGGGAAGGACGGAGCGCGCGCGACGCTCTCTCTCAGCCGCGCGGGTCTCGTCCCGTCCCGGCAAACCTCTTCCTCTCCTGCGCGCTGCCTGCGCACATCAATTCATGGATTTGCGCGGGCGTTGCGGCTAACCGGGCTGCCCCATCAATTCACGAAAGAAGCTATCATTATGAACAACAGTGATCTTGCCGACGCCCTTGCCGCTGCGAATGGCTTGACCAAGACCGATGCCCGCAAGCTGGTCGATGGCGTCTTTGCCGCAATTGCTGACGCCGCAGCCAAGGGCGATGAGATCGCGATCAATGGCTTCGGCAAGTTCAAGATCAAGGACACGCCAGCGCGCGAAGGCCGCAATCCCTCGACCGGTGCGACCATCCAGATCGCTGCTTCGAAGAAGCTGACCTTCGCACCAGCGAAGGCCATCAAGGACAAGCTGAACGGTTGAAGTAATGGAAAACGCCCTGCCGATGCAGGGCGCTATTCCCGTCAGCCGAACCGGCGACCTTCATCCGTGAAGGTGTAGGCGTTGACGGCGATCGCCGTGTCGACACATTCGTCAGACGAGAGGTATTCGTACTCGCGCTCAAGTTGGCGGTAGAGCCAGCGTGCCAGATCGCGCAGTGCTTCCACTACAACATTCTCGGCATCGGCGTTCATGTCCTGGCCGCTGGGGCTCTCGCGCTCCACCGACACGTCCATGCAATACTCATGATAATAGTGTCCGCGGTGGCGTACCCGGGCATGGAGCTGATAGAAATTGCGGCGCTGCACCGCCTGCAAGGCGTCGGCAATCTGATGGAGTTCGGTATCCTTGGGCGCGTATTTGCGGATATTGGCCGGAACGCCGCGCGCGTAAGCGTAGCGCCCCTCGAAGCAGGCACCGTCGCCCTGGCTCCAGAAGCCCCGGAAATAGATGCACGGCTCCTGCCGCGATCCTCCGCCGACGAGGCGAACGGTACGGGTGTCGAGTGTAACGCCCAGAATGGCGCAGATCTGCTCGAAGTCAGCGTAGACAGCGTCATACCAGTCATGGTCGAAGCCGCCTTCGCGAAACCAGGCCCGCGCCTTGTCCTTCGCGGCCTCATCCAGTTCAGCGAGCTGATAAACGGTGGTCTGGATGATCTCAGGCATCGCCGTCGCCTCCATCCAAAACAGATGCAAGCCACCCGTCGGTATAGGTCCATGCAATCGTTTCGCGGGTGGCCAGATCGAGGACATGGGCACCGCCCCCGAAGCCATCGAGGCGCGGCTTCGAGCAGGTGTTGGCGTACTGGAAGCCCCACAGCCCGCTGAGCTGGAACTGCTCGGCGCAACGCCGCACGAACTGGATGACGCGCTCCGGATCGCCGGTCACGTCATCCCGCATCCAGAGCGCGGTGCCGCCATGCTCGGGCTGGATCGAGAGGAGGAAGCCATCGGACGGCGGTTCCTCCGAGGCGCCTTCCTCGGAAAGGGCGGTGTAGAGCGCGAGCGCGCGGGCGGCATTTTCAGGCGTGCCGACGTCGAGCAGGCACGAGAAATGGGTGAAATAGTCGGCCATTTGAAGCCTCCGGACAAAAAGGCCCGGTCCTGCGCGGATGCTACCGCACAGTGATGACCGGGCTGAAGTGATGAAGAAAAGTGGAAGTGGGTTCAGTACCCGAACTGCCATGATGGCCAGTCCTGGCCGTCGTCGGCAGCAGCGACGGCTGCCGGCAGCAAGTCAGCATCGCCCTCAACGAGGATCGGATCGCGGACCGGGGTTTCATCGATCACCGTAACACAGGTGACGATGCCGTCTTCGACTTCGACATGGACGGGAACGAGGAACTGGAAGACCACGCGGCCTGTGGGCACGGACAAATCGGTCATGGCGCGTTCCCTCCGAAAGGGGCGCGGAGGGCAGACTTCCCAACCTCCGCGCATGGCGATCATTCGGCAGCGATGGCGGTGAGGTCGTCGTCCTCGCTTTCCGCCTGTTCGCCGTCGCCATCCTCGGTGAGGAATGCCGGCAGCGCCGCTTCCCCTTCACCCTGATCGACGAGGTCGGCACCCGAGTTGCCATCTGGGTCGGCAAGCCGCAGCGGCTCGGGCAACCAGCCAGAATCAGCGAGCAGGCGTTCGGCCTCCTTGGCCATGTCGCCTTTCTTCATGTGGTCGATGAGCTGGGCAGCCCGGTCGCCAGCGCCATCGCGCACGGCCTCCAGAATGCGCGACTTGGTGACACGGCCCAGATAGTTGCCAACGGTCGGCCGCCATCCAACCTGCACCATGTCGAGGCCGGTTTCCCGCGCAAGGCGGTCGGCCTGGTCGAAGCGCAATTGCAAACCATGCTCACTCACGCCCGAACTGCTGTAGGGATTGGGCCGCTCGTAGAGTGCGTTGATGCCGTAGCTCACGCAGTGGGCAAGAAGCGCCGTCCGGTTCTCCTCGTCGAGCCCGGTTAGCCAATCCCACAGCGCGGCTTCCTCGACCGGAATGCGGCTTTTCCAGTGCTCGTTGCGCTCCTCGACCGACTTGCCCGACAGGCTGTCACCCAGATCCTCCGCCTGGGCCGGGAAGAAGACGTGCCGAACCTGCGCTTCGAGAACGCCGCTCATCGAGCGGTGGTGGAAGGTGTCCGACACGAGCTTGTGGAGCAACGCCGTCATCGCAATCCGCGGATTTTGGGCAACAGCGTCGCGCAATGCCAGCGTGCGGTGAGCGGTCAGCTCGGTCACCAGGCGTTCGGGCAGCGGCTTGATGCCGTCGTCCTCTTCGTCCTCGATCGGCGCTGGCTGGGTACCCATCGTGACGACGACTGGCCGAACAGCGTGGGCCATCGGCGCCTCGCTATGCGACGGATCGGCGGCTGCGTCGTCACCATGGTCGGATGCGACGGGCACATCGTCTTCGGGGCGGACATAACCGCGGTCGGCGATCAGCGAGCCGTCCGAATCGATGGTGACAAACACGCCGGCGATCGCAATCTCGGCGGGATCGTATCGCATGGGGCGATTATCGGGAGCCTCCAGCGCATCCTCGATCTCGCCGAGGCGTTGATCGACTTCATCGGGGAGTTCGTCGGCGTTCTCGTATTGCTCGGTCAGGCGATCGAGCTCGGCCTGCAAGCCGGCGCGCGTGGCCTGCTCTTCCTCGGTCATCTCGAGCGGCGTGCCGGTGATCTCGCGCATAGCGTGCGTGACACCGTAAGGGATGCTGAGGCTCGCCTCGACCCACTTCCATCCTTCGACAGCAATCCGGTCGGCCTCGTCGCGAAGCTTTTCGGCGACGAGGCGGTCGAGCAGACCCACATCCTGCAGCCAACCGCCATCATCGGACTGGAAGAGGTCGCGCAGCACGATGCCCCCGGCTGCTTCATATGCATCGATGCCGACGAACAGCGCGCGCCTGTCCGATGCCCGGACCGTGGTTTCGGTGAGCATGCGGCGGATCTGCCAGGGTTCCTTCTGCCAGCTGTCGCGGATTGCTTCCCAGACCTGTTCCTGCCGGGCGTGGTCTTCGGACATCGTGAAGGCCATCAACTGTTCGAGGGTCATGCCGTCCTCGGCGTAGACGTCGAGCAAGCTGGTCGCGACGGCGGCGAGGCGCAGACGCTGCTTCACGACATTGACGCCGACAAAGAAGGCCGCGGCGATGGCTTCCTCGGTCATGCCCTTGTCGCGC
>CAZJXG010000165.1:0-6270 GCA_964549965.1 uncultured Sphingomonas sp. | reverse complement strand
GGCGCTCGGCGGTGCGGCGCTGCTCTCGGCCGCCGATATCGCCGTCCGGCTGATCCCGACCGAGATCGAGCTGCGGCTAGGCGTGCTGACCGCGCTGCTCGGCGTGCCGGTGTTCCTTTATCATCTTGCGCGCGAGCGGCGCCTGTGGTGACGCTGGCGATCGAGGCGCTCCGCGTCACGCTGGGCCAGACGGAGGTGCTGCATGGCATCGACGCGGCAATCCAGCCCGGAATGCTGGTCGGCGTGATCGGTCCCAATGGCGCGGGCAAATCCACCCTGGCCCGCGCGATCACCGGGCTCCTCCCGCCGGCCTCGGGCCGCGTGACGATCGACGGCGACGACATCGGCGGCTTGTCGCGCGCTGCGCTGGCGCGGCGGATCGCCTATCTTCCCCAGGGCCAGACGGTGCACTGGCCGCTGACCGTCGAACGGCTGGTGGCGCTCGGCCGCCTGCCTCATCTAGCACCCTTCTCCACGGTCTCATCCACCGACGCACAGGCCGTCGAGCGTGCGATGGAGCGGGCCGACATCCTGCCTTTCCGTCATAGGATCGTTACGCAACTATCTGGCGGTGAACGTGCTCGGGTGCTGATCGCCCGCGCGCTCGCGGTCGAGGCCCCGGCGCTGATCGTCGACGAGCCGCTCGCCGCGCTCGACCCCGGCCATCAGCTCCAGCTCATGGAATTGCTCAAAGGCGAGGCGGCAGCTGGCAGCCTTGTCATCGCCGTCCTGCACGACCTCGCCATCGCGGCGCGCTTCTGCGACCGGCTGATCCTGATCCATGAAGGTCGGCTGATCGCCGATGGTGCGCCCGAGACGGTTCTGACTGCCGAATATTTGCGGGACTGCTACAATATCCGGGCGTGGACGGGCCTGATCGAGGGTCAGCCCGTCGTGCTGCCGCTGTCCCGGTCCTGATCGCCGGGCGCGGCGAAGCCCAGATAGGCGAGCCGCCGCACTTCGCGCCGTCCACGCACAACGGTGGCGAGGATCAGCCCGCAAAACCAGTTGAGCACGGCGAGGATGACAAGGCCGGTCGACAGCAGGGCGGTGGGCAGGCGCGGCACGAGCCCGGTCTGGATGTAGGTGATCGCCAGCGGGATCGCGAGGATCACCGCGAGCAGCGCCAGCGCCACGCCGATCGACCCGAAGAACAGCATCGGCTTTTCCAGCCGGAACAGGCTCGCAATCGTCCTGAGGATGCGCCACCCGTCCCGATAGGTGGAGAGCTTCGACACCGAGCCTTCAGGCCGCGCGCCATAGGCCGTCATCACCTCACCCACCGGCATCTGAAGTTCGAGCGCATGGATGCTGATCTCGGTTTCGATCTCGAAGCCTGCCGACAGCACTGGGAAACTCTTTACAAAACGTCGTGAAAATACCCTGTAACCCGATAATATATCGGAAAATGTCCTGCCAAACAGCCGCGCCAATATACCGGTCAACATCTTGTTGCCGAAGCGATGTCCACGCCGATAGGCCGCCTCGACCTCGGACTTGCGCGCGCCCACCACCATGTCGAGCCGCTCGTCGAGCATCATCCGGATCAGCGCTGGCGCAGCGGCGGCATCATAGGTCGCATCGCCGTCGGCCATCACATAGATGTCGGCCTCGACATCGGAGAACATGCGGCGGACGACGTGGCCCTTGCCCTGCATCCGTTCGGAGCGGACGATCGCCCCGGCGGCCCGTGCCACCTCGACGGTGCGATCCTTGCTGTTGTTGTCGAACACATAGATGCGGGCACCGGGAAGCGCCGCGCGGAAGCCCGCGATGGTGGCGGCAATCGCCGCCTCCTCATTATAACAGGGCAGGATGACGGCGATGTCGGGCTGCATGGCGGCGGTGATAGCCTTGGTCATTTCGCTTGTCATCCGTCGAGCTTCCCCTTGCGATCCTGTCGCCACAGCAGTCCCGCGATGATCGCCATCAGCGGCAGCAGCCAGATGATCCGCGCCTGATAGCGCGCCAGTGGCTCGGAAATACCGCCGCAGAGCAATGCGTTGAGGGCCGACGCGGTCAACAGCAGCGCGAGCCAGAGACGGATGTCCGCGCCAGCGGCATCGCGCCGCGCCGCCACCCAGGCCAGCAGGCCGATCAGCGCGATGCCGACCACGGCCCGGTGGAGTCCGGCCATCGCCAACTGCGGCCACAGGCTGCGCCCTGCCGGGCTCGCGATGAGGATGGCCCGCTCGCGCGGCGGGAGTGTCGTCCAGCAGCGTTGCGACGGATCGCACGGCGTGTTGGCGAGATCGACTTCGAAGCGGGCCATCTGCCGCAGCGCATTACCGACGATCCGCCCCCCCTGCGCAACCGGATAGTCGGCGAGAACCGCAAGCGCGAAGGCCCTGTCCTGGGCTGCGAGCGCGCGGCGCGTGGCCGTGTCGGACAGCATATAGCCGCCATTGGCGGGATCATTCGACCAGAGGAAGGCAAGCGATTCGACATGGTCGCGCTCGCGCCAGGCGCAGACGGCGAAGCCCGATTGCGGGCAATGCGTGCGCAGATAGTCCAACCCCGGCCCGTCCGCCAGAAAGCGCGCCGTGAGAAAAGGCGCCAGCAGCGGCTTGCGGCCGAACACATGCTCAACCACCAGGCTGGTCGCCGTCACCGACAGAAGGCCGGCCAGCATGATCAGTCCGCCCGCGCAGGCCAGCGGCCCGAAGCGCTCACGCGGCCATCGCGCGAGCATCGCCCACGCGGTGAGCGCCAGCGCCATACCGCCGATGATCACGATATGGGTGAGATGCGCCATCGCGGAGAGGAGCATCAGCGCGACGAGCCCAAATCGCTCCCCCCGACGCAATCGTCCCCGGTCGATGGCCAGCAGGAGGAAAGCGAGGATGGCGAATCCGGCGAGCAGATCGGGCATCAGCAGCGTGGTGAAGAAAGGGAGGCTGCTCAGCGCCGCCAGCGCCGCCACCGTTCCCGCCACGATCGCGGGCCGCAGCAGGCCGAACAGGCGCAGGCTGATCCGGATCAGCGCATAGGCGATCGCAGCCTGGGCCAGCAGGAACAGCCAGAAGCGCCCGAATACATAGCTCAACCAGAGCAGCGCGCCAAAATAAGGAGACCGCCCCGACATCACGCTCTCGGTAGCGAGATCATTGCCATGCGCGCTGACATGGCGATCGGGATCGCGCGGTCGCGCGCCGGGACGAAGCGAGCCGGCATAATGCTCGGTCCATTCGGTCCGGATCCGATGGCCCGAAAAGATATAGGCAGCGCTGTCGGCGGCCCGGACATAGGCGGTGCTATCGGGGAAATAGAAGGGCTGACCGTTGACGAACGCCGGCCAGGCGAGCGCAAGCGTGCACGCGAGATGGAACAGCATCCGCTGGAACACCCGCGCCACCCCTTCCGCAACCTACCCGCGCCCGTCATCCGGGATTAACGGTGGCTTTGCAACCGCCGTTGAGGCAGCAGGGCGTGATGCACGAGGATTATGCGCTCTATGCCGCGATCGTCGAAGCCGGGAGCCTGTCGGCGGCGGGGCGGCGGCTGCGCATCTCGCCGGCGATGGTGTCGAAGCGGCTCGCCAGGCTGGAGGCGCGGCTGGGGGTGACTCTGGTCCATCGCACCACGCGGCGCCTGCTCCTCACCGACGTCGGCCAGGCCTTTTACGAGGATGTCCGCCAGATCCTCGAAGCGGCGCGCGACGCGGAGGCGCGGGTCGCGGGACGGATCGGCCAGCCGGGCGGCCAGCTGCATGTGTCTGCGCCGACATCGTTCGGGCGGCTTCACATCGTGCCCCATCTCAAGCCCTTTCTCGATCGGCATCCGAGGATCGAGCTGACGCTCGACCTGGATGACGGCTTCGTCGACCTGCTCGGCGAGCGGATCGACATCGCCATCCGCATCGCCGCCGAGCCGACCGGGTCGCTGGTCGCGCACCGGCTGGCGGAGAATCACCGCATCCTCTGCGCGGCGCCAGCCTATCTGGCCGAACATGGTACGCCGGCGACGCTCGCCGATCTCGGCCGGCACCGGCTGCTCGCGGCCGTCCAGCAGCTTCCCTGGCGACTGGAAGGCCCCGAAGGTGCGGTGGTCGTCGATGGCAGCAGCGCAGTGCGGACCAATTCCAGCGAGGTGGCGCGAGACCTGGGCCTTGCCGGCCTGGGTATCGCGCTGCGATCGACCTGGGACATCGGCCCGGCGCTGCGCGATGGCAGCCTCGTCCGCATCCTGCCCGACTATCGCGGCGCGACCGAGGTCGCCATCTATGCGGTGCAGCCGCGGGGCGCGGGCAACGCGCCCAATGCCCGCGCCTTCATCGAACATTTCAGCACGCTCTTCTCCCCGGTCGCACCCTGGGATAGGTGAAGCGGATGATCGAGGAACTTCGAGACATCATGGCGCGGCTGCGCGATCCCGAAACCGGCTGCCCCTGGGATGTGCAGCAGGATTTCGCGACGATCGCCCCCTATACGATCGAGGAAGCCTATGAAGTTGCCGACGCGATCGAGCGCGGCGACATGGACGCACTGCGCGACGAACTCGGCGATCTCCAGCTCCAGGTGGTCTTCCATGCGCGCATGGCCGAGGAGGCCGGCGCCTTCGATCTGCGCGACGTGCTCGATTCGATCAGCAGCAAGATGATCCGCCGCCATCCACATGTCTTCGGCAACGGCGCCAGCCCTGGCTGGGAGGAGATCAAGGCCGCCGAACGCGCGGGCATGAGCGAGGATCGCAGCGCATTGGCCGGGGTCGCCTCTGCCCTGCCCGCCCTGCTCCGCGCCGAGAAACTCCAGAAGCGGGCCGCCCGGACGGGATTCGACTGGCCGAATGCGGAAGGCGCTCGCGAGAAGGTCGCCGAGGAAATCGAGGAGGTCCGCGAAGCCGGCTCGGATGCGCATCGCTTCGAGGAGATGGGCGACCTGCTGTTCGCCGTGGTCAACTGGGCACGCAAGCTGGGGATCGATCCCGAAGCCGCGCTGCGCGCGGCCAATGGAAAGTTCGAGAAACGCTTCCGGTCGATGGAGCAAATGGCGGGTCAGGCGTTCGCCGGGCTCACCCTTGACGAGAAGGAAGCGCTGTGGGTTCGGGCGAAGCGCACTGAGAAACCGTCACCCTGAGCATGTTCGAGGATGCTAGCGCGCCTCGAAGCGCGCCAGGTCCTTGTCCGACAGACGTACTTCTACGATCATCGCCTCGCCCTCGACCTCCTGGCCGATCACCTCGCCATGGGCATGCAGCCAGGCGAGCGTCGCGCCGTCGCTGATCGGCACCGACAGGGTACGCACCCGGTTTCCGGTCGACAGACGGTCGGATACCAGGCGGCGAAGATCGTCCACCCCCTCGCCGGTCAGCGCCGACAGGATGACCACGTCCTCGCGCCGTGAGGCCTCCGCCTCGGTCGCGGCGCGCGTGTCGGGATCGAGCATGTCGATCTTGTTCCAGACCTCGATGATCGGCGCCCCCTCCCCGGCTTCGCCATCCGGCGTCTTCGGGCCGACCCCGATCTCACCGAGCACCGTCAGCACGTCATCGGCCTGCGCATCGCTGTCGACATGGGCGATGTCGCGGACATGCAGGATGATGTCGGCGCCCGTCACCTCTTCCAGCGTCGCGCGGAAGGCGGCGACGAGCTGGGTCGGCAGGTCCGAGACAAAGCCCACGGTATCGGAGAGGATCGCCTTGTCGATGCCCGGCAGGGATATCTGCCGCATCGTCGGATCGAGCGTGGCGAAGAGAAGATCCTCGGCCATGACCCTGGCGCCCGTCATCCGGTTGAACAGGGTCGATTTGCCGGCATTGGTATAGCCGACCAGCGCGATCACCGGCCAGGGCGCGCGCTGGCGGCGGGCGCGATGAAGACCGCGCGTCCGGCGGACCTGCTCCAGTTCGCGCCGCAGCTTCGCCATGCGGTCACGGATCAGGCGGCGATCGGCCTCGATCTGGGTTTCGCCAGGCCCGCCCAAGAAGCCGAAGCCGCCGCGCTGCCGCTCGAGATGGGTCCAGCTGCGGACGAGCCGGCCCGCCTGATAATCCAGATGGGCGAGTTCGACCTGCAGCCGCCCTTCGGCGGTGGCCGCCCGTTCCCCGAATATCTCGAGGATCAGGCCGGTACGGTCGATCACCTTGGCCTCGGTTGCCTTCTCCAGATTGCGCTGCTGGATCGGGGTGAGCGCGGCATCGACAATGATCAGCTGGGCCTCGCCCATCCGCGCGGCAAGCGCGATCTGATCGACCTGACCCGACCCGAACAAGGTGGCCGGTTTCGGATCGCGCAGCTTGAAAGCGAGCTTCTCGACGACATCGACCCCGATC
>CAZJXG010000164.1:0-6336 GCA_964549965.1 uncultured Sphingomonas sp. | reverse complement strand
ATCACTAACCCAGACGGTCAAAAACCTCTTGCATCACGGGCGGCAACCACAGAAGCTCCTGATGACGGAGCGGGTCGAAAACTGGTCCTATTCGAACCGCGATGTCCGTATCCGCATCGCGCTCGGCGTTGCCTATGACAGCGATCTGGAACTCGCCGAGCGGTTGATGATCCAGGCCGCGACCGAATGTGCGCGGGTTCTAACGTCGCCATCGCCCAATGTCTGGCTGCGCAGTTTTGGCGAACGCGGGGTCGAATATGATGTCCTGGTGTGGATCAGCGATCCGGAGCAGGGCGTCGGCAATGTACAATCCGATATTCTCGGTCGGATCTGGCGGCTGTTTCGCGAACACGGCATTAGACTTCCGCTTCCGCAGCGCGACATTCACATCAAATCATGGCCGGGACGAGATGGCGATGGTCGTGGGAAGGAAATGGTGTAGCGCGCTATTTTCAGTAGCGCTTCTGCGACATACTACGGGAAAAAATTAACCGATCCGCGTGTTGATGAGGTCGTACGGCGACAGCCTCACCTACGAGTATCAAGGTCGGCGAGCCGCCCGCGACCGCACCAATCGCCAGTGGAAGAAGATCCAGTCGCGTCCGCAGCAGCTTTTCGGTGGGCAGGCTCACATCGCAGGCAATGAGGACCGGTGTGTTTGCTGGCATAGCGGCGGCGATCAGCGAGTTACTTATTTCGACGGCCGCATCACGGCCCATATAGATGGCCAACGTACTTTTCCCGTCGGCAAGGGCCTTCCAGTCGTGGTCGACCGCGGCGTCGGCGCGGGCATGCGCGGTGATGAAGGTGAGCCTTCGGGCGCTGCCGCGGAGTGTGAGAGAGGCAAGACCGCTCGCCGCGGCCGCGCTGGCGGTGGTGATGCCGGGGCAGATTTTTACGGACACGCCGTGCGCGATGAGGTGATCCATCTCCTCGCTCGACCGACCGAATATCGACGGGTCGCCGCCCTTCAGGCGTACGACCCGTCGTCCCTCCAAAGCAGCTTCGAGCAGCAGATCGTTGATCGAGCATTGCGGCTTCGAATGGCGGCCGGAGCGCTTGCCGACGCTGACCAGTTCCGCGCCAGATGCGGCGAGATCGAGGATGTCGGGGCCGACCAGCGCATCGTGGAAGATGATGTCGGCGGCGGCGATCAGCTTTTCGGCCTTGCGGGTCAGCAGGTCGGGATCGCCGGGGCCCGCGCCGACCAGCCATACGCTGCCCGGGGCAATCACCTCATTCAGCTGCATGGACCTTCTCCAAAGCTGGGGTGGTGTCGGCGAGGATGCGCGCCAGCGCCGGGCGGCAGGAGCCGCAATTGCTCCCCGCCCCGATCGCCTTGCCAATGGCCGCGACATCGGCCAGCTGCCGCTCAGCGATGGCGGCGATAATGGTCTTGAGGCCGATGTCGAAACAGACGCAGATCAGCGGGCCGCGATCGGGCTGTGCGCCGGGTGCCCGACCAGCCAGCAGGGTCGGCGCGACCTGCGACGCGCCGAGTTGGGCGATCAGCCAGTCGCGGCCCGGCAATTCGCCACCACGGGTGAAGAATAACACCGCTTCCAGCTTCTCGTCGGCGATCACCGCGATCCGCCGCGATCCGCGTGCCGGATCGGCTGCCTCGATCCGTGCGCCCGCTGGCAGCCAGCTGTCGAGCGCCTCGCCGTCGCCAACGCCGGCCAGTTCGTACAATGTGCCGTTGGCGACGGTGATGCGCGTCGCCCAGAGTGCGGGCGGGAGGCTGGCCGTCCAGGCTTCTCCCCGCAGAATCAGGAAGGCGCGCCATTCGATCGCGACCTTTTCGATCCGGGCGGGCGTCGACTTGAAGCCAGGCTGACCCGAATGCGGATCGGTGAGCGGGCGCGGCAACAGGCCGGTGCGTCCTCCGGTGGACTGGCGGTCGGTCCAGTGGATCGGCGTGAAGATGTCGCCACACCGCTGCCCCTCGCTGGGCATGGCCCGGAACAGACTCTCGCCCTGCGGGGTCGCGACCCGGACGATATCGCCCTCCTTCAGCCCCAGCCTTGCCGCGTCATCGGGATGGATCTCGACCAGCGGCTCCTCGCGGTGGCGGGCGAGCTTCGGCGACAGGCCGGTACGTGTCATCGTGTGCCACTGATCGCGATAGCGGCCAGTGTTGAGAGTCAGCGGCCAGTCGCGCAGCGGCTCGGGAAGCGCGGCCTGGATGGTGGGGACGAGGCGGGCTTTCCCATCTGGGGTCGGGAAGCGGCCATCGCCGAAGGGAGTCCCGCCCCAGCGATAGGGCTCCATCGCGTCATAGGCGGGGTTGCCGATCGCGGCATGGTTGCGCAGATCGAACAGCCGGGCGCCCCTGTTCTCATAGCCCGATAGCCGCGCATGTTCGCGATATATGTCCGCAGGCCGGTCATAGGCGAAGGCACTGGCCCAGCCCATGCGCGCGGCGGCTTCCTTGATGATCCACCAGTCGGGTTTCGCTTCGCCGGGCAGCGGCAGCGCCTGGCGCTGGCGGCTGATCCGCCGTTCGCTGTTGGTGACGGTGCCGTCCTTCTCCGCCCAGGCGGCGGCGGGCAGGCGGACATGGGCGAAGCGGCCGGTGTCGGTATCGGCCATCACGTCGGAAACGACGACAAAGGGGCAGCGCGCCAGCGCGTCGCGCACGCGACTGGCGTCAGGCATGCTGACAGCGGGATTGGTCGCCATCACCCAGATCGCCTTGATCCGGCCTTCCTCGACCGCGCGGAACATGTCGACGGCCTTGAGGCCCGGCTTCATCGCCATGCGCGGGGCGGACCAGAAGCGGCCAACGCGGGCGATGTTGTCGGGCGCGAAATCCATATGCGCGGCGAGGGTGGAGGCGAGCCCGCCCACTTCGCGCCCGCCCATTGCATTGGGCTGGCCGGTGATCGAGAAGGGCGCGGCGCCCGGCTTGCCGATCCGGCCGGTGGCGAGGTGGAGGTTGATGATCGCGTTGACCTGATCGGTGCCGCGCAACGCCTGGTTGATACCCTGGCTGAACAGGGTGACGGTGCGCGGATGCGCGGCGAACAGCTCGTAGAAGCGCAACAGCTGCTCGGGCGCGATGTCGCACGTCTTCGCGACCGACCACAGATCGCTGCCCTGGCCGATCATGTCCCAATAGCCCTGCGGAACGGTTACGCTCGCCTGCAGATAGGCTTCGTCGATCAGACCGGTACGCAAGGCGTGGGCGAGCAGCCCGTTCATCAGCGCGACGTCGCTGCCGGGCCGGATCGCGAGGTGAAGATCGGCGTCCTCGCAGGTTTCGGTACGGCGCGGATCGATGACGACGAGCTTCGCGCCGCGCTTCTCGCGCGCGGCCTGCATGCGCTGATAGACGATCGGGTGGCACCATGCGGTGTTCGATCCGACCAGCACGAACAGGTCGGCAGCATCGAGATCGTCATAACTTGCGGGGACGACATCCTCGCCGAACGCCCGGACATGGCCGGAAACCGCGCTGGACATGCACAGCCGCGAATTGGTGTCGATATTGCCGCTGCCGATGAAGCCCTTCATCAGCTTGTTGGCGACATAATAATCCTCGGTCAGCAGCTGGCCGGAGACATAGAAGGCGACGCTGTCGGGGCCGTGCTTCGCGATGCTGTCGAGGAAGCGGCGGGCAACGAGGTCAAGTGCCTTGTCCCAGCTCGCCCGCTTTTCGCCAATCATCGGGTGGAGCAGGCGCCCGCCGAGCCCGATGGTCTCGCCAAGATGGGTGCCCTTGGAGCAGAGTTTGCCGCGATTGGCAGGGTGATCGGGATCGCCCTCAATGCCCAGCGCGCGATGACCGTTCGGGGCGACGAGCGGGGTCGCGCGGACGCCGCAGCCGACGCCGCAATAGGGGCAGGTCGTCCGGACCGGCGCCCCTTCGCTCATGCGGCGGCGGCCAGCGTCTGCAGCATCGCCACGCGCGAAAGAAGGATGCGGCCGGCATCGACCCGCACCGCTATGGTGGGGACGCAGCCCTCATCCTCGCCCAGCGCTTCGCCGGTCACAAGCGAGATACGCCAATTGTGCAGCGGACAGGCCACCGCCTCGCCATGGACGATGCCCTGGCTGAGATGACCCTGCTTGTGCGGGCAGCGGTTGACGAGCGCATAGACCTTGTTGCCCGCAGTGCGGAAGATCGCGATCTCCTGTGCGTCCGCAGTCTTGATGGTGCGCGCGCCGCGCACCGGGATCTCCCCCAGCGCGCCGACGTCTATCCAGTCTCCAGTCACCATCTCGCTTACTCCGCAGCCAGAAGTTCGATGGGGCGGAACTCGCCCAGATGCGCGTGCTGCTCGCGATCCTTGCCGGCGGCGCGTTCGGCCCAGGGATCGTCCTGCGAGAAGCTCTGCGAATAAAGGAAGCGCGCGGTCAGCGCCTCGCGTCCCACCTCGTCGTCGACGATGCGCTGGCGGATATGCTCGATGCCGACCCGTTCGATCCAGGGCGCGGTGCGCTCCAGATACCAGGCCTCCTCGCGGTAGAGCTGAATGAAGGCGGCACAATAATCGAGCGCCTGCTGCTCGGTCGCAACCTTGCAAAGGAGGTCGGTGACACGGACCTTGATGCCGCCATTGCCGCCGACGTGCAGCTCATAGCCGCTATCGACGCAGACGATGCCGAAATCCTTGATCGTCGCCTCGGCGCAGTTGCGGGGACAGCCGGACACCGCGATCTTGAACTTGTGCGGCATCCAGCTGCCCCACGTCATCTTCTCGGTCTGAACGCCCAGGCCCGTCGAATCCTGAGTGCCGAAACGGCACCATTCGGAACCGACACAGGTCTTCACCGTGCGCAGCGCCTTGCCATAGGCATGGCCCGAAACCATGCCGGCGGCGTTGAGATCGGCCCATACAGCCGGCAGATCGTCCTTCCTGATCCCGAAGATGTCGAGACGCTGGCCGCCAGTCACCTTGACCATCGGCGCGTTGTACTTTTCGACGACATCGGCGATCGCGCGGAGTTCGCGCGGGTTGGTCAGCCCGCCCCACATGCGCGGCACCACTGAATAGGTCCCGTCCTTCTGGATGTTGGCGTGGAGCCGCTCGTTGACGAAGCGGCTCTGCTGATCGTCGACATAGTCGCCCGGCCAGGCGCACAGCAGATAATAGTTGAGCGCGGGGCGGCACGAGGCGCAGCCATCCGGTGTCGTCCAGTGGAGCTTCTGCATCACCTCGGGGATCGAGCGCATTTGCTGCGCAACAATCTCGCGGCGGACATCGTCATGGGTGAAGCTGCTGCACTTGCAGATCGTCTTCGGGCCCGACTGGACATCATCGCCCAGGGTCAGGGCAAGGATGGTCTCGACGAGGCCCGTGCAGGAGCCGCAGCTGGCGGAGGCCTTGCAGGTCGCCCGCACCGCATCGAGGCTGCAGGCACCGCCCGTGATCGAGGCGACGACCTTGCCCTTGGAGACGCCGTTGCAGCCGCAAATCTCGGCATCGTCCGAGAGCGCCGCAACGGCCGCCTTAGGGTCCGCGCGCCCACCCCCCTGGGCGAAGGCCTGGCCGAAGATCAGCACATCGCGGATCTCGGACACGTCCTCATTCTTCCTGAGCAGATCGAAATACCAGCCGCCATCGGCGGTGTCGCCGTAGAGCACCGCGCCGACGACCTTGTCCTCACGCAGCACGACCCGTTTGTAGACCCCGCGCGAGGCGTCGCGCAGGACGATGTCCTCGGCCCCCTCCCCGCCCGAGAAATCGCCCGCCGAAAAGACGTCGATGCCGGACACCTTGAGCTTGGTCGATGTGACCGAACCGCGATAGCCGCTGGGTTCCGCAACGAGCCCATCGGCCAGAGCGCGGCACATTTCCCAGAGCGGGGCGACGAGGCCGTAGACGTTGCCGTCATGCTCGACGCATTCGCCCACCGCGAGCACCGCCGGGTCGCTGGTCACCATATGATCGTCGACCTGGATGCCGCGCCCGACCGCGAGGCCGGCCTCGCGGGCGAGCGCGGTCGAGGGGCGGATGCCCACCGCCATGACGACGAGGCTCGCCGGGATTTCGGTGCCGTCCTTCAACCTGACGCCTTCGACCTTGCCGTCGCCGAAAATCTCGGCGGTATCGGCGCCGGTCAGGATCGTCTGGCCGCGCGATTCGAGTTCGGTCTTGAGCAGCCAGCCGGCCGCCTCGTCGAGCTGACGCTCCATCAAGGTCGGCATCAGGTGGATCACCGTTACCTTCATGCCACGCAGCGACAGGCCGTGGGCGGCTTCCAGCCCGAGCAGGCCGCCGCCGATCACCACGGCGTCGCCACCCTGTCCGGCGGCGGCGAGCATCGTGTCGACATCCTTCATGTCGCGGAAGCTGATCACGCCGGGCAGGTCCTTGCCGGGGACGGGGA
>CAZJXG010000163.1:0-6446 GCA_964549965.1 uncultured Sphingomonas sp. | reverse complement strand
GCACTCCGCTAATCTACGCCGCGAGTTGTGCCAAATGTTCTGACGACGGACAGTTTGGAATGGTGAACATCCGCATCCACCGACCGAGCAAGCGCAGCGTGTTGACCGCGTTGAACGACTGCGAACCGCCCGACACCTGCATGACCGCAAGCGTGCGGCCCTGGGTCGGGCGCATCCCCTTCATCTCCAGCGGCAGATGGTCGATCTGCGCTTTCATGAGGCCGGTGATCTGGCCATGCCGTTCCGGGCTGCACCACACCATGCCTTCCGACCATAACGCATGGTCGCGCAGTTCATGGACGGCGGGATGATCGTCGCCCGTCACCTGGTCGGGGAAAGGCAGGTCGGACGGATCGAAGATGCGCGTCTCCGCACCGAAAAACTGGAGCAGCCGCGCGGATTCCTCGACCGCGAGGCGCGAGAAGGACCGTTCGCGCAAGGAGCCGTAGAGCAGCAGGATACGCGGCGGCGGATCGCCCGCGCCAAGGCCAAGGGCTGGCCGGTCATGGGCATAGCGCGGTTCGAGCGCGGGCAGATGGGCCGGTTCGGAAAGCGCGCGAATACGGGTCACACAGTTACTCCCTTTTCATACCAGCCGCGCGTGCGTTTCACGATCGCCACCACCGTCAGCATCACCGGCACTTCGATCAGCACGCCGACGACGGTCGCAAGCGCCGCACCGGACTTGAGGCCGAACAGGCTGATCGCGGCCGCAACTGCCAGCTCGAAGAAATTGGACGCACCGATCAGCGCGGCCGGCGCGGCCACGCACCACGCGACGCTGAACCGGCGGCTCAGCCAGTAAGCCAGCCCCGCGTTGAAATAGACCTGGATCAGTATCGGCACGGCCAGGAGCGCGATCACCAGCGGCTGCGCGATGATCGCCTCGCCCTGGAATCCGAACAGCAAGATCAGCGTCGCCAGCAGGGCGACGAGCGAAATCGGGCCGAGACGCGCCAGAACCCGGTCAAGCGCGGGCTGGCCGCCGGCCGCGAGAACGCGCCGCCGCAGGAGCTGCGCCGCGATCACCGGCACGACGATATAGAGGACGACCGAAAACAGGAGCGTGTCCCACGGCACCGTGATCGAGGCGACGCCGAGCAGCAGGCCGACCAGCGGCGCGAACGCGAACACCATGATGACATCGTTGAGCGCCACCTGGCTGAGCGTGTAATTGGGTTCGCCGTCGCACAGGTTCGACCAGACGAACACCATCGCCGTGCAGGGCGCCGCCGCGAGCAGGATCAGCCCGGCAATATAGGAGGAAATCTCCCCCGCTGGCAGCAGCGGCGCGAACAGCCAGCCGATGAACACTGTGCCGAGCAGCGCCATCGAGAACGGCTTGACCGCCCAGTTGATGAACAGGGTGACGCCGACGCCCCTCCAGTGCTGCCGGACGCTCCCGAGCGCGCCGAAGTCGATCTTGAGGAGCATCGGCACGATCATCAGCCAGATCAGCACCGCCACCGGAAGATTGACGCGAGCGACCTCGGCCGACGCGATGGCGCCGAACAGGCCGGGCAGCGCATGGCCGAGCGCGATGCCGGCCACGATGCAGAGCGCGACCCACAGGCTCAAATAACGCTCGAAGAAGGAAATGCCGGGACGAGCCGGCGCGGCGCCGGCGAGCGGAGCGGTGGACATGGCCCGTCAGCGGGCCGCGTTGACGGGGCAGCTCATGCCGCATCCCCGCGCCGGCTGCTCGCGCCTTCGGCCTGCCCGATCTCTCGGACATGCGCCTTCAAGGCCATCGCGTCGAGCCGATCGAACGGCAGCGCCATGAACAGCTTGATCCGGTTCTCCAGATAGCGCAGCGCCGTCACGAACGCGCGCTCGCGCTCGATGTCGTTGCCTTCGACATGGCTCGGATCTTCGATGCCCCAATGCGCCGTCATCGGATGGCCGGGCCACACCGGGCAGGTTTCGCCCGCCGCGTCGTCGCAGACGGTGAACACGAAATCCATTTGCGGCGCGCCAGACGCCGAGAACGCCTCCCAGCTTTTCGAGTGCAAGCCTTTGGTCGGATAGCCGATCCGTTCGAGCAACCGCAGCGCGTCCGGATTGATCGCGCCCTTCGGGAAGCTTCCCGCCGAGAAACCTTGAAAGCGGCCTTCTCCGAGCTTGTTCATGGCGCTTTCCGCGAGGATCGAGCGCGCAGAATTGCCGGTGCAGAGGAACAGGACGTTGAACACGCGATCGGTGGACATGGCAGGCTCCATCAGCAGCAGGGGACGAGTTCGGCGACCAGCGGCGCACACAACTCCGGCTTCCCGGCGCAGCAGTCCTTGACCAGAAAGAGGGTCAGCGCGCGCAGCGCATCAAGGTCGGCGCGGTAGATGATCGACCGGCTTTGCCGCTCGGACTTCACCAGCCCCGCGCGCGCCAGGATGCCGAGATGTGTGGACATGGTGTTCTGCGGCACGTCGAGTTGGCGGGCGATCTCGCCAGCCGGCAGGCCGCCGGGCTCATGCCGCACCAGCAGGCGGAATGTGTCTAAGCGCGTCGATTGAGCGAGTGCGCTTAGGGCGAGGATGGTCGAATCAGAATCCATATATCCAGAATAGCAGATGTATTACCGCGGGGAAGCGGCTTGATGTTTTCGGCGGCTTGCAGATCGTCCGGCAAGCGCGAGCGGAGCTGCTCCCTATCGCATCCCTTTAGCGAGATTGGCGGTCCGAAGCGGTGTTACGGTGGCATCGATGCTTGAGATTGAACGCGCCGCCTCTTGTGAGTGCCGATGTCGATGCTGCTTAATTCACTTACCTTCGGCATGACCGCGCGACCTCCTCGAATGGCTTGATCTAACCGGGGCCGGCTTCGCCTTGCTCGGCCTGGCGCAACGCCGACGCGCGGCTTTTTTCCGCCGCCTTCGGCTTTGCATCGCGAAGCAAAAAAAGCCGCGCGTCGCCATCCTCCGCTGCGCTTCGGCCGCGAGCGGTGCGCGTCCGATCATCCCCGCTTCACCGATCGCCATCGAGGCCGCGGCGGTCGCGGCCCGAAAGCGAAAGGAACTTCGACATGGCGACCATCGGCACTTTCACCCAGGCGGGCAACGGCTCCTTCACCGGAACCATCAAGACGCTCACCCTCAACGCCAAGGCCACTCTCCGCCCGATTGACAAGGAGAGCGAGAAGGCCCCCGACTTCCGCCTCGCGGTCGGCTCGGTCGAGTGCGGCGCGGGATGGAAAAAGACCAGCCGCGAGAAGCGCGATTACATCTCGGTCAAGCTGGACGATCCGACCTTCCCGGCGCCGATCTACGCCACTCTGTCCGAAACCGACACCGCCGGCGAATATGCGCTGATCTGGTCCCGCTGACCCGACACGGCGCCCCGCTCCACCGGAGCGGGGCGCCTCTCGCGTTGTCGGGCAACTAGCCGGTGAGCGAATCGAACAGGGGCAGCGGCATCGGGCCACGCTCCGGCAGCGCGGCGGAGTCATAGGGCGCAATCGTCACCCATTCGACCCGCCAGTCCAGCGTCAGCTCGCCGTGTCCGACGCGCGAGATCCCCGCACCGTCCACCACGACCCTGAAATCGAACCGATCCTCCTCGGCTTCGAGCCGGCCCTCGATCAGCGAACCGTCGCTCGCGGCCAGCAGGAAGCGTTCCTCTACCGCGTCATAGGGAACGCGCAGCGTCTTGGTGATGTCGCCCGCGACCGCGATGCGCTGACCGGGCTGTCCTGTGATCGTGATGCTCATACCGACTCCTTGTGCCCGGTTTGGATCAAAACAGGAACAAATGGCAAGAGTTGTTTGCTGGCGCCGCACGCGGCGCGGTGCTTGGGGCGCTGCCCCCAGCGCCCTTCGGAGCGGCTTCCGCCCAGCTTCCTCCACCCCCGGATCAGGTCCGGGGGTTCCGTGCAGCCGGTTCCCCGCGAAGCCGCCCACTCCGGTTGCACCCCCGGTCTCGCCGACGGGCAGGGTTTCAGCGCGGCGCTCCGCTGCGCGGAAACCCAGACCCAAGGAAAGGAAAGACCCATGAGCATCCATCACCTTGCTACCCGCTTCGGCCGGAACGCCCATCAGATCAGCGGTCGGGAGCCGCTCGATAACGAGGCGCTATATCGCCACGTCCCGTCCATCTTCGCCCGCGAGGCGCACGACAGCAGGTCGGAGCGGTATGTCTATGTCCCGACCATCGACATCGTTGAGGGACTGCGCCGGGAAGGATGGTTCCCGTTCTTCGCCGTCCAGTCGGTTCCGCGCGATGGTTCGCGCCACGGCCACGCGAAACATATGCTGCGCCTTCGTCGTGACGAGGGAATCGGGAAACCAGAGGCCGCCGAAGTCATCATCGTGAACAGCCATGACGGGACCAGCGCCTATCAGATGTTCGCGGGGATGCTGCGCTTCGTCTGCACCAACAGCATGATCGCGGGCGAGCGGTTCGAGGAGGTCCGCGTTCCGCACAAGGGCAACATCGAGCACGACATTATCGAAGGCGTCTATACCGTCGCCGAGGACTTCCCCCGCCTGATCGACGCGAGCGAGGCCATGAAAGAGGTCCGGCTTTCCGAGGACGAGCGGCGGTTGCTTGGCGAGGTCAGCTTGGTCGCCCGCTATGGCGAGGACGAAAGCCCGCTGCGGCCCGAACAGATCATCGAACCGCGCCGCCGCGAAGATGCGGGCGATAGCCTGTGGACCACCTTCAACGTCATTCAGGAGAATGTCGTGCGGGGCGGTTTGCAGGGCCGCAAGCGCAACGCGGAGGGCCGCATACGCCGGGCGCAGACCCGCGCCATCAACGGCATTGACCAGAACGTGACGCTCAACCGGGCGCTCTGGACGCTGGCCGAGGGAATGCAACGCCTCAAGGCATGACCGTTCGCCACCGCAGGGCCGGAGCTCCGGCCCTGCGGCTTCGCCGTTTTGCACCGATCTGCCGCGCCAGATCGGCGGCGGCCGCGCGTACCAAGGTCCGCGCGGCCGCAAGTGCGCTCGCCGGGCTACCGCCCGGCTCGCGCCCAAGTTCTGCGAAGTTAGTCGTTTTCCGGCGGATCGAGTTCGGCAAGAAGATCGGCGGGCGTGACGTCAAGCGCCGAGGCCAAATGAAACAGCGTGACGACAGTTGGATTGCGCCGGCCCCGCTCCAGATCACTGACATATTGCTGCGTAAAGCCCGATACTTCGGCAAAGCGCTCCTGGGTAAAGCCCTTATCCTTTCTCAGCCTAGCAAAGTTCAATCCCACGAGACGGCGCATGTCCATGCGCGCGAAGCTGGACGATACATCTCATCCGGTTTATCCCATATGAGTTGTATCGGCTGGAGCGCGCCGCTCCTCGCTGCAAAAGGTGCAACGAACGATGCGAGACTTGCGCGTAGCTAGCCTCTGCATTTGGTCTAAGTTGGTTAACGGAAGACATGACGAGGGCGCCATGAGCACCAGCCAGTTCGCAGATCGCGCGCCCGACGTATCGCAGCTCACCGCCTACGACGAAAGCCATCTGGTCGATTATCTGCGCTTGCTCGACGCTGCCGACGAAGGCGCGGACTGGCGCGAAGCCGCCGCCTGTATTCTCGGCATCGACGCGGCCGCCGAACCGCACCGCGCAAAAACAATGCTCGACAGTCATCTTGCGCGAGCGCGATGGATGACCGAGGTTGGCTATGCCCATCTGCTCGGTGGCCAGAGCCCGCCAAGGCGTTAAGATTTAACTCCAATTCGGTCCCATTCGCTCAGCTCCGACACGGCTTTCGCGGCATGGTTGAGCGCAGTCTTCGCGCTATTCGCGCGACATTCGACAGGTGACGCTGCACTTCCTGAATCCGCGCGGAGCGCGGGCAAGGAGGATGCAATGCCGACGCCGCCAGAGCATCGCCCGCGACGCACCGACAATCTGTCCGATGCGCTCGGGCGCGCCGACATAGCCTCCGAGTTCCTGCGGAGAAATCGCACCTATCGCGCCGAACATGCACAGATGCGGCAGCGCATCGCAGACGGCGCCGTCGCCAAGAACGCCGCCGAAACGGCGTTCGCGCGGCGCTGGGGGTTATCCTTTCGCCACGGCGCCCGATGACCTGACCGACCCCATCCTCTGGCGGCCGGAACTGTCCGCCGTGACGGTAATTCTCGACGCGGCGCCGGAAGGATTTACGAGCGCTCAGCCGGTCGATCCGCACTTGCTCGGCGCGCTACTCGCGGACCTGGCGGGCATCGACGGACGCCACGTCATCGTCGCCGACGCAGCCGGCGAGCATCGGTTATGGCTGCGTGACCCGACCCCCGGCCGACCGCTCGCCGCCATCGTCCCGCTCGATCGGGACTTCGTTACCCGCATCGCCGCCCTGTTGCGCTTCCATCGCCGGCTGCTCGGCCGGGAGGCCGGGCCATTGCCGCGCGGTTGGCCGCTCACCCCTTATCGCTTAGCCCGTCTAAACCTGATCCTCCGCGCCCTTGATTTGCGTGATGGCGGTGCGACCTATCGCCAGATCGCGGTCGAG
>CAZJXG010000162.1:0-6510 GCA_964549965.1 uncultured Sphingomonas sp. | reverse complement strand
GGTGAAGGCGGACGTCTTTTCGATCGGCTTCGGGCGCGAGATCGCGGGCTATACCGATTCGCGCGGCACCCGCTGGAAGCTCGGCTGGATGCCCATGGGCGGCTATGTGAAATTCGCCGGCGACATGAACCCGGCGAGCCAACCGACGCCGGAATGGCTCGCCCTGCCGCCGGAGGAGCGCGCCCGAACCTTTCAGGCAAAGCCGGTCTGGCAGCGCTTCCTGATCGTCTTTGCCGGCCCGCTCACCAATTTCCTGGTCGCGATCGGCATCTTCATGGCGTTTTTCGCGGCCTATGGCGTGCCGCGCACCCCATCGGTGCTGTCCGCCGTGATGGATGGCTCGCCTGCCGCCAAGGCAGGGCTTCAGCCCGGGGATCGGGTCATCGCGATTGCCGGCCGGCCCGTCGATACCTTCGATGAACTCGCCGACATGATCCGTTTCCGCCCGCAGGAGAGGCTCCAGCTCGATATCGAGCGAGGCTCATCCCGACAGAGCCTGTTCGTCGTCACGGCCGCCGACGTCGAGCGCGACCGCTTCGGCAACGAATTCCGCAAGGGCACGATCGGCGTGATGTCGGGTCCGCAGGTGATCGAGCCTGTTCCCGTGCTTCAGCTGCCGGTCGAGGCGACCAGGCAGACGATCGGTATCGTCCGCATGATGGTCGATACGCTCGGCCAGATCATCACGGGGCGCCGCTCGGTCAAGGAACTGGGAGGGCCGATCAAGATCGCCCAGGTCTCCGGCCAGCAGGCTTCGCTGGGCCTGCTCAACTTCGTCATGCTGATGGCGCTCATTTCGATTAATCTGGGATTCATCAACCTGTTGCCAATCCCCATGCTCGACGGAGGCCATCTGGTCTTCTACCTGTTCGAGGGGATTGCGCGCCGGCCTGTGCCGGAGCGGGCGATGGAATGGGCGTTTCGATCGGGTCTGGCGGTGCTCCTGTCGTTCATGATCTTCGTGACGCTCAACGATATTCTCTCGCTGAGTGCCCTCAAGGGGCTTGCCGGGTTGATCGGCTGAGCTTGTTGGGGCAGAGCCTGCGCACGCTCCCCTGAACGGGGTGCATGGATTCTATGAAGGCGGGGAACGCGTGACGGCGACGACGGCGAACAATCATCGGGCGCGGATCATTCCGGCGCTTCTCGTCGGCACGATGCTCGGGGGGCTGGCCCAGCCCCTTCTGGCACAGCAGGTCGCCGCGCCGGCCGCGCCGGCACCGGCGGCGGCCGAAGCGCCCAATGTCGTGGCCGAGGTGCCCGGTGTGATCAAATCGGTCAACGTGGCGGGCAGCGAGCGGCTGGAAGCCGATACGGTACGCTCCTACGTCAAGCTGACCCCGGGCGAGGCCTATACCCGCGAAGCGCTCGATCAGGCGCTCAAGGATCTTTACGAGACCGAATTGTTCGCCGACGTGCAGGTCCGCGACGACGGGCAGGGCAACATCACGCTCCAGGTCCGCGAAAATCCGGTGATCAACCGCATCGTGCTGGAGGGTAACAAGCGGCTGAAATCGGACAAGATCAACCCCGAGATCAAGCTCGCGCCGCGCCAGATATTCACCCGGTCGAAGGTACGGGCCGACGTCAACCGGATCATCGAGCTCTATCGCCGCCAGGGGCGCTTCGCCGCGACCGTCGAGCCGAAGATGGTCCAGCTCGATCAGAACCGCGTCGACATCATCTTCGAGATCCATGAGGGCGACAAGTCCAAGGTTCGCAAGATCAACATCATCGGCAATCAGAAATTCTCCGATGGTCGCCTCCGCGGCGAGATGGCGACCAAACAGACCGGCCTGACCAAGATATTCTCGTCGGGCACGAGCTATGATCCCGACCGCATGTCCTATGATCAGCAGAAGCTGCGGCAATTCTACCTGACCAATGGCTATGCCGATTTCCGGGTGGTTTCCGCCGTCGCGGAGCTGACCCCGGACAAGAAGGACTTCATCATCACCTATGTGGTGGAGGAGGGCGATCGTTACAAATTCGGCGATGTCGACCTGGAAAGCGAAATCCGCGACATCAAGGCGGAGGCGTTCAAGCCGATCCTGCCGATGAAGAAGGGCGACTGGTACAACGCGAAGCTGGTCGAGGACACGGTGGACTCGATCACCGAGTCGACCGGTCTGTTCGGCTTCACGCCGGACGTCCGCCCGGACTTCAATCGCGACAAGGAAGAGCTCACGATGGGCGTGGTCTTCAAGATCATGCAGAGCCCACGCGTCTATGTCGAACGGATCGACATCAACGGCAACACCCACACCAAGGACAAGGTCGTCCGCCGCGAGTTCCGCCTCGCCGAGGGCGACGCCTTCAACAGCTTCAAGGTCAAGCGTTCGCGCGACCGCATCCAGTCGCTCGGCTTTTTCCAGGAGAAATTCGAGATCGAGCAGAAGCCGGGATCGACGCCGGATCGCACCATATTGGAAGCGAATGTCGAGGAGAAGTCGACCGGCGAGCTTCAGGTTTCCGCCGGCTATTCGAGCCTCGAGAAGTTCATCGTCGACCTGTCGATCCGTGAACGCAATTTCATGGGCAAGGGCCAGGAGGTCCGCGCCGGGGTCAGCTATTCGACCTATTCTAAATCGGTCGAGCTGGGCTTCACCGAACCCTATGTGTTCGACAAGAATATCGCGGTCGGCTTCGACATCTTCCGGCGCGACTATAATTCGTTCAACTTCTCCGGGAACGACCGCAACACGACCTATGAGCAGGCCACGACGGGCTTCCAGCTTCGCGCCGGCGTGCCGCTGACCGAGTTCATCACTATGGCCGTGCGCTACGGGCTGAGCTACGATGACGTCTCGCTCAACAAATTCACCTTCTTCACCAACGGGGCCTGCGATCCCGTCCTTGCCGGCCGCTATCTGTGCGATGCCATCGGCAAGCGGGTGACGTCGTCGATCGGCTACTCGCTGGTGTTCGATAATCTGAACAACCGTGTCCGGCCATCGCGCGGTCAGCGCGCGGTGTTCAGCCAGGATTTCGCGGGTCTGGGCGGCAAGGTCCGCTATATCAAGACGTCGTTCGAAGCGACCAAATATTGGGGCCTGGGTAGTGGCTTCATCTTCTCGGCCGGGGCCGAGGGCGGCTACATCAAGGGGCTGGGCCAGCAGGTGCGGCTTACTGACCGTTTCTATCTCGGCGAGCCCGAGATGCGCGGTTTCGGCATCCGCGGCATCGGCCCGCGTGTTCGCCGCCAGCGCTATGACGTGACCAATCCTGCGGCCCCTGTCGTTCTGACAGACAAGAACAACTACATCGACGACGCTCTCGGTGGTAATGCCTACTACAAGGGCCGGTTGGAACTCGAGATCCCGCTTGGTAACGGCGCGCGCGAATTGGGTCTGAGGCCGTCGATCTTCATGGATGCCGGTGCGGTGTTTGGTATACGGAAACCTGTGCTCAGCGATGGATGCACGATCGCGCCGAATACACCGACGAACTGCACCTTCCTCAATCGAGAAGCGGTCGACGGTAAGGGCCGCCCGCTTTATTATCTGAACAATCCGATGGACCCGGCCAATTTTACCGGGGAAACGACGACGACAGTCACGGCCTTCAAGGTGCCGGACCAGCAAATCCCCATCTACAAGGAAGCTTTCTTCGGCAATTCGGCCAAGCCACGCCTGTCAGTCGGCTTCGGAGTCAACTGGAACTCGCCCTTCGGGCCGTTCCGCATCGATGTCGCCAAGGCCCTTCTCAAGGAGAGGGGCGACAATACCAAGCTCATCACTTTCAACGTAGGGACCCAGTTCTGATGACATCCTTTCTGAAGACGGCCGCGATCGCGGCCGGCGTCGCGCTTCTGCCCGCCGCCGCCCATGCTCAGGCCGCTGCGGCTCCGGCCGCCGCCGCGACCGGTGTCGCGATCGTCGACCTCGACGCCGCCATCGCCAACTCCGCCGCATGGCAGTCGGCCGCCGCTCAGATCCAGACAACCTACAAGGTGCAGATCACCGCAGCCCAGACCCGCCAGAACGCGCTGCAGGCCGAACTGAACGCGTTGCGGACCGAAATCGAGACGATGCAGAAGAATCCGGCGACCCCGAAGGCGACGCTCGACGCCAAGATCGCCATCTTCCAGAGCAAGGGCCAGGCCGCCCAGGCCGAGTTGCAGCGCCTCGCGCTGCCCTTCGCCCGCCCGCAGGCCTATGCGCGCGAGCAGATCGAAGCCAAGGCCGAGCAGGCGCTGAAGGCCGCGATGACCGCGAAGCGCATCGGCATCGCGCTGCGCCCCGAGGCAACGATTGCCGCCAGCTCGGACATCACCGTCGACATGGTCACGCAGCTCAATGCGCTGGTCCCCAGCGTGTCGATCACTCCGCCGGCCAACTGGCAGCCTGGCCAGGCCGAGCAGGCCGCCGCCGCGGGCCGTTGATCGGCCCGCGATGAGCGAGGACAACAAGGCCAGCCTCGGCCCGCTCGATATCCGGCGGATCATGGCGGCGTTGCCGCATCGTTACCCCATGCTCCTCGTCGATCGGGTCGAGGAGCTGGTGGTGGACGAGCGCATCTCCGCCATCAAGGCGGTGACGATCAATGAGGAGTTCTTCCAGGGCCATTTCCCTGGCCGGCCGATCATGCCGGGCGTGCTGATCGTCGAGGCGCTGGCGCAGGCCGCCGGTATCCTCGCGGTCGAATCGCTCGGCCTCGCCGGATCGGGCAAGCTCGTCTATTTCATGGGTATCGAGGAAGCGAAGTTTCGCGCACCCGTCGAACCCGGCGTGCTGCTTCGGCTCGATGTCGCCTTCGTCCAGAAGCGCGCCAGCGTCTGCAAGTTCGAGGGCAAGGCCTATATCGGCGACAAGCTGGCCGCCCAGGCGAGTTTCACCGCGATGATCGCGGACCCGCCGAAGGATTGAGGCCGGGAGTGGGCAGGGCGTCCGGCGGGCGCGCTTGCCATCGCCACCTTTACCCTGTAGAGGCGCCGCTTCGCTTCCCAGGCTGGTCGGAACCAGCCATTTTCTGGAGCCTGACGACGATGAAAAAAGATATCCATCCCGACTATCACCGGATCAAGGTGCAGCTGACGGACGGCACGGTCTATGAGACCCGTTCGACCTATGGCGCCGAAGGCGACACGCTGCAGCTCGACATCGATCCCTCGGTTCACCCGGCCTGGACCGGTGGCCGTGGCTCCATGCTCGACACGGGCGGCCAGGTGGCACGCTTCAACAAGCGCTTCGGCGGGCTGACGCTCGGCAAGAAATAAGCTTGGCTCCGAACCTTCGGATGTGGATATGGCTGGGTAATACCCAGCCATTTTCATATCGGGGGTAGGGGTGTGATCAGGCTCTACCGACGGGTCGCCGTTCCGATCTTCTGGACGACCATCGCGATCGTCTACGCGGTGGCGATCATGCCCGCGGCGCAGGCCCCGGATTTCCATGCGGGCGACAAGATCAACCATATCGCGGCCTTCCTGACGCTGACGCTGCTCGGCCGCGCCGCCTATCGTGCGCATCCCCCATGGCGCCTGGCGCTCGGTCTTTCGCTGTTCGGGGCGCTGATCGAACTGACCCAGGCGATCCCGGCCCTCCACCGCGATGCCAGCCTCTGGGACTGGGTGGCCGACAGTTGCGCCATCCTCGTGGCTCTGGTGGCTGCGCTGGCTATTGAGCGGTGCCTTCCCGCCGGCATACGGGCATGAACCGGAGCGTGCTGCCCCCAGTCGATCCGAAAGGGCCGGCGCAAGCGCGCTTCGCCGACGCTGCACGCGCGGCGGGCATGGATCCCGAAGATCGCTGGGCGGGCGGCTATGCGGCCTATGAATGGGATCATCTCCGATATGCGCTGCAATGCTATGGCATCGCCGTTGCCGATCGGGACGTGCTCGAACTGGGGTGCAACGTCGGTGGCTCATCGGTGGTGCTCGCGGCGCTGGGCGCGCGGCTCACCGGCATAGATGTCGATCCCGTGATGCCGCCGATCGCCGAGGCCAATCTCGCGCGGCATGGCCTTGCCGGCGACATCCGCCTGGGCGAGGCCGGCGGATCGCTTCCCTTTGCCGATGCATCGTTCGACATGGTGCTGGCCAACAGCGTGTTCGAATATGTCGATCCGCGCCATCTCGACGCCACGATGTGCGAACTGCATCGCATATTGCGTCCCGGTGGCCAGCTGTTCATCTGCGGCACCGCGAGCCGCCTGGCCTTCCGTGAGCGCCATTCCGGCCGTTGGCTGGTCAATTTCCTGCCAGAGGCCATCGACGATATCGCCGGATGGCAGCTCCAGCGCGGACTGGCGCCATGGCGGCTGGCGCGGTCGCTGTCGGGGCGGTTCGCCGAGATCGGGGGAGATCGAGCGTGGCTGGCGACCCGGCGCCGAATACACGGCCGCCTCGGCCCCGGCGTGTCGGCTTATGCGCTGCTGGGGCGGAGCATCGGCCGAACGCCGGGCTGGTTCACGCCCTATATCGAACTGCTGTTACGGAAGATCTAGGCCGCGGACGCGCCCGTGCGGCGGGCATGTCCTTATCACACCGCCGTTCCGAACATGGCTCCA
>CAZJXG010000161.1:0-6511 GCA_964549965.1 uncultured Sphingomonas sp. | reverse complement strand
CACATTGGGAAATCTGGCTGGAGCCAGACTCGATTGAAGCCTTCGTCGAACAAGCTGCCGGCCTCGGGGTGCAGATCGCGCAAGATCGCCTAGTTTTTCCTGAGGACGTGGTGGTGCTCGCTCAGGCGACACGCGATCAACTTGCCTTAGCGGTCCGGCGGCTCGGCGGTGTTCGGGCGCTGGCTTCGCCCGCAGCTGCTGTTGATTTCTTCGACGGACTCAATGTTCAGGAACAGGCCGACTGGTCGGCAAATCTCGTGCAGCGTACGACCTATCCAGGCGTGGGTGCGACGGGTTTCATCACGCTGCTCGATACCGGCGTCAGCCGTGCGCATCCGCTCATCGCGCCGGTGCTTGCGGTCGAGGATCGACATGCCGCCGATCCGGCTTGGGGTCTCGAGGATATCAAGGGCCATGGCACACAGTTGGCGGGCCTCGCCTTGTTCGGCGATCTCGTGAACCCGTTGCAATCCGACCAGCTCATCACAATCCGACACCGTTTGGAGTCGGTGAAACTGTTACCCGATGCCGGCGTCAATCCACATCATATGCTGGGCGCGATCACACGGCGGGCGATCGATGCGGTCGAAGTGACGCAGCGCCGTCGTACCTTTACCATGGCGTCGACGACCGACGAGGACACACCGCATGATGGTGCCCCCACATCGTGGTCCTCGGAATTGGATCAACTGGCGGCGGGCGTATCGGGCAACGGCGACAGCAAGCGGCTGATACTGGTGTCTGCCGGCAATACGGATAATTTCACATTCGGCGCCGGCCCCTATCTCGATCATTGCGATCATGATGATAATGAGATCCAGTCGCCAGCGCAGGCTTGGAATGTGCTGAGCGTCGGAGCGTTCACCGAGAAAACCCTACTGCCCGAAGGCCATGCGTTGACGGCTGTTGCGCCATTGGGCGACCTGTCGCCGTCCTCTCGCACAGCGTCCTGGTCATCGCACTGGCCTCTCAAGCCCGATGTCGTGCTGGAAGGTGGTAACTGGGCTACGAGCGCCGTGCCCCCCCCCCACTGCGTCATGAGTGGCTATCGCTCCTCACAACCCATCATCGCTATCCGCAACAATCGTTTTGCTTCAGCCACGATACCAGCGCGGCGACGGCGCTCGCGGCAAGACAGATTACCGAACTCTGGTCGGATTATCCCACGCTCTGGCCTGAGACGATCCGCGGTCTCTATGTCGCGTCGGCGCGTTGGAGTCCGCAGATGCGATCGCACTTGCCGACCCATGCGCAAAAGGGCGATTACACCCGGCTGTTCCAACGCTATGGACACGGCGTGCCGGATCTCGACCGCGCCCGGCGGAGCGCCTCCAATGCGCTAACACTGATCGTTCAAGATGAGATTGTGCCCTATGGTCTCTCCGAAAAGACCGGCGGTGACATTCACAAGGAAATGCGACTATTTAACCTGCCGTGGCCGATCGAAGCGCTCCGCCGGCTTGGTAACACACCGGTCATGCTGAGAGTGACGTTGAGCTCCTTCGTCGCGCCGAATCCATCGGAAGCGTCGCGCGGGTCTCGTTACCGTTACGCCTCGCATAATCTGCGATTCAAGCTCAACCGAGCAAATGAGACCGCGCAGCAATTTATGGCGCGGATCAGCAAGACGGTGGAAGCGGTGGGTCCGCGGAGCGATGAGGGGGATCTCTGGGAATTCGGCAGCGATCGGCGTGACGTGGGATCGCTCCATATTGATCAGCTGTCCTGTCAGGCGTCAGACCTAGCGCGCCGCAACCTCCTAGCAGTCCACCCGGTTGCAGGATGGTGGAAGAACAAGGCAATCTTAAAACACGGCCTGCCCAAGGCGCGGTTCGCGCTTATCGTCGAGATCGATACCCAAGCCATTGAGGCGGACCTCTACGCCGAAGTGCAGGCGGCGATAGCCAATCTCGCCGCAGCGCAGATCATCGTCGGTTAGGTAACTTTTATCGAAAGCGGGCCGAAAGCTGACGGACCGCTGACCTCCCACAAGCCGACCATAAAAATCGCCAGCCGCTCCCGCGGACCCGCTGCCCACCTTCCCCAGCCCCGTGCATCGTTCCCCCCTAACCCCTCTACTCCTCCTCCGGAAAGAACACCCCCTCGCGCTCCGCCTTGCGGCGCCGCAGTTCGTCCAGCCGCGCGCGGCGGCGGTCGCGGGCTTCTTCCTCGGCGGCGCGCTGGGCGGGGTCGACGAACTCCTCCGGCGGCGCGTCGCGGTCGCCGCGCAGGAAATCGGGCAATATCCCCTCGATGAAGCGCCCGATCGGCGAACCCTCCTGCGCCTCGTCCGCCGCCTCGGCCGCCTCCAGCTCGGCCAGTTCGCGTTCCTCGGCGGCCACGCGCATCGCTTCCTGGCGCTGCTCGATCGCCGCCATCAGCGCCGGCGGCACGTCCAGGTCGCCCGCGCGCAATCCGGCGGCGCCCATGAACCGGGCCCAGATCGCGGCGGGCAGGCTGCCGCCGGTCACGCCGCGCATCGGCGTGTCGTCGTCATTGCCCACCCACACCCCGGTGATCAGCCCGCCCGCGAAGCCGATGAACAGCGCGTCGCGATGATTCTGCGTCGTCCCCGTCTTGCCGAAGGTCGGGATGCCCAGCGCCGCGCCGCGCCCCGTCCCCTGGTTGGTCGCGGTCCACAGCAGGTCCAGCATCGCCTCGCGCACGCGCGGGTCGATTGCCTGCCCGCCGGCCGCGCCGCGCGCCTGCCCGTCCTGGGGCAATGCGTCCGCCAGCCCGCTCGCCTTCACCGGATATCGGCCGCTGGCGATCGCCGCATAGGCCGATGTCAGCTCGATCAGGGTCATCCCCGATGTGCCCAGCGCCAGCGATGGCCCTGCCGTGATCGGCGCGGTGATCCCCAGCCGCTTCGCGACATCGGCCACCTTGCGCCGGCCCACCCGTTCGGCCACGCGCACCGCCGCGACATTGCTCGAAAAAGCGAAGGCGCTGCGCAGCGTCGTCGGCCCGCCATAGCGGCCGCCGTAATTTTTCGGGCTCCAGCCGTCTATCGTCAGCGGCGCATTCTCCACCAGCGTGTCGGGCGTCTCGCCATCCTCCATCGCCGCCAGATAGACCGCCAGCTTGAACGCCGATCCCGGCTGGCGCTCGGCCTGGGTCGCGCGGTTATAGGGGCTCGCCTTGTAGCTGCGCCCGCCCAGCATCGCGACGACCTGTCCGTCGGGCCGCATCGCCACCAGCGCCGCCTGCGTCGCGTGCACGCCGTCGCCATAATTGGTCAGCACCGATGTCAGCGCCCGGATCGCGGCCTGCTGCAGATCGCCGTCCAAGGTGGTGCGGACGGTCAGCTGCCCGCCTTGCCCGCCGCTGCCGTCCCGCTCCGCCGCCGCCTCGGCCTGCGGCGCCACCCAGTCGACGAAATAGGTGCCGGCCGGCAGCTCGTCGGGCGCGATCCGGGGCACCGCCAGCCGCATATCGGCCGCCTCGTCGGGCGTGATCATCTTCTCCTCGGCCATCGCGGCGATCACCAGCTTCGATCGCGCCTGCGCGGCTTTCAGGTTCACCGTCGGGTTCAGTCGGCTCGGCGCCTTCACCATCCCCGCCAGCATCGCCGCCTCGCCGATGCTCAGCCGCTCGGGCGTCTTCTGGAAATAATGCCGCGCGGCGGCGCGCAGGCCATAGGCGCCGTCGCCGAAATAGATCGTCGACAGATAGCGGGACAATATCTCGTCCTTGCTCAGCCAGCCGTCCAGCCACAGCGCCAGCACCGCTTCCTGCACCTTGCGGGCGATCTTCCGGTCGGATGAGAGGAACGCGGTCTTGGCCAGTTGCTGCGTGATCGTGGATCCGCCCTCCACCGTCCGGCCGGCGCGCAGATTGTTCCAGAAGGCACGGGTCAGCCCGCGCGGATCGATGCCGATATGGTCGGCGAAGCGCCGGTCCTCGATCGCGATGAACGCCCCGCGCACGTGCAGCGGCAGCGCCGCCGCGTCGACCGCCGCCTCCCCGGCGCCGCGCCGCGCGATCGGCGTGCCGTCGGCGGACAGATAGATGAAGCTCGGCTTCTGCGGGGGCTGCATCGGGCCCCAGGGCGGCGCGATCCAGCTCGCCCACAGGATCGCGATCGCGATGAGCGCGACGATCGCCACGCCGGCCCACCGGCCGATGCGCCGCCACGATGGCCGCCGCCACCCGTTGGCGCGCGGTGCCTCCAGTCCGCTGTCGCCGCCGCTTTCGCCCGCTACGCCGCCTGCTGCGCCGTCCGCCGGCCCGCGCCATGCCGCCAGCAGCCGTTCCAGTCTGATCCGCAACCCAGCCATCGTTATGCCGAACCCATAGCGACGGAGAGCTTTCCGCACTTTGAACCGCGGTCATAGGTCGATCGGGCAGGAGGGCAAAGCCCCCCTATATCGATCGCGGGGCGGGACGATGGCCGATCGCGTCCGGATGCGCGGGCCGGCGGTGCTTTCCCGCCGCTGTGTTCCGTATTTGTTCTTTATGTGTAGGTGTTCGCCTGCTACGGTCCGGCCATCATGCCGACCAACGAACAGCCGATCCTGCCGATGCTCCGCCGCCTGGCGCGCGCCCATGGCATTGGCGCGGTGGTCCTGCATGGCATGTCCACCGTCGCGGCGGATTGTCGGCCGGGGCGCCGAAAACCGAAAGACCCAAAAACCGCACATCAACCCCATGCACCCGGATTATATGCGAATCGCTCGCAACTGGCGGGCGCTCTGCGCCTGCCGTCGGGCCGGTCTGCTGCTGCTACTGCTGCTGTCGGATATGGGGGCGCCGGTCCGGGATCGTCCGTCGGCGGCGGCGGGGGCTTAGCGGCCCGGGCGTCCGTAGGTCGCGGGGGTGCAGTCGAATCGGCCGGCCGCCTGGGCCAGCATGTCGATCCGCTGCTGGGTCCGGTCCGCCATGTAGCGGACCCGCGCCCGCGCCGCGTCGGCCAGCGCCAGCGCCTTGTCCAGGCGCGCCTTCAGCCCCGGCGACGGCAGGCCGCCTCCGGGGCTTTTCAGGTCGACGACGCTCTTGCCGAACGCCGGCAGCGCCGCTTCGATCGCGTCGACGTCATGCGCATCCAGCGCGGCGATCAGCGCCTCGCTCGATCCGATCAGCCGGTCGATCACGTCATGGGTCATGCCCGCGTTCAATCCGCCGCCTTGGGCAGGTCGAGCGCGATCATCTTCGCGGCGATCGCCTTGGGATCGATCGGATATGCACCCGATGCGATCGCCTGGCGGATCGCCTGGATCTTCTCGCTGTTGATCGGCGGCCCCGCCTCGGCGAGCGCCGCCACCAGCGACGGGCTCGATACAGGCAGACTGTCCACCGCACCGGTCGGCGCCAACGGCACCACCGGCAAGACTTTCTCGTCCTTCACCTGACCGATGCGGGTCGGGCTGGCCGGTCCTACCCCATTGATCATCTTAACGTCCTTTCCATCCGGCCCCGCGAAGGGCCTGTAACCCACCTCTGTCCACTATAACGGCAGGTTGCCAAATCATTTAAATCCCATCAGGCGAACTTTTCCGATATCGACGACTTCGGCGAACATGACCGCGCCCCGCGTGGGGCTCGTCACGCGCACGCGGCCGCCGATCGCGGCGTCTTCCATCGCGGTGGCATCGACGCTGATCGAGAAGGCGGTGCCCTGTGCGACCAGCTGGACGGGGTCGCCCTTGCGGACGGCGGCATTGGCCAGGCCCTGCTGCTGCCCGCCAGAGCCGGCATTGCCATAGCCCGCGGCGATGCTGCTCGCGATGCTGCCGGGGCGGGTCAGCGGCACGCGGATGCGCCAGCCATTGGTGGTGCAGCGCACGGTGACGGCGCCGGGGGAGGGGGGATCGATCTGGATGCCGCCGGGGCAGGCGGCCAGCCGCATGCGCCGGTCGATCGGCGCCATCGGCCCGCCGGGCTCGCCGATGCCGACGCCCAAGGTCGCGATCACCATCCGTTCGAGCTGCTCGAGATCCTGGGCGGGCGGCAGCGCGCTCTGCGCCAGGGCAGGGGCGGCGGCGGCCATCAGCAGGGCGGTGACGATCATGCGCATCGGGGCGATACTCCAGTTCATGCGCCCGTGCCTACCGCGCGAAGTGGAAAGATTTGGTTAACGCGGCGCTTACCAGACTGGCCGGGTGGGGAGGGGGTACGCCACGCAACGCGATACGGGTAACGTCATCCCGGCAGGCCCGCGGCCAGCACGATCCGGGCCTCGCCGGGATGACGTATCGGGGGTCAGGGTCGGCGCGTGGCCTTCCCCGGAAATTGTTGAACCGAGATGCGCTGGCCCTTCGCGGGTTCGCTGGCGCGCATCGGCGGGATGCTGATCTCGATCATCGCGTCGGCCACCCCGCCCGTCCGGATCGCGCGGGCGACCGCGGTGGTGCGCGCCGCCGAAAGCTCCCAGGCGTCGAGCCGTGCCGACTGGCCGTCGCGGCCCTGGCTGGCGACGATCACACGGGCGCCGGTCCGCGCCGCGTCCGCGCCGATCGCCTGCAGCCGCTGCCGCGCCGCCGGTTTCAATATCGCCTCGCCGGCCTCGAAA
>CAZJXG010000160.1:0-6512 GCA_964549965.1 uncultured Sphingomonas sp. | reverse complement strand
GACCGTGGATGAAGAGGTGATCGACGCGTAATTTGTTTGCCCTCAGCGCCGGGCCAATCAAAAAGGCGTCAGCGCCTCATCCCTGAGCCCGCGCCACACTCGTATCGCCTGCAAGGTCTCGGGTACGTCATGGACCCGCAGGATCTGCGCACCCATCTGCGCGCCGTGCAGCGCCAGCGCCACCGATCCGCCGAGCCGCTGATCCACCGGTGCCTCGTTCGACAGCGCGCCGATGATCCGCTTGCGGCTCGCGCCGAGCAGGACCGGACAGCCCAGGCCATGGAACAGCGCCAGCCCGTTCAAAAGCTGGAGATTATGTCGCAGCGTCTTGCCGAAGCCGATACCGGGATCGACGATGATCCGGCTTCGCGCGATGCCGGCCGCCTCCGCGGCGGTGATCCGCTCTGCCAGCCAGTCATAGACCTCGATCAGCGCATCATCATAATGCGGCCGGTCCTGCATGGTCTGGGGATCGCCCTGGTGATGCATCAGCACCACCGGGCAGTCATATCCGGCGAGCAGCGCGGCGGATTGCGGATCATAGGTCAGCGCCGAGACATCGTTGACGATCGCCGCGCCGGCCTCCAGCGCCGCCACCATCACAGCGGCCTTGCGCGTGTCGATCGAAACGATAGCCCCACCCGTCGCCAGACGGCGCACCACCGGCGCGACCCGGGCGATCTCGTCGCCCTCCCATACCGGCTGGGCGCGGGGCCGGGTCGACTCGCCGCCGACATCGACGATCGCGGCCCCCGCCGCAACCATCGCGAAACCGGCATCGGCAGCGGCGTCCGGGGCGTCGAGTAGCGCGCCGCCATCCGAGAAGCTGTCGGGCGTCATGTTGAGGATCAGCATGATCTGGGGCTGATCCAGCCGCAGCACGCGATCGCCCATCTGGAGCGGCGGCCGCGGCGCCGTGATCCGCGCGATCGTCCGCCGTGCCACCTCCGCCTGTTCGTCCGTGAGGGCGGCGATGAAGGCGTCGACCGCCTCAACCGGCACCAACTGTGTCGAGACTCGCGCGCCGCCATCGACCGCGATCACCTCATAGGCGGAGAACCAGACCAGCCCCCCGGCCAGCCGCGCCACCCGCCCATCTAGCCCGAAAGGCGCGGCGACGAAGGCCGTGGGCCGGAAATATAGCCGGGCGTAGCGGGAAACGGACGTCATTTGGGTTTGCCGGGTTTCGGATCGTCGATAGAAATGTCGTTGTTCGGCATCATTTCCCGCGACGCTCCCACTAGCCCTTCTTTATCCAGGCGATCCAGCAGCCGCCGAGCCGGATTGTTCTCCGGTGCATGAGGATCATAGGCCAGCGGCGCCAAGGTTGCACGCGCATAGGCCAGCTTGCGGTCCCGGAGATATTGGTTGACGAGCATCATTCTAAGATGGCCGTCCTGCGGCGCCAGACCCGATGCCTGTTCGAGAGCGGAAACGGCATTGGCCGTCGGCAGCCTGCCTTGGTCAAGGAAGCTTTGATAATATAGGAAAAGCGGCCAGGCTGCATCGGGCTCGATCTTGTTCGCCTTTAGCAGCCACCCCCTCGCAGCCCTCCAGATCGCGTCTTCGAAGTGGCGCCCCTGGCTTGCGCGATGCATGATCGCCAGCGCCTTGAAGATCATCGCATCGCGGTTATCGGGCTGGACGGCGAGCACGCGGTCAGCGGCGGCCTCCGTTTCATCATCATAGCCCGCATCAAATTCAGCTTCCGCCAATATCAGCTGCGCACCCGGGTCATTGGGCCAGGGCGCAGCGAGTTGCCGGGCCTGCGCCACCACGAGCGGCGCACTTTCCTCATCAACAGCCCGCTGCGACCGGAGCCGCACGGGCATCAGCGCCGCCTCGCCCCGCTCAAGCCGCCTGATCCGGATAGCCGTCGCTGGAACGTCAGCGACCTGCACAGGGCGATAGGAAAATCTGCCTCGGGACAGATAGGCTTCAACCTCCTTGTTGAGCGTATCGAGATCGCCGAATGCCGCCGCCGCCGCTGCCTCGCTGGTCTTGCCCTGATTGATCGCGCCAAGATAATTGGTGAGCTGACGGGTTCGCGTCGGCGAGAAGGTCAGATAGTGCGTCAGCAACCAGGCTCGGCCGTAAAAGGTGACTCCATCGGTCGAACTGAGATCGGCCGGCTTCGCCGTCAACAATTCCCGAACGGGAATCCGCCGCTCCTGTGTCAGCGACCAGAAGCGGTCGTCGGCGGGCAGGCCGATTCCGACTTCGCCCGGCTTGTCGAGCTTCACATTGGAGATCAGCTCCGCGAAACCTTCGACATACCAGGCGGGATAGGCGACCGGCGAATTGGCCAGCATCAGGTGATGGGCATATTCATGGAACAGGATTGTCCGGGCGCCGGTTGGGTTATCCGCAGCCGTCCGCGGAACGAAGGCAACCGAACCCGCCGCACGTCCATCGTAAAAGCCCGCGACATAGCGGCAGGGATCGCTTTCGCCTCTAGCGACCTTGGCGCCACCTCGGCACAGGCTGCTCACCTGAGCGATATTGTCGACCATGAATATGGTAAGCGGATTGGGGTCGTCCCCCGGCCGGTCCGCGAATGCGAATATAGTTCGAATGCTTCGATCGAACCGCTCCAGATTGGTCGCAAACCGGCGGGCGGTATCGGGCGCGCCTTCCGAATAGATCCGGAAGTGTGGCGTTCGCACCTCCAGCCAGGCAGCTTGGAGCGGCGCGCCGAGGCAGAGCATCGCCATAGCCACCGCCAGTCTGTCGAAGCGCATCTGCCGTCCCCCGAACCATGATCGGGTCGCAATCCCGATCCGCCGGACATCGGTCAAAAACGCTGCGGAATCCAGCCTGCCTCGGTCCATTCTGGACCCGACCTTACGCCCCCATGCTCGCAAGGTGGCGCTGGCGCACTGCGTCGATCGGCTCCATCCCCTTGTCGGTCGCGACATGCCAGAAGCTCCAGCCGTTGCATGACGGCGCATTCTGGAGCTGGGCGCCCAGGCCATGGATCGAGCCGGTGGCACCGTCCGGTCCAGCCAGCACGCCATCGGCGCGAACCATCGCGCTCCAGCGGCGCTTGCTGTCGGTCAGGATCGATCCTGCCGGTATCAGCCCGCTTTCGACGAGCAGACCAAAGGCGATGCGCGGGATCGCCTTCTTTTCGGGGATCGACATCATCGCGCTCTCGTCGAGCGGCAGCGTCGCGGCGATCCGCTGGGTCGCGACCTTGATATATTTGTCCTCGCGCTCGATGCCGATCCAGCGGCGGCCCAGGCGCCGGGCGACCGCGCCGGTCGTCCCCGTGCCGAAGAAGGGATCGAGCACCAGATCGCCCGGCTCGGTACAGGCGAGCATCACGCGGTACAGCAGGCTTTCCGGCTTCTGGGTCGGATGGGCCTTGTGCCCGTCATCACCCTTCAGCCGCTCGCCGCCCGAACAGATCGGCAAGGTCCAGTCCGATCGCATCTGAATATCGTCGTTGAGCGCCTTCATCGTCCGGTAATTGAAGGTATATTTCGCCTTCTCGGCCTTCGAGCACCAGATCAGGGTCTCATGCGCATTGGTGAAACGAGTGCCCTTGAAATTGGGCATCGGGTTCGCCTTGCGCCAGACGATATCGTTGAGAATCCAGAAACCTTCGTCCTGAAGCGCGGTGCCGACCCGGAAGATATTGTGGTAGCTGCCGATAACCCAGATCGTTCCGTCATCCTTCAGGATGCGGCGCGCCTCGCGCAGCCATTCGCGGGTGAAGCGGTCATAGACGGCCAGGCTGTCGAACTTGTCCCAATCATCGTCGACGGCATCGACCTGGCTGCCGTCCGGCCGGTGGAGATCGCCGCCGAGCTGGAGATTATAGGGCGGATCGGCGAAGACCATGTCAACACAGCGATCGGGCAGTGCGCGCATCGTCTCGATGCAATCGCCACGCAGGATTTCGTTGAGGGGAAGACGGGGTGCGGGCGCATCGCCACCGGCCACGCGCTTCGCCCGGCGAACCGCCGGAATCTTTTCAAGAACACCCATGAACGATCATCCCCCTTCGAATGGTTTCGAGGGTGATTCATCGCGACTCTTCGGTCAAGAACAATAGTTTGGCTCGCGACTCTGGCAATGAATCGAGGCGCCGGAACGAAAGGAGTCCGCTACCTCATATGGAGTCTCACCTCGGTAGGGGGACTCAATCCCTTGTGGTGTGGCGCGAAGGACTCACCTTTTTCGTTTCTGCGAAACAGCACGGAACGGCGCCCCGAGCTCGTCGTTCTTGCCGCCATGAGGAAGCTCTCGCCTCGCCGATTTTCACCGCCGCTGATCTGCGCGCTCGCCGGGCTCGTCGGCGGGGTGCTGGCAGGAACGGCGACCGTCCACGGTCTCCAACAGCGCGATTATGGGCCCGATAACGTCCCTTCCCTGTTCACGGCCGCCGACGCGGCGACCTTCGGCGCGGAGGACGGCCGCGGCACGCTGGCCGGCTACGAAAATGCCGATACCGCCGCATCATGCGACCAATGTTCGGAGCGCGATCTGGGCTATCGCTGGGCGGTGCTGGCCGCGGTTCGCCTACCGGATCAATGCCCCGGCGACAGCTGGGGATTCCGGCGCGGTTGCCTCGATTTCGTGGGCGGCACCTAGGGGGCCCGTCGGCGGGAACATCGAATATTGCGCAATCGGAGCGAAGCTTCTGCGGTGTAGCGGCGACGGCCCGAGCCGGGCCAGCGCGTCGAGATGCTGGGGCGTGCCATAGCCCTTATTCTTCGCCCAGCCATAACCGGGATGATCGCGATCATAATCGGCCATCATCCGGTCGCGCTCTTCCTTGGCGATGATCGACGCGGCCGCGATCGAGAGGCAGAGCGCGTCGCCGCCGATCACCCAGGTGGATGGCCGGTTCCAGCGGGGGCAGCGGTTGCCGTCGACCAGTATCATGGCCGGATCGACCCCGAGCGCCGCCACTGCACGCTCCATCGCAAGCATCGATGCCCATAGGATATTGATCTCGTCGATCTCCTCGACGGTGGCGATGCCGACGCCGACGTGCGCCACCGCGCGAATCTTCCCGCACAGCGCGCCGCGCGCCTCGGCGCTGAGCTTCTTCGAATCATCGATGCCGCGCGGAACCCGCCGGCGATCGAGGATCACCGCCGCCGCAACGACCGGCCCGGCCAGCGGGCCACGCCCCGCTTCGTCGACGCCGGCCAGCGGTGTCGGATGCGATTTTTCGAGCTTGAAGCTGGGGCCGGCCATGATCGTTGTTTAGCGACAATCTCCACGCTCTGCCATGGGCGGGTGCGGCGTCACCCGACCTCCAGCAGATGCAGACTGAACAGCTCCCGCGAATCCGTCCAGACAGCCCGGGCACGAAAGCCGGCGCCGCGGGCAAGCGCCTGGAAATCATCGATCGAATATTTCCAGCTGTCTTCGATATGCAGCGCTTCACCCTGCGCGAGACGGATCAGCGTATCGCCGATGCGGACGTCCTGGTTGCCCAGGCTGACCAGATCGGCCCGCACCCGGCCCCGATCGGGATCGAAATGGACACGATGCTCGAACAGGCGGATGTCGAAATCGGCGCCCAGTTCGCTGTTCGCGCGGCGCAGCACGTCGAGGACCAGCGCGGCGTTCATCCCATGCGGGTCATCATAGGCCGATTCGAGTATCAGGACGCTCTTGCGCAGATCGACCCCGGCCAGCAGCAGCCCACCACGCCGCAGTTCCCGCGCCCAAAGCGAAAGCGCCCCCAATGCATCGGCGGGATCGAAATTGCCGATCGCGTTGCCGGGGCAATAGGCAATTCGCCGCCCGCCCCCGGCGTTGGGCGGCAGATCGAAGGCCTCCCGCATGTCGGCCCGCACCGCTTCCACCCAAAGCTTCGGATAGCGCCTCTGGACGAAGCGGGCATCTTCGAGCAACGCCTGCCGATCGCGATCTACCGCGACATAAGCCCATGGCCGGTCGAGCGTGGCGAGCAACATGCCCATCTGGGCGCTGAAGCCGCCGCCAAAATCGACAAGTTGCGCGTCCGGGCCGATCACCCGCGACAATTCCACCGCCCGATCGCGCAACATCTCCAGCTCGGCGCGCTGGATATAATATTCCGGCAGCGCACAGATCTTGCGAAATGCCGGCGAACGGCGGTTGAGCAGCATCTGCCCGGCCAGACTGCGCGGATGACGCGCCAGCCCGGCAAGGAACAGCGCCCCGAAATCGGCCGGCGGCGGGCCGTGGTCATGAAAAGCGACGATGTCGCCGCGTTGCCGCGGTGCCTCGTCCGAAGGGAAATCGGTCAAATATGCCTCCAAGCCGACCAAGGCGCATGCCCCGGCCTGCCGACCCCCCGACGGCCGACATCCATATCAAATCAGCATCCTTGTAAATAGACTCTGACGCCGAATGGTTTCCGGGCCGGTCATTGTTTCGGGAATGGCGTCGTCCGCACGGCGCGGACGGAAAATTTGAACCGGCACGGGCGTCCGCGGCGCGTTCTGTGTACTGGTGGGCCCGGCAGGACTCGAACCCGCAACCTAGCCGTTATGAGCGGCCAGCTC
>CAZJXG010000159.1:0-6580 GCA_964549965.1 uncultured Sphingomonas sp. | reverse complement strand
AATGCCCACCTTGCCCACGGCATCGCGCATCTCATCCAGGCTTTCGGCGTAGAGGAAGCGCGAGGTGACGAGCCCCAGCTCCTCCGCCGCCACATCGCGGATGCGGTCACGGTTCATCGTCAGCATCGTCGCGCGCGCCGATGGCACGATCGAAAATCCGCGATCCTCATAGTCCTTGAGGACCTCGGTCCTGATCGCTTCGACCTCGGGAACGATATGGTCCGGCCGATGCTTGTCGATCACGGCCGCCAATGCCTCGGCATCGAGCATCGAAAAGACCTCGTGTTCGTCCGCAAGCTGCATCGCGGGCGCACCCGCATAGGAATCGCACGCGATGACATGCGCGCCGAGCCGCTTCGCCGCGATCACGAATTCGCGGCCGAGTTCGCCCGAACCGAGCAGCAATATCTTCGCTATGGGGGTCATGCCGGGATCTCCTTGATATGGCCGGATAGACAGGAAAGCGGCTGAGGTGAAGCCGTCGCGCACTACTCCCCGGGATCCGACGACAACGCCATTTGCGATGACGGTCGTTGCGATTATGATGAAGGCCGGGGTTGAGGGGGGAGTGACCGGCCAGGTGTCGGCAGATGTCTTCATTTTCGCGGTGCTGTTGGTCGTCAATGCGCTGATGGCGCTGGCGATGCTGCTGGCGGCGCGCACGCTTGGCCAGGCCAGGATGGCCTATATCCTTGCCGCAGCCTTTGGCACGAACGTGCTGCTCTACGTGGCGGATGCGATCTATATCTTCCGGTTCCGTGGCAACATCCCGATCAATCTGATCGTGAGCATGATCGCGATGACCCCGCCGATCCTGGCGGCGACCGCCTATCGGTTGCGGGCCGGTCTGCCGCTATATCTGGGCAGGCTCGCTGCCAGCCATGCCTTGGCGACATGCGTCATCCTCTGGTTCAGCTATGTCGATCCCAGCCGAGGCTATCGCAGCGCGGTCGTACCGCTTTACGCCGCGACGGTATTGATCTTCGGCACGACCGCCCTGCTGCGGCCGGGCCGCCGCTTGCGGCTGGGCGAATTGCCGATCGTCATCACCAGCTATGCCCTGGCCGCGATCGAGATTTGTGGCGGCATTGTCCTGGCGGCAATGCGCAATACGCCCACGCCGGCGCTCGAACGCGCCTATCAGCTGATCGTCTTCCTCGGCCTGCCGGGGCTGACGGTCGCGGCCGGCATATTTTCGCTCTACCTGCTCGCGGGCGACCTCGCAGAGAGACTGCGCATCGCCGCCGATACCGACACGCTGACCGGGGCGCCGAACCGCCGGGCGATCGAGGCTGTCGGTGCCCGTCTGATGGCGGAGGCCGCCGCGAGCGGCCGGCCGCTGACCATCGCGATCTGCGATGTCGATCACTTCAAGGAGATCAACGATCTCTACGGCCATAGCCATGGCGACGACGTACTGTGCCGGCTGACCGCGCTGTTCGCCGAACAGCTTGACGGACCCGATCATTATGGCCGCTTCGGCGGCGAGGAATTCATCCTCTTCTTCCCCGGTACCGATACCGAAACGGCGCTGCGCCGGGTGGAAACATTGCGCAACCGGATCATGTCGGAACGGATCGGAGACCTTCCGCTCAGGCTGACGGCAAGCTTCGGCGTCGCCGGCATGGGCCATGGCGACCATATCCTTGCGGACATCATCAAGCGCGCCGACCGGGCACTCTATGCTTCCAAGGAAGCCGGGCGGAACCGCACCACGGTCGACCGCCAGGTACAGCCGGTCAGCTGATGATCAGCCCAGCTTCGCCTGATAGATATCCGGCTTGAATCCGACCAGCAGGTCGCCGTCGACATCGAGCACCGGCCGCTTGATCATCGAAGGCTGCGCCTCCATCAGCGCGATGGCCTTCGCTGCATCGATGTCCGCGCGGTCGGCGTCAGGGAGCTTGCGGAACGTCGTACCCGCGCGGTTGAGCAGCACCTCCCAGCCGAGCCTGTCGACCCAGCCCTGCAGCGTCGTGCGATCGATCCCCGAAGCCTTGTAATCGTGAAAGACATAGTCGCGCTTGTGATCGGCCAGCCAGTCGCGGGCCTTCTTGATCGTGTCGCAATTCTTGATGCCGTACATCGTGATCGCCATCGCTTCAGGCCCTCCCGGCTGCGGTTCGGTCGCGTCTACAATATATATTTCGACAGGTCGGTGTTGCGGGCCACCTCGCTGAGCTGCGCATCGACATAGGCCGCATCGACCTTGACATTGCTGCCCTTGCGATCCTCCGCATTGAAGCTCACCTCCTCGAGCAGCTTCTCCATCACCGTCGACAGCCGCCGCGCGCCGATATTCTCGATCTGGCCGTTCACCTCGGCGGCGATCCGCGCGATGGCGGCGATGCCATCCTCGGTGAACTCGACATCCACGCCTTCCGTACCGATCAGCGCACGATATTGCTCGGTCAGGCTCGCCCGCGTGTCGGAGAGGATGCGCACGAAATCGGCCTCGGTCAGCGCCTTGAGCTCGACCCGGATCGGCAGGCGCCCCTGCAGCTCCGGCAGAAGGTCCGAAGGCTTGGCGACATGGAAGGCGCCGCTGGCGATGAACAGGATATGGTCGGTCTTGAGCGGTCCATATTTGGTCGCGACGGTGGTGCCCTCGATCAGCGGCAACAGGTCGCGCTGGACGCCTTCGCGGCTCACCGATCCCCCACGCACGTCGGAGACCGCGATCTTGTCGATCTCGTCGAGGAAGACGATCCCGTTCTGCTCGGCGTCCTGCAGCGCCACCCGGCTGACCTCGTCCTGGTCGAGCCGCTTGTCGGCCTCCTCGTCGACCAGCTTGGTCCACGCCGCTCGGACCGTCATCTTGCGGCGTTTGGCGCGTGGGCCCATCGCCTTGCCCATCATCTCGGTCAGGTTGATCATGCCGACATTGCCGCCCATGCCGGGCAACTCGAACGGCATGCCGCCCGAATCCTCGACCTCGATCTCGATTTCCTTGTCGTCGAGTTGATGCTCCTCGAAGCGCTGCCTGAAGCTCAGCCGTGTCGCCTCGCTCGCATCCTTGCCGACCAGCGCGTCGAGCAGGCGCCCCATCGCCGCCTCCTCGGCCTTGTCCTTGACGGCAGCGCGGCGGCGTTCCTTCTCGAGCCGCACCGCTTCCTCGACCAGATCGCGAGCGATCTGCTCGACATCGCGGCCGACATAACCGACCTCGGTGAACTTCGTCGCCTCGACCTTGACGAACGGAGCGTCCGCCAGCTTGGCCAGCCGCCGGCTGATCTCGGTCTTGCCGCAGCCGGTTGGCCCGATCATCAGGATATTCTTGGGCGTCACCTCGTCGCGGAGGCTCTCCGGCAGACGCTGGCGGCGCCAGCGATTACGCAGCGCGACCGCGACGGCGCGCTTGGCATCGGCCTGGCCGACGATATGCGCGTCGAGCGCGGCGACGATCGCCTTGGGAGTCAGATTGTCGTTCATGGGATGTCTTGCTTTCGGTTCGAAGCGAATCGGACGATTCAATCGGCGCTGTCGAGCGCTTCGATCGTCAGGCTGTCATTGGTGAAGACGCACAGTTCTGCGGCGATCGCCATCGCCTTTCGGCTGATCGTCTCGGCATCGCCCTCATAGTCGACCAGCGCGCGTGCCGCCGCCAGCGCGAAATTGCCGCCGGATCCGATCGCCGCGACGCCGCCCACCGGTTCCAGAACGTCGCCATTGCCGGTGAGGATCAGGGTGACATCCTTGTCCGCCACGATCATCATCGCTTCGAGATTACGGAGATATTTATCGGTCCGCCAATCCTTGGCGAGCTCGACGGCGGCCCGCAGAAGCTGGCCGCCAAATTGCTCCAGCTTGCGCTCGAGCCGGTCGAACAGCGTGAAGGCATCGGCGGTCGCGCCGGCGAAGCCGCCGATCACCGATCCGTCGCCGAGCTTGCGGACCTTGCGGGCGTTGGGCTTCATCACCGTGTTGCCCATCGAGACCTGGCCGTCGCCGATCACGACCACCTTGCCGCTCTTGCGCACCGACAGGATCGTGGTGCCATGCCATTTGGGAAGTTCGCTCATATCCGTCCTGAAATGCTTTGCGGGGGCGGATATGGGGATGGCCCGGCGCGAACGCAATCGGGATCAGGTTCGCCCCAGAAACATGAAGCAGGCAGCGCCCACCATGCAGGCAAAGGCACCGAGATGCCGCCAGCCCATCTGCTCGCCCAGCACCAGCACCGCGAAGCCGGCGAACACCAGCAGGGTGATGATCTCCTGGGCGATCTTGAGCTGGCCGGCGCTCCAGCCATGGAGATAGCCGATCCGGTTGGCGGGCACCGCGAAGCAATATTCGACGAGCGCGATACCCCAGGAGGCAAGGATCACGATCCACAGGCGCGTGTCGGTGAACTTCAGATGGCCGTACCAGGCCGCCGTCATGAACAGGTTGGAGGCGACGAGGAGGAAAAGCGGAGTCAGCGTCATGCCTCCGGGCATAACGCCGAACCGCTCAGGCCGGAAGAGTCAGGCTCCGAAGATCACGCAACCTGCGGATAGAGAGCGATACTGCCGCGGCGGCGCATCGCCGAGCCAACCAGACCGAAGCCGAGGAGCATCATCATCCAGGTCCCCGGCTCCGGCGCGGTGATCGGTTCCGATCCTCCGCCAGGGGTGATCGAGGTGATCCTGCCAAGGCCGGCACCCCAATCCTGACCGTTCACCGTTGGATTGACGCTGATGAACTTGAGCGCGAAATGATCGAAGTCGACGCTTTCCATCACATTCGCGAAAGTCAGCGAGAAGCTGCCGTTCATCGACGCTCCGTCATTGATGCCGCCGCTGGAATGCTGCGTACAGCCCGAACCGGCCGCCAGGCAGACGTCCATCGTGCCCACGCTCTCGATGAAGCCGACATTCTGATATTCGTAGGTGAAGCCGCTATTGCCGACCACCGATGCCGGATTACTCGGCCCGGTGTCGAAGCCGAACGCCCTGATCCGCGAATCATAGTTGGAGTCGTTGGTCAGCGTGTAGTTGAAATTATAGGTCAGGCCATTGTTCGACAGACCCGTATAGGTGAAGCTGCCCAGCGCGCTGAGATTACTTGTGTAATTGTCATTCGCTTTGCCGGAAAAATCGACGACGAAGTTCATGCCGACATCATCCTTGTCGACGGTCACGTCGTCATTCCACCCGGAAGGAAAATAAGCAGCCTGTGCCACCGTCGGCACGGAGAAAGCCGCGAACAAGGTCGCCGCCATCCAACCCCAAAAACGGCCCATGACATGCCCCCGCATCGTTTACGCCACGTAACAGAATCAGAATAATACGTCCGATATACCGCACGGCGGAATGAAATCATCCCACCCTCGTCATAGCCTCGGGAAGATTTACGATTGTTTACCGCGACGGCGCGAAGCTTGCCCGCCCTGCCCCATGGCGAAGCCCAACCCGCCACTGTCTGCGACGCATGATGCCGCCAATCAGGCCGAAACCGCCAAGCATCATCAGCCAGCTGCCCGGTTCGGGGGCGGTGATGGGGCTTTCCCCCTGGACGACCGATCCGAGGCCGATACCAGACGTCCCCCCGCTGACGCCGCTGATCGACTGGAAGCGGGTCACGAAGCTGTCGAAAGACACCGATTCCATCACTTGCGCAAAGGATAGCGCAAAGGTCCCGCTGCCGGTGTTGCCCTGGTAGAAGCCACCGCTGCCGCCGCCCGCGCAGGAACCGCCGCCATCGGTGAAGCAGACATCCACCGAGCCATAGCCCTCGGGATAATTGCCGCCGATATAGCTGTTATTGAATTCACCGGTCACTTGGGCGCCGGTCGGATTCGGATTGGTATTGAATGCGAAGCCGCTGAGCCGCGCCGTCGTCGTCGAATCATTCAGGAACGAATAACCGAAATTATAGGTCTGACCGTTATTGGTCACGCCGTTGAAGGTAAATGTGCCCAGTGCCGATACCTGTGGCGCTGTGTTGCCGCCCACCTGGCCGACATAATCGACCGAGAAGCTGTAGCCCACATTGCTGGAATTGACGATAACCGCCGCCGGCGCGGAAACCGCCATCCCGGTCAGCATGACCGCGGCTCCAAAGGCCGCCTTCACATTACGCATCATACGCATACCCCGAAACCGAATCGAGCCCCACTGCCATCGATCAATGACCAGTATAGCACAGTCAGGCGCCGAGAGTCATCTGCTCAGCGGGAATCGTTCTAAGGTCACTATTGTTTACATCCCGTGAGCCATGCGGCCTTTAGACAGCGACCGTCGCCAGCAGGCTGAAAAGCCATCATCAATGCTCGCCCTGCCTTCGTGGCCTGACGCTCATACATTTGAGCCAACTTGTGGAGCTGGCGATCTTATTGCGGCGCAGCATTGCCGCTTCACCATTCCATGGACGAGTTGATACGGTGGAGCGACGATTACACCCGTAGTACCGCAAAGCGGCATCACCGGATCGGCAAATGTCGTCCCAGAAAGTCGATCACGCCGGAGCTGAACGGATCGTTTTTGTCGCCGGCAACCATATGGCCGGCGCCAGCGACATTGAAAACCTCGGTCTGGGGAACCAGCTGCAGCATTTCCGCTACCCCGTCATCGTCGACGATATCGCTTTCGCCGCCGCG
>CAZJXG010000158.1:0-6631 GCA_964549965.1 uncultured Sphingomonas sp. | reverse complement strand
GGCGCAGCAGATGCGACTTCCCCGATCCCGAATTGCCCTGGACGAGCAGACGGGTGGCGAGCAGCTCCTCGATGTCGAAATGGACCGATTGGCCCGGGCCGCTGGTGCCGATGTCGATTCGTGCGGTCACGCGCGGGTTTCTGGCGGATGGGGGGGCTGCGGGGCAAGCCCCCGGCGCAGAAAGCTGTGGATGATTCGGCTGGGAAACACCCATCATCGTCATTCCCGCGGACGCGGGAATGACGAAGTGGGAAGGATGACGGGCCTGTTAGCCGGCGCTATATTCGCTGCCATGACCGCCATTGCCGACATGCAGCATGTTCCCAGCGTCTCGCTGGCGACACCCCACACCGATCCCGACGGCTTCGCCCAGGCGATCGGCCAGTCCTTCGAGCGCTTCGGCTTCGCCGTCGTCGCCGATCACGGCATCCCCGCCGATCTGATCGCCCGCGCGGAGGAGAGCGCGAAGGCCTTCTTCGCGCTGCCGGACGATGTGAAGCGCGCCTATTGCGTCGCGGGCGGGATGGGGCAGCGCGGCTATACCCCGTTCCGGGTCGAGACCGCGAAGGGCGAGACGATCGCCGACCTCAAGGAATTCTGGCATGTCGGGCGCGAGCTGCCGGCCGGGCACCGCTACGCCGCCCACATGCCCGCCAATCTCTGGCCAAGCGAGATCGCGGATTTCCGCTCGACCTGTATCGCGCTGTTCGCCGCGTTCGAGACCGCCGGGCAACGCATCCTCTCGGCGATCGCGCGCTATCTGGGGCTCGCGCCCGATCATTTCGACGATGCGATCGCCGACGGCAATTCGATCCTGCGCCTGCTCCATTATCCGCCGATCGGCCCCGACGCGCCCGGCATCCGCGCCGGCGCGCATGAGGATATCAACGCGATCACCCTGCTGCTCGGCGCCGAGGAAGGCGGCCTCCAGCTGCTCGACCGCGACGGCCGCTGGCTCGCCGTGGAGATCGAGCCGGGCGAGCTGGTGGTGAATATCGGCGACATGCTCCAGCGGCAGACCAACCGGCGCCTGCCCTCGACCAGCCACCGGGTGATGAACCCGCCCCCCGAACGGCGCGGCTTCGCCCGCTATTCGATGCCGTTCTTCCTCCACTTCCGGCCCGACTATCTGATCCGCACCCTGCCGCAGACGATCACCGCCGACCGCCCGGATGCATTTCCGGAGCCGATCACGGCGAACGACTATCTTCTCGAGCGGCTGCGCGAGATCAAACTGGGGTGAGAAATAAGCCCCTCCCGCTTGCGGGAGGGGGAAGGGGTGGGTGCGAGCGTAGCGAGCTTCATCCGCAGTCTCGCGCAAATTCGCCGAGGGGAACGACCCCCTGAGCTGCGTCACCCACCCCCTTCCCCTCCCTTGAAGAGAGGGGAGATTTTTGAGCCCTTTCACTCCTGTCAGCAGTTGCGCTACGCCTTCCCCATCAAGAGGGATGTCATCATGCGCTTCACCACCTGCCTGGCCGCCGCCGCGCTGGCCCTGTCACCCATTGCCGCCCATGCCGACGAGAAGAAGGACGATGCCGCCCAGGCCCCGGTGCCGCCGCCGATCGTCTCGGTGACGAAGCACAAGGGCGTCTTCGGCGGCCAGTCGATCGCCTATACCGCGACCACCGGCGAGACCTATCTGAAGGACAAGGACGGCAAGCCGCTCGCCGCGATCTTCGCCACATCCTATGTGAAGGATGGCGGGGGGAAGGATCGGCCGATCACCTTCCTCTATAATGGCGGCCCCGGCTCGGGTTCGCTGTGGCTGCACATGGGCGCCTTCGGGCCGAAGCGCGTCGTGCTGCCCGACGCGAAGGATGATGGCGCGCCGCCCTATCCGATCGTCGACAATCCGGAGAGCCTGCTCGACGTCACCGACATCGTCTTCATCGATCCGGTCGGCACCGGCTTCGCCCATGCGATCGGCGCGAAGGACCCCAAGGATTATTGGGGCGTCACCGCCGACGCGAAGTCGATCGCCGAGTTCATCCGCCTGTGGCTGAGCGAGAATGGCCGCTGGGCCTCGCCCAAATATATCGGCGGCGAGAGCTATGGCACGACCCGCTCGGTCGCGCTGATCAACGAGCTGGAGGGGCAGTATAACGACGTGGCGATCAACGGGATCATCCTGATCTCGACGATCCTCGATTTCGCCGCCAGCGCCGAGACTCAGGGCAATGAGATGCCCTATATCCTCAACCTGCCGTCGATGGCGACGACCGCCTGGTATCATCGCAAGATCGCCAACCCGCCCGCCACCGCCGCCGAGATCGCGGCGCAGGCGCGGGCCTTCGCGATCGGCCCCTATGCGGCGGCGCTGCTCAAGGGCAATGCGCTGGGGGCGCAGGAGCGCGCCACGGTCCGTGCCGAGCTGGCGCGGCTGACCGGCCTGTCGGAGCCGTTCGTCGACCATGCCGATCTGCGCGTCTCGCCGGGCCGCTTCTACAAGGAGCTGCTGCGCGATCGCGGGCTGACGATCGGCCGGCTCGACACCCGCTACACCGGCGTCGACCATGACCGGGCGGGCGAGGAGCCCGACAATGACCCCAGCTTCTACGGCATCGACGCCGCCTATACCGCCGCGATCAACAGCTATCTGCGCGACGATCTGAAGCTCAGGATCGATCGCCAATATGTCACGATCGGCGGGGTCGGCCCGTGGGACTGGAAGCTCGCCGACCAGCGCGGCCGCGACGGCGAGGTCTATGTCAATGTCGCGCCCTATCTCGGCAAGGCGCTGCGCGAGAATAGCGGGCTGAAGGTGTTCGTCGGCCAGGGCTGGTATGATTTCGCGACGCCCTTCTTCGGCGCCGAATATGCGATGAGCCGCACCGGCTTCGATCCGGCGCGCATCCAGTATCATTATTATGACGCCGGCCACATGATGTATGTCCGGCCGGAGGATCTGCGGAAGCTGAGCGCCGACGTGCGGGCGTTTATCCGGGCCAGATAAAAATAAGCCCCTCCCTGGGCAGGGAGGGGGAATCGATGTCAGCCCCGCCCGCGATAGCCTGCCACGCCCTGGTCGGGCACCCACAGCCCCTCGGGCGGGGTGCCCGATTGCCAGAACACGTCGATCGGAATGCCGCCGCGCGGATACCAATAGCCGCCGATGCGCAGCCAGCGGGGCTGCATCTCGGCGAACAGCCGCTCGCCGATGCCGACGGTGCAATCCTCGTGGAAGGCGGCATGGTTGCGGAAGGCGCCCAGGAACAGCTTGAGCGATTTGGATTCGACGATCGTCTCGCCGGGCGCATAATCGATCACCAGATGCGCGAAATCGGGCTGGCCCGTCACCGGGCAGAGCGAGGTGAACTCGGGCGCCGCGAAGCGCACCAGATAGAGGCTGCCGGGCCGCGGATTGGGAACATAATCGAGCACGGCCTGTTCGGGGGATGCAGGCAGCGCGCTGGTCTTGCCGAGGTGAAGCGTGGGCTGGGACATGGCCGCCCCTTAGCCGAGCATGTTGCCCGACGCCATTGTTGTATAAAAATTGCGAATGAAAAGATTTTTTCGCAATATACTTGCAATACTGGTCGTTCCAGCATAATTAACAACCACCTCCCCAGGTAATCGATTCGTCAGCGCAGATATGCGATGACGATATGTGCCCGTTGAAGGAGGATATGATGGAATTGCTGGTTTCGACCGAATGGCTCGCGAACGATCTCGGGGCCAATGATCTCCGCGTCGTCGACGCGACCTATTTCGCGCTCGATCCCGCGCGCGATGCCCAGGCCGATTATGAGGCGGGCCATATCCCCGGCGCCGTCTATCTCGATCTCGCCAATCTGAAGGATGAGGCGTCGAGCCTGCCCGGCATGCTGCCCAGCGCCGAGAAATTCGCGAGCCGCATGCAGTCGCTGGGCCTCGGCGACGGCAGCCGCATCGTGCTCTACGACAACAGCCCGCATCGCACGGCGGCGCGGGCCTGGTTCATGTTCCGCCTGTTCGGGGTCAATCAGGTCGCGATCCTCGATGGCGGCCTGCAGAAATGGGTCGCCGAGGGCCGCCCGCTCGAAAGCGGCAAGGTCGCGCTGCGCCATCGCCATTTCACCGTCTGGCGCGATCCGGGCGCGGTGCGCGATCTCGCCCAGATGCAGGCCAATGTCGCGAGCGGCGCGGAGGAGGTGGTCGACGCCCGCTCGGCAAAGCGCTTCACCGGTGAGGAAGGCGATCCGCGCGGGCTGGCATCGGGCCATATCCCGGGCTCGAAGAATTTGCCGTTCGACCGGCTGCTCAATGCCGACGGCACCTTCAGGGCGAAGGACGAGATCCGGGCGGCATTCGACGCGGCCGGGGTCGATCCGGCCAAGCCGCTGGTCACGACCTGCGGCTCCGGCGTTACGGCGGCGGTCGTGCTGTTCGGGGCGGCGCTGCTCGGCCGCGAGGATGTGTCGCTCTATGACGGCTCGTGGAGCGAGTGGGGCTTGCTCCCCGACACCGAAAAGGCGATCGGTCCCGCATGCGAGACGACGACGGCAAACGCCTGAAACCCGGAACCCGGCTGGTCACGGCCGGCCGCCACGAACCTGTCGCCGGCCGGGGGATCGTCAATCCCCCGGTCTGGCGCGCTTCGACCATCCTGTACGACAGCGTGGCCGAGTTGCGCGCGGCCGGACGCAAGCCGGACGATGGCCTTTTTTACGGCCGCCGCGGCACGCCCACCCAGTGGTCGCTCGCCGACGCGCTGACCGGGCTGGAGCCAGGTGCGGAGGGCACCCTGCTCTTCCCGTCCGGCGTCGCCGCGATCAGCGCGGTACTGCTCTCGCTGCTCTCGCCGGGCGACGAGCTGCTGATGGTCGACAGCGCCTATGAACCGACCCGGGCGATCTGCGACGGGATGCTCCGCCGCTTCGGGGTGACGACGCGCTATTATGATCCGATGATCGGCGGCGACATCGCCGCGATGATCGGCGAGAAGACCCGGCTCATCTTCCTCGAAAGCCCCGGCAGCCTCACCTTCGAGGTGCAGGACGTGCCCGCGATCTGCGCCGCGGCGAAGGCGCGGGGGGTGACGACCGCGATCGACAACACCTGGGCAACGCCGCTGCTCTTCCCGGCGCTGTCGCATGGCGTCGACATCTCGATCCTCGCCTGCACCAAATATATCGTCGGCCATTCGGACGTGATGATGGGCTCCGTCACCGCGACGCCCGGCCACTATGCCGCCCTGCGCCGCACCGCGATGGCGCTGGGCCAGTGCGTCAGCCCCGACGATGCCTATCTCGCCGCACGCGGCCTGCGCACCCTGGGGTTGCGCCTGCGCCAGCATGAGGAAGGCGGCCTCGCCGTGGCGCGGTGGCTGGCCGAACAGCCGCAGGTCGCCCGCGTGCTGCATCCGGCGCTGCCCGGTTGCCCCGGCCATGATCTGTGGAAGCGCGACTTTTCGGGCGCCTCGGGCCTGTTCGCCATCGTCATGAACGGCGGCGACGATGCGGCCCGCACCGCGCTGATCGACGGGCTCGATCTGTTCGGCATCGGCTTTTCCTGGGGCGGCTATGAAAGCCTCGCCCTGCCGGTCGATCCGGCGGGCCTGCGCACCGCCACCACATGGCAGGCGGAGGGGCCGGCGATCCGCTTCCATATCGGCATAGAGGACCCCGACGACCTCATCGCCGACCTGTCCAGGGGCCTCGCACGATTCGAATCCGCGCGTCGCTGATCGTCATGAAGCAGAAATATCGACCCTGCCGCGCGGCAGCCGCGCCTAAGTCAGGCCGTTGCGGCGGGAAGAATGTCGTCGAGCCGGCGCAACGCCGTGTCGAGCGAATTGCCTAAAAAACGGGCGGCAGCCATCGTCGCGGGGTCGGCCGTGCCGCTACGGCCGGCGATCAGCCGCAGGCCGGTGGTCCCGATCGTCTCGGCATCATGCAGGACCGCATCGAAACGGCGCCGCGCAACCGGGCTCGCCGCCGCGTAGCGGGCGGCCAGACCCGGCATCAAACCGGCCTTCGGCGCGCTTGCCGCCCCTGCGAGGCCGGCCAGCCGGCTCAGCATCGCCTGCACCGGTTCGAGCGCTTCGGGAACCGCGACCGGCGCCGCCCCATCCCGCGAAATCCTGGCTTCGAACATGATATGGCCTTTCGACGCAGCGCCCACAGAACAGGCAGATCATAACCGAAACTGCTTAATAATCAGTCAACGCCGGTGCCGGAACGATGCGGAAAAAATGGCGGATTTACGTGCGTTTTTAAGTGTGACTGTCCAGCAACAGTTTGTCGTAAACCAGCAAGGAATTGATGCGATTGCATTGTGCGATGCAAGATCGTGGCGCACAAACGGGCCACTCGCACTGCAGTCGGCTCAACCCGGATACGGGAGGAAAGAAGCACGGCGCGGGTGAGGCAGGAGAACGGATCGGAGCTATTTAAAAGGGGATTACCAATGCGCGCTTCCTTGATCGGTCTCTCGGCCATTGCGCTGCTCGCCACCGCCACGCCTGCCCTCGCGCAGGACGACAGCAGCGATTTCACGCTGACCGGCAGCGCCGCCCTCGTCAGCGACTATCGCTTCCGCGGCATCTCGCAGTCCGGCAAGCACCTCGCCGCGCAGGCGAGCGCCACCATCACTCACAGCTCGGGCTTCTACGGCAGCTTCTGGGCCAGCTCGATCGACGATTATGTCG
>CAZJXG010000157.1:0-6649 GCA_964549965.1 uncultured Sphingomonas sp. | reverse complement strand
GCGACGGCGATCGCAACCTGATCATCGGCAAGGGCATCTTCATCACCCCGTCGGACTCGCTGGCGATGCTCGCCGCCAATGCGCATCTCGCCCCCGGCTACGCGCGCGGCCTTGCCGGCATCGCCCGCTCGATGCCGACCAGCGGAGCGGCCGACAAGGTGGCCGAGGGGCTGGGCCTGCCGCTGTTCGAGACGCCGACGGGATGGAAGTTCTTCGGCAACCTGCTCGATGCCGGCAAGGCGACGATCTGCGGCGAGGAAAGCGCGGGCACCGGATCGGACCATGTCCGCGAGAAGGACGGGCTATGGGCGGTGCTGCTGTGGCTCAACATCCTGGCGGTTCGGCGCGAGAGCGTCCGCGCCATTGCCGAGGCGCATTGGGCGCGGTTCGGGCGCAACTATTATGCCCGCCATGATTATGAAGCTGTCGACAGCGCCGCCGCCGACGCGCTGATGGCCGAGCTGCGCGGCAAGCTCGGCGCGCTGCCCGGGACCCGCGTCGGACAGCTGCGCATCGCGGAAGCCGACGACTTCGCCTATCTCGATCCGATCGACGGTTCGGAAAGCCGCCAGCAGGGCATCCGCATCCTGTTCGACGGCGGCTCGCGCATCGTCTTCCGCCTGTCGGGCACGGGAACCTCAGGCGCCACGATCCGCGTCTATATCGAGCGCTACGAACCCGCCGACGGCAATCTCGGCCAGGAAACCGGCGATGCCAGCGCCGACCTGATCGCAGCGGTCGAGACGATTGCCGGCATCACCCGCCATAGCGGCCGCACCGCGCCGGACGTCATCACCTGATGGCCAGCCCACCGCCCCGTTTCGGCGCCACGCCAACCGCAAACGGCGTTCATTTCGCGCTGTGGTCAGAGACGGCCGATGCCGCCTGGGTTTCGATATTCGACGATGCGGACCGGGAAACCCGCCGTATCGCGCTGGATCGCGGCCCCGCCGACATCTTCCAGGCCACCGTCCCCGGCCTCGGCGAGGGCACGCGCTACGGTTTTCGCACCGATGGCCCCTATGATCCGGCGACCGGCAACTGGTTCGATCCGAACAAGCTGCTCGCCGACCCCTATGCCGTCGCCATCGACCGGCCCTATGCCTATGACGCCCGCCTCGCCGCGCGGCGCGAGGAGGGGATCGATACGGCCCCGCTGATGCCCAAGGCGATCGTCAGCGCCCTGCCCCCGCCCGTTGCGCCGCGACCGCCGATCTTCGTACCCGGAGGCCTTGTTTATGAGGTCAATGTCCGGGGCTTCACCCGATTGCATCCCGCCATTCCGGAAGCCGAACGCGGAACGATCGCCGCGCTGGCCCGGCCCGAGATCATCGACCATCTGAAACGGATCGGGGTCGGCGCGGTCGAGCTGATGCCAATCGCGGCGTGGATCGACGAACGCCATCTCGGCCCGCTCGGCCTCGCCAATAGCTGGGGCTATAATCCGGTAGGCTTCATGGCGCTCGACCCGCGCCTCGCCCCCGGCGGCCTGGCGGAGCTGCGCCGGACCGTCGATGACCTGCACGCCGCGGGGATCGCCATGCTGCTCGACGTCGTCTTCAATCATAGCGGCGAAAGCGACGCGCTGGGGCCGACCCTGTCGCTGCGGGGAATCGACAACCATGCCTATTTCAAGACGATCCGCGACGAGCCCGGCACCCTCGCCAATGACAGCGGCTGCGGCAACACGCTCGACTGCGATCACCCCGCCACCCGCCGGCTGATCCTCGACACCATGCGCCATTTCGTCGCCCAGGCGGGCATTGACGGCTTCCGCTTCGATCTCGCGCCGATCCTCGGCCGTGGCCGCGACGGTTTCGAGCCCAATGCGACGCTGTTCCGCGAGATGCGCCGTGATCCCCTGCTGTCCGATCGCATCCTGATCGCCGAACCCTGGGACATCGGCCCCGGCGGCTATCAGCTCGGCAATTTCTCCGAACCCTTTCTCGAATGGAATGATCGCTATCGCGACGATGTCCGCCGCTTCTGGCGGGGCGACCCGCACAGCGTGGGAGACCTCGCCACCCGCCTGTCCGGTTCGTCCGACATTTTCGGGCAGCATGGCCGAACCCATAGCCGCAGCGTCAACTTCGTCGCCGCGCATGACGGTTTCAGCCTCGCCGACATCACCGCCTATGCCGCCAAGCATAATGAAGCCAATGGCGAGGCGAACCGCGATGGGCACAACGACAATTACAGCTGGAACAACGGCGTAGAGGGGCCGACCGGCGACGAGGCCATGCTCGCCGCGCGCCACCGCGACATCAGGGCATTGCTCGCCACCCTGTTCGCTTCCCGGGGCACGATCCTGCTGACCGCGGGCGACGAGTTCGGCCGAACCCAGCAAGGCAACAACAATGCCTATGCACAGGACAATGAGATCAGCTGGCTCGACTGGCAGGGCCGCGATGTCGAGCTGGAGAACTATGTCGCGCGCCTCGCCGCGGCGCGCGCCGCCTGCCCGGCGCTGTCCGATCCGGTGCTGCTCGGCAGCAGCGACGTCGACTGGATGACGTTCGACGGACGCGCGTTCGAAGGCGAGGACTGGCACGATCCCAGGACCGGCGCCCTGGTGATGCTGCTCCATCTGCCCGAGCAGCCCGAGCGGGTCGCGGTCGCCTTCAACCGCACAACCGAAACGCTGCCGCTTGCCCTTCCCGCCCAGGCCGGCCATCTGTGGACAAGGCTGGACAGTGACGATACCAATTTCGCAATTGATCCACGCTCAGTCGGCTATCTGATTGAGAAAGAAGGTCCATAATGGCGGAAACAGGCGATCCTGACTGGTGGCGTGGCGCTGTCATCTATCAGGTCTATCCCCGCTCCTTCCAGGATAGCGATGGCGACGGCATCGGCGACCTGAAGGGCCTGACCGCGCGCCTCGACCATATCGCGTCCCTGGGCGTCGACGCGATCTGGGTGTCGCCTTTCTTCAAATCACCGATGGCCGACATGGGCTATGACGTCTCCGACTATCGCGATGTCGATCCGATGTTCGGCACGTTGGCCGATTTCGACGCGATGCTCGCCCGCGCCCATGCTCTGGGCTTGCGCATCATCATCGATCAGGTGATCAGCCATACATCGGATCAGCATGACTGGTTCCGCGAAAGCCGCTCGAGCCGCGACAACCCCAAGGCGGACTGGTATGTCTGGGCCGACCCGAAGCCGGACGGCACCGCGCCCAACAACTGGCTGTCGATCTTCGGCGGACCCGCCTGGGAGTGGGACGGGACGCGGATGCAATATTATATGCACAGCTTCCTGACCTCGCAGCCCGATCTCAATTTCCACTCGGCCGAGATACGCGACGAACTGATCGCCGCGATGCGCTTCTGGCTCGACCGTGGCGTCGATGGCTTCCGGCTCGATGCCTGCAATCATTATTTCCATGACGCCAGGCTGCGCGACAATCCGCCGGCCAAGCGCATGACGGGTCACGATATTCCCGAAACCAATCCCTATGGATTTCAGGAGCATATCCATGACAAGACCCAGCCCGAGAATGTCGGCTTTCTGAAGCGGGTGCGCGCGCTGCTGGAGGAATATCCCGGTACGGTGGCCGTCGGCGAAGTCGGCGATGGGGACCGCGGGCCGCAGACAGTCGGCATCTATACATCGGGCGGCGACACGCTTCATTTCTGCTATACGTTCGATCTATTCGGCACCGAATTCTCCCCCGACATCTTCCGCACCACGATCACCAAATTCCTCCAGGCGGCGCAGGATGGCTGGGTCTGCTGGGCGCTGTCGAACCATGATGTGATGCGCCATGTCAGCCGCTTCGCGCAGCCTGGCGACGATCCGAACCGCATCGCCCGGCTTGCGATCGCCATCATGGTGGCGCTGCGCGGCACGATCTGCCTCTATCAGGGTGAGGAACTGGCGCTGCCGGAAGCCGACATCGCCTATGAGGATCTGCGCGATCCCTATGGCATCCGGTTCTGGCCGAGCTTCAAGGGCCGCGACGGCTGCCGCACGCCGATGCCGTGGAGCAGGCAGGAGGAGCAGGCAGGATTTTCCGCCGCCAAGCCTTGGCTGCCGATCCCGGCCGTGCACAAGGCGAATGCCGTGGACGTGCAGGAAGCCGACCCGCGCTCGATCCTCCATTTCTATCGCAAGGCGCTGGCCTGGCGACGCGGCAGCAAGGCGCTCCGATGCGGCGACATCAATTTCGTCGATGCCGGTGACGATATCCTCGCCTTCACCCGAGCAGCGGGCGGCGACGTGACATTATGCCTCTATAATATGTCGCGCCAACCGCGCGACTGGCCGCTGCCTGCCACCTATGCCACCGCGCTGGTCGAGCCCCTCTCCGTCCCCGGCATCACCCTGAACCGGAAGATATTGCGGCTCCCCGCCCTGGGCTGGGCCTTTCTGCGCCGCCCAGCCTGACTCTAGGCCTGGAGGCGGATCTGGGACATTCTGCCGCCTGCAGGAGGGACGACTCATGTATAAGGAAATGGTCGCAGCAGTCGCGATACTGTCGCTGACAGGCACGGGAGCGGCGGGCACAGCGGATGTGCCGCTACCCGACTGGATGGCAGGCGCCTGGATACAGTCTGACGGAGATGCATGGGCTGAGGAATATTGGACGCCGGCGCGCGGCGGTTTGATGATCGGCGCCGCGCGGACGGGCAAGGGCAAGACGCTGGAAAGCTGGGAAGCGACCCGCATCCAAACCGACGATAGCGGCAAGATCAGCTTCGTGGCGTCGCCCAATGGCGGCGCGCCGATACGATTTTCTCTGGTCAGCACGGATCGGACCGCAATCGTCTTTGCGAACCCAGCCCATGATTATCCGCAGCGCATCCGGTATTGGCGGGTCGGCAAGCTGCTGCGCGCGGAGATATCGCTCGCCGACGGCAGCAAGCCGATGGGTTGGGAATACAGGCCGATGGGCGAGTAGCTCCGGTGTATCGGCACCTTCGCAGAAATCCCACGATGGCGCGCCGGCTGGGGGTTGAAGTGACGCAGCCCGCCGCGTCATAACGCTGCAACCATTCCGGTACAGGTGAAGCCGATGCTTTCCCGCCGTCAACTCCTTACCGGCGCCGGTGCCGGGCTGATCGCGGCCCCCGCGATCCTGCGCGCGCAGCAACTGTTGATGGCCTTCCCGTTCCGGCTCGGCATTGCCTCCGGCGATCCGAGCCATGACGGCTTCGTGATCTGGACCCGGCTCTGCCCCGACCCCTTCGACGAACATGGCGGCATGCCGTTCGGCCCGGTCGACGTCGACTGGTATGTCTTCGAGGATGAGGGGATGAGGCGGATCGCCCAGAAGGGCACCGCGCGGGCCTGGCCCGAGCTCGGCCATGCGATCCATGTCGAACTGACCGGCCTGCAGCCCGATCGCCCCTATTGGTATCGCTTCATCCTGGGGCGAGACAAGACGCCGCTCGGCCGTACCCGCACCCTGCCCGCGCCGGGCGCCAGGCTCGACGCCCTTCGCTTCGGTGTGGCGGGCTGCCAGCATTATGAGGATGGCCTGTTCACCGCCTTCGCGCATCTGGCGCGCGAGGATGTCGCCTTCGTCTGGCATTATGGCGACTATATCTACGAGGACCGCGCCCGGCAGGTCGACTATGCGCGGGACGGCTCCTGGCAGCGTTCTGTCCGCGATCATGTCGGGACCGACTGCCTGACGATCGGCGACTATCGGCGCCGCTACGCCCAGTACAAGATGGACCCCGATCTGCAGGCCGCCCATCGCGCCGCCGCCTGGTTCACCACGTTCGACGATCATGAGGTGGTCGACAACTGGACCGGCCAGGTCAGCCCCTATCAGACCAACCCGGCGCTGTTCGCGATACGCCGGGCAGCGGCGATGCAGGCCTATTATGAGCATATGCCGTTGCGGAAGAGCGCGATGCCGACGGGCGGCGCGATGCAGCTCTACCGCCGGATGATGATCGGCGATCTGCTCGGCGCGCACTTCCTCGACACCCGCCAATATCGCAGCCCGCTGCCGTGCAAGGGCGGCTTCGATCCGGTGTGCCCCGGCATCGACGATCCGAAAGCGACCATGCTCGGCGCCACGCAGGAGGCCTGGCTCGGCAAAAGCCTTCGCGCGCAAGACAGCCGCTGGAACCTGATCGCCCAGCAGGTCATGATGATGTCGCTGGAACGGCGCTTGGACGATGGTTCGGAGAAGGTCCGCAATGTCGATAGCTGGGCGGGCTATGAGGTGGCACGCCAGCGCATGCTCGACAGCCTCGCGGGACCCGGCAACGCGGTGGTGCTGACGGGCGACGAGCATCAGAATTTCGCCGGCGAACTGCGCCGCGGCCGCCGGGACGAGGCGGTGGCGGTCGAACTGGTGACGACGTCGATCAGTTCAGGCGGCGACGGCTGGGTCAGGCCCGAAACCGCCGAGCGGGTCCGCGCCAATAATCCCGATCTGAAATATTCGAGCGACAGGCGCGGCTATGCCGTCTGTGAGGTCGGCCGGGACGTGTGGCAGACACACTTCCGGGGCGTCGACCAGGTGACCGCGCCCGGCGGCACCATCTCCACGCTGAAGACCGCCACGATCGAACGCGGGCGGCCCGTGCTCAACCTTTCCTGACCGCGCGGCGCTTCAGCTTTTCGAGGGTGGCACGCTTCCACCCATCATCGGCGGCACCCCAGCCCGCGATCTCGTCGATGG
>CAZJXG010000156.1:0-6711 GCA_964549965.1 uncultured Sphingomonas sp. | reverse complement strand
AGAGCCAGCGCAAGAGCAGCAAGGAAATCCGGAAGCCGAAGAAGGAAGCGCCGCCCAAGCCCAACGCATCCGCCCCGTCGCTGAAGGGCGGCTTCGAGAATTTGATGAAGAAATGACGCCATGGCGCTGCGGACCACCCCTTCATCGGTGAGCTTCAGCCGGCCATTCGAGCTCAAGGGTGTCGATGGGCCGTTGCCGGCGGGTAGCTATGAGGTGGAAACCGAAGAGGAGATCATCGAGACGTTGCACCGCACGGTCTATGTGCGGGTCGCCACGCTTCTGATCATCCGCAGCACCGGTATGACGCGAACGGTGACGGTCGATCCCAGCGATCTGGAAACGGCGCTGGAGCGCGACAGGGCCATGGCCGGCTGATCGCCGTTCAGTCCCAGTGCGGGACGTCCCATCGCCTGATCTTCGGCCCGCTCGTGATCGGGGCCTCGCCCGGCCAGACATGAGCGACGGCGCGACTGCGCACGGGCACTGCCGCAACGGACGCTATGGCCACCGGCTCGGCGGGTCCGGTAACGGCCGGCGGCACCGGCGCAACCACCATTGGCGGGACATCCATATGCAGCGGAGGCGCCATCATCCAGCCCGGCGGTGCGCTGCGCCGAATGGGGCCGTCATCCATTGATCGAGACCCGCATGCCGGGTGCTCCGAAGCCGATAAGCACCTTGGCCTTCAGCTTGCGTGCGAGCGCATCGACGATTGTGGTGCCAAGCCCGGCCGGAACCATCGGCGTATCGGTACGCATGCCGACCCCGTCGTCGGCGACGAGCAGCGTCCATCCGCCGGAGCCCGATTCGTAGCTCAGCGTGATCCTGCCTGTCCGGCGATCGGGAAAGGCATATTTCAGCGCGTTGATCACCAGTTCTGTCGCGATCAGACCCAGGCTCATCGCGTCGTCGGCATCGGCGACGCTGTCATCCACCATGACCTCCAACGCGACGCGGGCCGGATCGTGGATCATCGACGCCGCGATGCCCCGGCACAGGGTCGTCAGATAGGGCCGCAGCCGGACATCGCCGGTTCGTGTCGCGGCAAGATGATTCTGTACCGCGGCGACCGACAGGATGCGGTGGTGCGCCGCTTCCAGCTGCCCGCGCGTCTCCTCCGATCCGGTGCGGCGAGCGCTCTGCATCAAGACGCTGGAAATGATCTGCAGGCTGTTGGCGATACGGTGCTGCAGCTCCTGGAACAGGACGTCCCGCTCGTCGATCCGGTCCTGTTCGGCCTTCATCTGCGCACGGATGGGGGTCAGGTCGGTGAGCGACAGCAGCAGGAGCCGCTGGCCGTCCATCGCGTCATCGACCGCCTCGGCGTCGAGGCTGAGCCGGCGGTTCGGCCGGCCTTTCGGCCTGAGATCGAACTCGTGATCCGCGAGGGGCTCCCCCGTCGCGATGACGTCCGCCAACTGTTGCTGCAGGCGCTCCCCGCCCCATTCCCCCGAACCCAGCGTGGCGAGCGGACGCCCGGTCATCTGCGAGGGATCGCCTCCGAAGCTCGCCACGAACGACCGGCTGGCCATCATCACCACGAGGCGGTTGTCGAGCAGGAGGAGCGGCACGCGCGAGGCGGCGATCACCGCCAGGCCCAGGCTGTCCGGCCGGCAGGCGACGAATGTAGCGGCGGTCGACATCGATGTCCCCCAGAGGGACCGGAGGCTCGCACAGCGAAAGCCATATTCGGCAGATAGGGCGGACCGGCTTCAGATCACCAATGCGGCAACCCGACGATCGATGCCGTCATCATAACATAGTATATTGAAAAGCCGGCACGCTCATGTTGAGTGGGCATGTCGCGTGGGCGGCTCCGCTATTCCCGGCTCGGGATTTCCAGCCCGCGCTGCACCGCCGGCCGGGCAAGGCCGCGCTCCAGCCAGGCCGGTACATGGCGAAGATCGTCGAAGGCGACCAGATCCCGCGCCTCGTAGAAGGTGATCAGGTTGCGGACCCAGCCCAGCGTCGAGATATCGGCGATGCTATAGTCCGCACCCATGATCCAGGCCCGACCATCGAGCCGTGCATCGAGCACCCCCAGGAGCCGCTTCGCCTCATCGACATAGCGCTGGAGCGGGCGTTTATCCTCGATCGCCCTGCCGGCGAATATGTTGAAATAGCCGACCTGCCCGAACATCGGCCCGATCCCGGCATTCTGGAAGAACACCCACTGGATCGTTTCGTAGCGGAGCGCCGGATCGGCCGGCACGAACCTGCCCGTCTTGTCGGACAGATAGATCAGGATGGCGCCAGACTCGAACAGTGCCATCGGCCGCCCGCCGGGGCCGTCGGGATCGATGATCGCCGGAATCTTGCCGTTCGGGTTGAGCGAGAGGAATTCGGGTGTGTGGCTCTGATTATCGGTGATATCGACCAGATGGGGCTCATAAGGCAGCCCGGTCTCTTCCAGCATGATCGACGCCTTCACGCCATTGGGCGTGTTGAGCGCATAGAGCTGGATGCGGTCCGGATGCGCAGCGGGCCAGCGGCCAGTGATCGGAAAAGCGGAAAGATCGGCCATGAGACGCTCCCAAATGATATGGCATTCCGGATAGCGGAGTTGGGGATGATCGGCGGATCGGGCAACGGCTTTCGCCCCCCGGCCGGCGGAAAATTCGTCGCGCATCAGCAAAAATACAGCAACATCATACCCATAGCCCAATCCGTAAGCGACCGTCCCGAACAATGCGGCGCATGCAGGAGACCGAGATGATCATGAGCTTGCTGGGGCTGCTGGCAATGTCGGCGGCCGGTGATGGTGGACCGATCCATCGCACGACGATCCACCATGGCGCCGTTCCGGTGAACGTGGATTATCGCGCCGCGATAACGCTTCGCGTGCGACAGGCCGGGATGACACCACCGACCCGGATGGGCGTGCTACGCTGCGACTGGGTCGCGCGGGTCGCCGTCCATCGGAGCATGGAGCGTCCCGGTGCCGCGTCGGCGCCGAACCGTATCGTCGCGGACGATTTCGAGCTGCGCGGTAATCGTCCCGGCACCTGTTCGGCCGCCCGCAAGGCCATCGACGCCGAGATTGCGGGCCGCGACACGGATGTGCGAGCCCATCTGCTCGCTGTCGCCGATCGGGACCGGACCCAGTTGATGGCGGAGATTGAAACGACCGGGACGTCGCCGCACAGCGCCCACTGACAGTCCGGTATCAGGGATATATCCGGTCCTCCAAATACCCGGAGGGCCGGATAGCGCTAGTTCGGAAGCGCCTGCGCGCCATCTTCGAGGCCGGGGAGCAGTTCGACGACCGGCTCGCTCGCCCGCGTTTCGATGGCGGCGATCTCCTCGATCTCCTTGTCCCCCGTCTCGACGTTCAGTTCCTTGAACTTGCGGCCCGTGACCAGCACCCGGCCTTCGAAGCTGGCGACGAACTTGTTGTAGTTTTCGACCGCGCTGTTGAGGCCGCCGCCGACGCGCTTGAGGTGGGTCGCCGCGACCGACAGCCGCTCGAACATCTCCTTGCCGAGGCGGCCGATCGCGCGCGCCTCCTCCGCCATCTTCTCCTGTCGCCAGACGCTCGCCACCGTGCGGGCGAGCGCGACGAGGTTGATCGGGGTTGCGATCAGCACGCGGCGCTGGTGCGCCCAATCCCACAGTTCCGGGTCCTGCTCCATCGCGGCCGACAGGAAATGCTCGCCGGGAATATACATCACCACATAGTCGGCCGCCTCGCCGAAGCGGTCCCAATAGCTCTTCTGGCCCAGCTGACTGGCATGGGTGCGCAACGACCCGGCATGCGCCTTGAGCAAGGTGGCGCGGACGCTTTCGTCGACCTCCTCGCTGGCATCGAGATAGGCGTTGAGCGAGCATTTCGCGTCGATGATCAGCTTGCGGCCGCCCGGCAGGTTGACGATCACGTCGGGCCGCAGCCGGCCATCCTCGGTATCCACCGAAACCTCGGTCGCGAAATCGGCATAGGGCGAGAGCCCCGCCTGTTCGAGCACGTTGCGCAGCGACTGCTCGCCCCAGCGGCCGCGTGCCTTAGGGCTTGAACGCAGCGCATTGACCAGCTTGGCGGCCTCGTCGCGGACCTGCCCCTGCCCGACCCGCACCTGATCGACCGCCTCGCGCAGCCCCGCATAGCTGTCGACGCGATCCTTTTCGACGCGCTGCAGACCCTCCTCATACCGTTTGAGGGTCGATTCGACCGGCGTCAGCAACGCCTTCAGCTGCGCTTCGCTCTTCTCGCCCGCCTGGTGAAAGCGCTGATCGGCACGGTCGAGGAACTGGCGCTGGGCCTGTTCCAGCAATTTGCCGCCGATCTCGGCAAATTGGGCCGACAGCTGCTCCTTGGCTTCCTGAAGCTGGCGAATCTGCGCCTCGAACGCCTCGGTACGCGCCTGCCGTTCCGCGGCCAGCGCGGAGCGATCGACTTCAGACCGGCTGAGCGCGGCGCGGGCTTCGTCGAGCGCGCGGCGCAGATCCGCCGCCTCTGCAATCCCGCCGGCCAGGATGCGCCCCCGCAGCAACCAGCCAAGCGCCAGCCCAAGGAGCAGGCAGAGCGGGAGCGCAAGGGCGGCAAGCGGAGTCATATAAAAATCCTTGGGAACAGAGCGCGAACCTGCCCCGGCCTTAACCCGATTGCAAGCAAAGTCGGTGCTTCCCATTCGCCGCCGAAGGGCTAATATCGCTGCCGGGGATAATCGGGGGGTGGAGAATGGCGGACAGCGGCGAAGGTGCATCGATCGCGATGCGCATCCGGGGCTTTGGCCCGGTGGCGCGCAAGACTCTCAAGCAGATCGGTCCGGTCCGGCTCATCGTCACGGCGCTGTTCCTGGTGCTCGGCCTGCTGTTCGCCAAGTTCAGCTGGAACATCATGCTGGCCCGCGACGCCGAGCGCGCCCTGTATGACGTGCGCGCGCTGCTGGCCGCGCCGCATGTCGAAACCGATACGCGAATCGTCATGGTCACGTTCAACGAGGAGACGTTGCGGCTGACCGGCCGGCGGTCCCCGCTCGATCGCGCCATGCTCGGCCAGGCGCTCACCCAGCTCGACAAGATGGGCGCCAAGGCGATCGGCATCGATATTCTGATCGACCAGCCGACGCCCGAGGACCAGCAGCTGATCGATGCCTTCCGGGGCATGAAGACCCCGACCTATCTGGGGCTGGCGACCAACAAGACCAATTCCGCCTTCATGACCTATGATCAGGAGATGTTCCTCCGGGACTTCCAGAAGCAGACGAAGCCCGGCAACGTCCATTTCACCAGCATCCGCCTCGCCGCCGACCAGGATGGCGTGATGCGCAGCTGGCCGGACCAGCCGCGCGAACTGCCGCCGCTGATGGCCAATTCGCTGACCCAGGGCTTTCCGGAATATCGCGACCATCAGGGCTCGATCCGCTATCGGCTGCCGGTCAATTACGAGCGCCCGGTGTTCGACAAGCTGCCCGTCGAGCTGATCGCCAATCCCGACCTGACCGAGGCGCTGAAACCGCAGATCGAGGGGCGCTATGTCCTGATCGGCGGCAATATTCCCGATGTCGACCAGTTCACCACCCCTGCCTCCCGCATGAAGGACCCGGCCACCGGCCGCGTCGGCGAGACGACGATCGGGTTGGAGATCCACGCCACGCTGCTCGGGCAGATGCTCGACCATTTCATGTTCAAGGCGATTCCCAACTGGGGCCTGTGGCTGATCGCGATCGGCGTCGTGCTGCTCGGTGCGCTCACCGCGGTGGGCAATATGAAGATCTGGAAGCTCAGCCTGCTGCTGCTCGTCCAGCTCGGCGCGGTCGCCGCCGTACCCTTCGTCTGGCAGTTCAACGGGGTCGACACCCAGGGGCTGCCGGTGTTCGGCTGGCTGATCGGCTGGATCTTCGCCTATTCGGCGGTCGGCACCGCTGCGCGCGGCATCGGATCGGAGCAGCGCAACTTCGCGGCGTCGGCGCTCGGCAAATATCTGCCCGGCGACATCGCCAAGGACATCATGAAGAATCCCGAGCGACTCCAGCTTCATGGCGAGAAGCGCGATATCATCGCCGTGTTCAGCGATCTCGAAGGCTTCACCAAGCTGAGCCACCAGATCGAGCCGGAAATGGTCGCGCTGCTGCTCAACCGCTATCTCGACCTGCTGTCGGAAACCGTGCTGGCGCATGGCGGCACGCTCGACAAGTTCGTCGGCGACGCGATCGTCGCCTTCTGGGGCGCGCCGATCAGCCGGCCCGACGATGCCGACCGCGCCGTAAAATGCGCGATCGCCATGTATGAAGCGGGCGAGCAATTCCGCCGCGAAGCGCCCGAAGGGGTTCCGCCGATCGGCGTGACCCGGGTCGGCTGCCATCGCGGCGAAGCGATCGTCGGCAATTTCGGCGGCGAAGGGCGCATCCAGTACACCGCGCTGGGCGACTCGATGAACACCGCCGCCCGGCTCGAAGGCGCCAACAAATATCTCAAGACCAAGACGCTGGTCAGCGACACCGTGGTCGAGAAATCGACGCTCGGCTATTTCCGGCCGATGGGGCGCATCGCCGTGTCAGGCCGGTCGACCCCGATGATCATCTATGAACCCGTCCCCGATTTTTCTTTGGAGGCTGTGCAACAGTTCACAGACACGCTCCGTAGATTCGACGATGGAGACACCACTGCTTTGGCCGAGTTCGAACAAATGGCCGTAACGAATCCTGATGATAAGGCGCTCGCTAATCTGATAAAGCGTCTTCATGAGGTTGGACCTGGAGGTTATAGTGCTCT
>CAZJXG010000155.1:0-6727 GCA_964549965.1 uncultured Sphingomonas sp. | reverse complement strand
CCTTGCCGTCCTGGTGGCCGCACTGCTTCTCGTCCGACACCTGATTCTCGATCTGCAGCGCGCAGGCGCCGGCCTCGATCATCTTCTTGGCGAGCAGGTAGGTCGCCTCGGCATTGCCGAAGCCGGCATCGATATCGGCGATGATCGGCACGACATGGGTCTGGTAGCCGTCGATCGCCTGGATCAGACGCTGCTCCTCCATCTGGTTGCCGGTTTCGCGGGCCTTGTCGAGCTCGCGGAACATGCCGCCAAGCTCGCGGGCATCGGCCTGGCGCAGGAAGGTGTAAAGCTCTTCGATCAGTGCCGGAACGCTGGTCTTCTCATGCATTGACTGATCGGGCAGCGGGCCGAAGTCGGAGCGCAGCGCGGCGACCATCCAGCCCGACAGATACAGGTAGCGGCGCTTGGTGGTGCCGAAATGCTTCTTGATCGAAATCAGCTTCTGCTGGCCGATGAAGCCGTGCCAGCAGCCCAGCGACTGGGTGTAGTTCGCCGGGTCGGCATCATAGGCCGCCATGTCCTCGCGCATGATCTTGGCGGTATAGCGGGCGATGTCGAGGCCGCTCTGGAAGCGGTTCTGCAGCCGCATGCGGGCGACCGCCTCGGCACCGATTCCGGCCCAGGGGGCGCCGTTGCTGCGGATCAACTGGTCTGCCTGTGCGATTTCGTCCTGGTAGCTCATGGTCACGTCCTCGGGGTGTAAAGATGCTGGACCCAGAAGCGCGCATATTCTCGTCACGTCAGCCCATTTTGTCAGAAAATCGCGTGGGGCGGTCGGCAAACCGTGTGGTAAATTAGAAAAGCTGTAAGGAATCTTACAGAATATCGTCCGCGCAAAAGGAAAGGGCCGGAGGCAAGCCCCGGCCCTTCCATTCATCGTGCAAACAATGATCAGCCGAGATTGGCGGCGATCATCGCGTACAGCATCGGCAGCGACAGCAGCGTGTTGGTGCGCGAGAAGATCATCGCGGTGCGCGCGGCCTTCGCTTTGGTGTCGGCGTCGGCCTCGACCAGGCCCAGCGCCTTCTTCTGCGCCGGCCAGATCAGGAACCAGACATTGAATGCCATGATCAGTGCAAGCCACATGCCGATGCCGATGAGTCGGTAGGACGGATCGAGCGCCAGCGCTGCGACCAGATAGCCGGCCGACGAGCCCACGGGGGCATTCTGCGAGGTGGCTGCGATCGCCAGGCCGGTCAGCACGGTGAAGGCCGCGCCCCAGCGGAAGAAGAACAGCGCCTTCGGGGCGATGTACTTGGTGACGCCCGGCTTCAGCTCGGCGGGGACCGCCGGCATGGTCGGGATCTGCACGAAGTTGAAATAATAGAGAAGGCCGATCCAGGTGATTCCGAAGAAGACATGCAGCCAGCGCAAGATTTGCGAATGGTCGGCGAAGCCGCCCGAATAACCGATTAGCGCGACAGCTGCCACCAACCCGACGACCAGCACAAGGTGCAGATTTCCAAAAAACTTATCCATGGCGTTCCCCTGCAGTTGCGTCCGCCCCCTTGGCCGTGCGGACCGCTTCTGCGGTCTACTGTAGGAATCCGGGGGCGATTTGTCACATCTTAATGACGCGAAACATCGCTTCGTCCCAAACGATGGCGAGCGGCAGAAATACGATGGTTTACGTGAAACGTGGGAGCCTCGGGCGCTCCGCTTCGTTGATGGGGCAAACCCACCTCGCACCGAAATGGAGATTCCCCATGGCGTTCGCCCTTCCCCCGCTGTCGTTCGATCGCGCCGCGCTTGAGCCCGTCCTGTCCGCCGAGAGCTTCGACTATCATCATGGCAAGCACCACAAGGCCTATGTGGACAAGGTCAACGGCTGGATCGACGAGAAGGGGCTGGCGGGCAAATCGCTGGTCGAGGTGATCGAACTCGCCCGCGACCAGGGCGACAAGCCGCTGCTCAACAATGCCGGGCAGATCTGGAACCACGACTTCTTCTGGCAGTGCCTCGCCCCCGAAGGCACGACCCGCCCCTCCGATCGGCTCGCCAAGCTGATCGATGCCAGCTTTGGCAGCCGGGAAGCACTGGTCGAGAAAATGGGCCAGGAAGCGGTGGGTCATTTCGGTAGCGGCTGGGCATGGCTGGTACTGGCGGGCGACGCGCTGAAGATCATGTCGCTGCACGATGGCGAAACGCCGCTCGGCCATGACGGCATCAAGCCGCTGCTGACGCTCGATGTGTGGGAACATGCCTATTATATCGATTATCGCAACGCGCGGCCGAAGTTCGCTGATGCGGTGCTCGGCAAGGTCGTGAACTGGGACTTCGTGTCGCGGAACGTCGAGGGCGACCCGATCGCCAAGGGCGATCTGGCGCAAATGGCGGCGTAGCGGCCGCCGCCCCGCCGCCCCGCGGGGAAAAATTCAAGCGGTTTCGATCTCCTGCAGGAAACGGGCGAGGCGCCGTTGCAGGCGGTCGGCGCCCACCGTCAGCGACCGCGCGATACCGATGACCGACTTTGAGCCTTCGGCCGCGCTGGCGGCGGTGGCGCCGATCTCGCCGGCCTGTTCGCGGATATGATCGTTGGCGCCGGCGGCTTCGCGGACATTGGTGCTGATCCGCTCGCCCGCCGCGCGGTTGCGCGTCACGGTCGCGTCGATCGTCGACGCGAGGCCGTCGAGCGCGGCGATGGCGGTTTCGATACCGGCCTGGCCGGCGGCGACGCTGCCCACCCCCGCCTGCACGCCGATGATGCGGGTATCGATCTTGCGCGCAGCGTCGCGGGTCTGCTGGGCGAGCGCCTTCACCTCGGTGGCGACGATCGCGAAGCCGCGACCTGCCTCGCCAGCGCGCGCCGCCTCGATCGTCGCGTTGAGCGCCAGCAGGTTGATCCGCCGGGCGATGCTGTCGATCGCGGCGACCACTTCGCCGATCTCGCGCGTGGTCTGCTGGAGTTGGCGCGCGCGGATGCCGCCCTCTTCGATCAGCGCGCCGACCCGTGCGGTCGAACTGCGCGCCTGGGCGACCTCGCGGCCAAGACCTTCCAGCTCGGCGACCAGCTGGCCGCCCTGCGTCGCGATCTCGCCGACATTGTCGGCGGCTTGTGCCGCTGCCGCCATCACCGAAAGGCCCTTGGCACCGGCATCGCCCGCCTGGGCGTGCATCGTCCGGGCCGCGTCCTGGAGCTGGTCCGATGCGCCCGCTATCTCCCGGGACATTAGCGCCGCCTCGGTCCGCATCGCCTCCGACGCCTCGCCGATTCTGATCAGCCGGCGCGCCCGCCGCGCCGCCAGCGCCGCCTCGCGATCCGCTGCCATGCGCAGCAGCGTCCGCCCGCTGACCGCACCGCGAAAGCGCCCCGCCTCGGTCAGGATCAGCGCGTCATGCCCGCCATCCTCCGAGATCAGCGCGAAGAAACGGGCCAGTCCGGCGTCGAGCTCCGCGACCGGCACCTTGCTGACGAAGCCGTCGAGCTGCCGGTAGAGACTGCGATTGTCGAGCAGCGCATGGCCGAACGGATTGAGCAGCAGCCGGCGGATATCGCGTTCGAGGACCGCGCCGAGCGGGCGGCCGTGCGCGTCCGTGACGGGCAGCGCCTCCAGATCGGGCTGTGCCCGGAAGCGCGCGATCACTTCACGCAGGCCGGAGTCGGCGGCGATCCTCTGCGTGGTCATAGCTGCCTGCAACGCTTCGTCCTGCGTCGGGCCAGCGGTTATCGCGACGTGGCGGCTCATCATCGGGCTCCCTCGACCGGACCCATAGGCCCCGCTTGGTAAACGCGAAGTAAGCCGGGCGTGACACTTCTATGAAAGTTCGATGAATTTCAGCAATTTACCACAGTGCGGCGAAGGCCTGATGCGTTCACCCCTGCGGCGGCAGGGCGGCGTCCTCGGCCTTTTCGGTCGTGAGCCCGTGCTTCATCAGCATCGGCACATTGGCCAGCGCGAACAATATCGTCGCGGGCATCGCCCCCCACAATTTATAGCCAAGCCAGAATTCCATGCTGGTCGACCGCCACACCGCTTCGTTCGCCACGGCCATCGCGACGAAGAACAGGCACCAGTTGCGGGTCAGCTTGGTCCAGCCGAGATCGGTGAGGCCGGGATAGGCCTGGCCGAGCACGAGCTTGAGCGTCGGGCGGTCGGTGAGCAGGCCGAAGCCCAGAATGGCGGCGACCATCAGATAATAAGCGGTCGGCTTCATCTTGATGAAGGTCGCGTCGTGCAGCCAGACGGTCAGCCCGCCGAACACCAGCACCATCGCGCCCGAGAAGAGCAGCATGGCCGAGACCCTGCGGACCGTGATCCAGGAGGCGGCGATGGCGGCAAAGGTGGCGACCATGAAGATGCCGGTCGACAGCACCACATTCTTGGTCAGCCAATAGGCGACCAGATAGACGAGCAGCGGGCCGAGATCGATTGCCAGCTTGATGCCGGCGGCGGGTTCCGAAGGCTTCAACGCAACGTCGCTCATCTGGATATCCTCTCAAGGCCCGCGATCGCCCGTGCGACCTCGGCCGGGTCGAACGGCTTGAGATCGTCGACCCCTTCGCCCAGCCCGATCGCATGGACCGGCATGCCGGTACGCTCGGCCGCCGCGACCAGCACGCCGCCGCGCGCCGTGCCGTCCAGCTTGGTCATGATCAGGCCGGTCACGCCCGCCGTTTCCTTGAAAATCTCGATCTGGTTCAGCGCATTCTGCCCGGTGGTGGCATCCAGCACGAGCAGAACGTCATGCGGCGCCGCCGGGTTCAGACGGCCGAGCACCCGTCTGATCTTCGACAGTTCGTCCATCAGGCCAGTCTTGTTCTGCAGACGACCGGCGGTATCGACGATCAGCACGTCGATGCCCTTTTCGGTACCCTGCTTGACCCCTTCGAACACCAGGCCGGCGGCGTCGCCGCCCTCGGCACCGCTGATGATCGGTACGCCGATCCGATCGGCCCAGACCTTCAGCTGGCCGATCGCGGCGGCGCGGAACGTGTCGCCCGCGACCAGCATCACCGCATAGTCCTGCTCTTTGAGCATATGGGCGAGCTTGGCGATCGTCGTCGTCTTTCCGGATCCGTTGACGCCGATCACCAGGATGACCTGCGGGCGCGGAAAGGCCTCGATCTCCAGCGGCTTGGCGACCGGGATCAGCACCTTCTCGATCTCCTGCGCGACGATCTCGCGCAGCTTCGTCTCGTCGAGGCCCTTGTCGAACATCTCGCCGTCGAGCCGTGCCCGGATGCGGGCGGCGGTGGCCGGGCCGAGATCGGAGGCGATCAGCGCCTCCTCGATTTCGTCGAGGGTCGCCTTGTCGAGTGCGGCCTTGCCCCACAGTCCCGTCAGATTCTCGCCGAGCCGGTCGGAGGTTTTGCGGAATCCTCCGAGCAGCTTGTCGTGCCAGCGCGTTTCGCTCATGCAATCCTGCCGATAAGGCCCATATCGTCGAGGCCGGTGATGAAGCTGTCCGCGATCACGCCCGGTGCGGGCGCGTCGCCTGCGAAACGCACAGCGGCGAAATTGGGCGCATGCCCGGTGCCGCCACGTTCGGCGAGCACCGCCTGCCGGGTGCCGACAAGCGTCGTGAGCCAGGCCGTGCGGCGGGCGTCGGCGCGTGCGCGCAAGGCGGCGGCGCGGCGGCGGATCGTCGCCCGGTCGAGTTGCGGCATGCGCGCGGCGGGGGTGCCGGCGCGCGGCGAATAGGGGAAGACATGGCCGAAGACGATGTCGCAATCGTCGATCAGCGCGGCGCTGTTCGCCGCCATCGCCTCGTCCTCGGTCGGGAAGCCCGCGATCAGGTCGGCGCCGATCGCGATGTCGGGACGGGCCGCCTTCAGCCGCGCGACGATCGCCACGGCATCGGCGCGGCTGTGACGCCGCTTCATCCGCTTCAGGATCATGTCGTCGCCCGCCTGCAACGACAGATGGAGGTGCGGCATGATCCGCGCTTCCTGGGTCAGCAGCGCGAACAGCCGGTCGTCGATCTCGACCGAATCGAGCGACGACAGCCGCAGCCGCGCGAGGCCGGGGACATGGATCAGGATGCGCTCGACAAGCTGGCCGAGCGTCGGGCTGCCGGGCAGATCGGGGCCGTAACTGGTCAGGTCGACGCCGGTCAGCACCACTTCCCGGTGGCCCTCGTCGACCAGTGCCCTGATCCGGTCGACGACGACCCCGGCGGGGACCGAGCGGCTGTTGCCGCGGCCATAGGGGATCACGCAGAAGGTGCAGCGATGGTCGCAGCCATTCTGCACCTCGACAAAGGCGCGCGATTGTTTGGAGAATGGGCCGGTGAAGGCGTGGGCCATGTGGGGCGCGGTCTCGCGCACCGCCATGATGTCGGAAACATGGATATCGGCGGCACCCGTCCGTTCGAAGGACAGCAGGTCGGCGCGGCTCTTTTCGGCATTGCCGATCACGCGCGCGACCTCGGGCATCGCCGCGAACCCCGCCGCATCGGTATGCGCCGCGCAGCCGGTGACGACGATCCGCGCGTCGGGGCGGCGCTTCGCCGCCTGGCGGATCGCCTTGCGCGCCTGCTTGACTGCCTCGGCGGTGACCGCGCAGCTGTTGATGATGATCAGATCGTCGGCCTGGGCGGCGGCGGCGCGCATCGCCTCGCTCTCGGCGATGTTCAGCCGGCAGCCCAGGGTGATCAGCTCGGGGCCGGCCATCACAGGGCGCTCAGCTCGGTTTCGCCGGTGAAGACATGGGTGGCGGGGCCGGTCATGGTGATCCGCCTGCCCGGCGCCCAGTCGATCGTCAGCGCGCCGCCCGGCAGAGTGACC
>CAZJXG010000154.1:0-6827 GCA_964549965.1 uncultured Sphingomonas sp. | reverse complement strand
CTGGTCTTCGATATCTCAGACCTCATCAGCTATTATGGCAATGCGCGGCTTCCGACCGGCATCCAGCGGGTCCAGATCGAGACGATCGAGGGCGCGCTCACCCGGGAAGCCGATCGCGAAATCCGGCTTTGCTGCTTCATCGACGGGCGCGACGACTGGCTGGAGCTGCCGATCGAGCGGATGCGCTCGATCGCAAAGCTCAGTACCGCCAGCGGAGACCGTTTCGCCCCCGAATGGATCGAGGCCGTGGCGGGCCTGCGCCTGTTCCTGTCACTGACCGACCCGTTCGATTTCCCGCATGGATCGTCGCTGATCAATCTCGGCACGAGCTGGTGGCTGCAGAATTATTTCCTCTATGTCCGCCATGCCAAGCAGACGCGTGGCATCCGCTACATACCCTTCGTCCACGATATGATCCCGATCATGACCCCCGAGCATTGCACGCGCGGTTTGACCCAGGATTTCATCAGCTGGGTGATCGGGGTGTTCGACCATGCCGATCATTTCCTGGTCAATTCGCAGGCGACCAAGCGCGACCTGCTGACCGTTGCCGCCACCCTGGGCCATCAGCTCGATGCAGATGACGTCGCGGTGATTCCGCTCGACACCGATTTCCGCAAGCCGGGCGTCGCCGAACTTCCCGACAGCGCGCTGGATCGCTGGAAGCTAAAGCCGGCCAGCTTCGTGCTGTTCGTGTCGACGATCGAATCGCGCAAGGGCCATCTGATCGCCTTCGACGCCTGGGCGGAGCTGATCCGTCGCCACGGCGCCGATGCGGTGCCGCAATTCGTATGCGTCGGCAATCGCGGCTGGCTCAACGACCAGATCTACGCCCGTATCGCCGAGGACGAGGTGCTGGCGGCCAAGGTATCGATGCTGTCACGCCTGTCCGATGAGGAACTGGCGCTGCTGTACCGCACCTGCCTCTTCACCATCTATCCGAGCCTGTACGAAGGCTGGGGCCTGCCCGTCACCGAATCGCTCAGCTACGGCAAGGTGCCGCTGATCTCCGACGCGGCCTCTCTGCCCGAAGCCGGCGGGGATTTCGCCATCTACGCAAAGGCCGGATCGGTCGAGGCACTGACGGATGCCGCGGAGACGCTGATCCTCGACGCCGACCATCGGATCGCCGCCGAAGCGCGGATCGTCGCCGGCTTCCGCCCGCGCGCCTGGAGCGATCTCGCCACCCAGATCGCCGGGGAGCTGGACAGGTTCGCGGCGCGCGATGCGCATAAGGGCATCGTCGTCCCGCCGCCGCTGACCGCGAAGATCGGCCGGTGGCACCCGCTGGCGCGCAACGAATCGATCCGGATCTGGAAGGGGATGCGCACCGGCGAAGGCTTCCGCTCGAACCTTGCCTGGCACTGGCCGGAGGATCGCGGCTGCCGCGTGCAGGCCGATGGAGGCGAGCTGCTGGTGCGCCTCGAAGGCCCGCATCCCCGGCTGCGCATGTTGTTCAACCTGTCGGGCGATGAGCATGCGCTGGCAATCTGGTCGCTGAGATGCGGTGATGTCGCACTGGGCGGCGACCTTCACATGCGCGAACATAAATGGATCAACTTCGAGATCCTCGCGGCGGACGCGACCCATGACGTCCGGATCGAGATCGAGGCGCGGCCGGCATCGGACGGTGTGGTCATAACCTATTTCGTCTGCGGCTTTTTCCTGCATGCGGTCGACGATGTCGTGGCGCGGCAGGATTTCCTGGAGGCGATCACGCTGAACCGCCTCGATTCGCTCAATGCCTTCGGAGAGGATGACGCGGCCCGCATGACGGGATAAGAGGCGCCCATGTCGACCATGGCCGCCTCGCGGGATGCACAACCGTCGCCGCTGCCCGCCGGGGTTGAGATCATCCTCGATCTGTCGCGCCTGCTGTCGCGCGCGCTGCATGCGATGCCGACCGGCATCGACCGCGTCGAGCTGGTCTATGCGCGCCAGCTGCTCGCCACCGTCCCGGGCCAGCTGCATTTCGCCGCGATCAACCCCTTCGGTTTCTATGGTCGGCTGCCGAAGGCCGCGGTGCTGCGCTTCCTGGGCGAGACCGAAGCACGCTGGGCCAGCCGCGCGGCGCCGGGCAAGGCCGCGCTGCTTGCCGCCGCCGCAGGCAGCCTGATCCGGCTCGCGCCGCGCCGGGTGCCCCGCCCCGCCCCCGGCATCCGCCGCTATTATCTGCAAGCATCGCCGCACCATCTCCACCGGCCCGAGCTGGTCCGCGCGAAGCTGCGCGCCGAGCAGGCCCGTTTCCTCTGCCTGGTCCACGACCTGATTCCGATCGAGTTTCCGGAATATGCACGGCCCAATGGCGCGGCCATCCACCGGCGACGGATAAACACCATGGCGGACTGCGCCGCCGGGCTGATCGCCAACAGCCGGGCGACCGCCGATTCGATGGCGCGCTTTCTGGATGACGGCCATCCGGTGCCCATCCGCGTAGCGCATCTCGGCTGCGATCCGCTGCCTGGCGACGAGGATATGCCGCCGCCGATCCCGCATCCCTATTTCGTGATGCTGGGCACTATCGAGCCGCGCAAGAATCACCTGCTGCTGCTGAACCTGTGGCGGCACATGATCGAAACGCTGGGGCCGGAGCGCACGCCCCACCTGGCGATTGTCGGACGGCGCGGCTGGGAGAATGAGAATATCATCGACATGCTCGACCGTTGCGACGCGATTCGCGGTCACGTCCACGAGCTTGCGGGCCTGTCCGACCAATCCGTAAGCGCGCTGCTGCGTCACGCACGCGCGCTGCTGCTGCCGTCTTTTGCCGAAGGATTCGGCATGCCCGTGACCGAAGCTCTGCTGGGCGGAACGCCGGTGATCTGCAGCGACCTGCCCGCACTGCGCGAGGCGGGCGGAGATATCCCCGATTTCATCGACCCTATCGATGGTCGAAGCTGGCTCGCCGCGATCACAGACTATGGCAACGAGCCCTCGCCGGCACGCGCACGGCAGATCGATCGCCTACGGGGCTGGACACCACCCACCTGGCCCGCGCATATCGCGACCGTGCTGGAACTGGTTCGTGATATCGACGCCGACGGGGGCGACCGCGCATGACGGCGACGCGCAGCAGCTTCTATCAGGATCTGTCGCTGCAGATGGACGTCATCGGCGCGCTGGTGCTGCGGGAGCTGCACACCCGCTTCGGGCGCAACAATATCGGCTATCTCTGGCTGGTCGGCGAACCGATGCTGCTCGCAACCGTGATCGGCGCGCTGCATGCCTTCCAACCGGGGCATCTTGGCTCATCGATGCCGCCGGTGGCCTTCTCGCTGGTCGGCTACTGCGTCTTCATCATTTTCCGCGGTATCTTCAACAAGGCGGAGGGTATTCTCGAAAGCAGCCTGCCGCTGATGTATCACCGCATGATTTCGGTGCTCAATCTTTCGGTCGCCCGCGTCATCATCGAATCGGCGGGTTGCATCGTTACCTTCGTCTTACTCTACAGCATCATTATCCTGCTCGGCTTTGCCGAACTCCCCGCGAGGCCGCTATACGCGATTGGCGGGGTCGCCGGGATGATCTGGATCTCGTTCGCCTGGGGGCTGAATGTCACCGCAGTCACGTTCGACAAGCCGACTCTGGGACGGCTCGTTCATCCGATATCCTATTTCATGATGCCGCTGTCGGGTGCCTTTTACGCGGTCGAATGGATGCCGCCCTATATTCAGAGCGCCGCGGATTGGTTCCCGCTGGTCAATGTCTTCGAAATTACCCGCTACGGTATGTTCGAGGCGGCGTCCGACCAGCATCTTTTCCCAGGCTATCTTATCGCCAACTGCGCCATCTTCACCTATGTCGGACTGATCGGTATTCGACGGGTTCGCAACCGCATCCACCTGTCGTAAAAGGCGCTCAGCCAGAATTTTGGATTATCGATGCACGGAATCATCAAGCCTCAGCCGACCCTGGAGAGCATCGACCAGCGGGACTGGTCGTCCTCCGCACGCGCATGGGCAAGACGCAATCGGTGGTTCCTGATCATCGTCCTGGCGCCTACGCTGCTGGCAGCGATTTACTATTATCTGCTCGCGTCCGACCAATATCAGTCCGAGGCGCATTTCATCGTCCGGACGGCGGACAGCGCCCCGATGCCGTCGAGCGGGTTCAGCCAGTTGCTCGGGCTCGGCGGAGGCTCCTCGCAGTCCCGCAGCGAAGCGATGAGCGTCAACGACTATCTCGAATCGCAGCAGGCGGTGAATGCGCTCAACCAGCGTGTCGATCTGGTCCAGCGCTTCCGGCGGCCGGAAGCCGATCTCGCCACGCGCCTGTGGTTCTCGCAGCCGACCCCGGAAATGCTGAAGCGCTATTATGCGCGTCAGGTGGACGTGAAGTTCAATCAGGAAACCGGGATCACGTCGCTGAAAGTGCGCAGCTTCCGGCCTGCGGACAGCTATGCGATCATCAATCAGATGCTGCGGATGGGCGAAGAGCGGGTCAACATGCTCAACCGCCGCAGCCAGAATGACGCTCTCGCTACTGCGCGTCGCCAGCTTGGAGAAGCCGAGGAGGCATTGGTCGCCATCCAGACGCGGATGACCGGTTTCCGGCAGGAGCGTGGAGATATCGATCCGGAAGGGACGGGCAAGGCGCAACTCGGTCTCGTCACGACCCTCGAGGGGCAGCTCAGCAATGCGCGGGCGCAGCTCAATGCGATGCAGGGGATCATTGCGCCGAGCAGCCCGCAATATGTCGCCACCGCCGCCCGCGTTCGCGCGCTACAGGCCCAGGTTTCCGGCCAGCGCGGGCAGCTGACCTCTGGCGGCGGCGCGATCGCGGCGCGGCTCGGAAGCTATCAGGACCTGAGAATCCGGCAGGAATTCGCGGCAAAGCGTTACGAAGTGGCCGCCGCCAACCTGGAGAAGGCGCGCGATACGGCGATGAAGCAGCAGCTGTATATCGTGCGCGTCGTCGATCCGAACTTGCCCGTGAAATCGGAATATCCAAAACGGGGAGAAGTCCTGTTGACGATATTCCTGTCGCTGCTGATCGCCTACGGCATTGGCTGGCTGTTGGTGGCCGGTGTCCGCGAGCATTCGCTGTAATCGGATCGATGGCAGGAGTCGCGCCTTGGAGTTGACCATTCTCCAAACATCGGACGCTTTCAGATACAGTCGGATGCTCCGGGCGACGTCCCGGACAGCCATTGAATATGCCCGCCTCAATGATTTCGCATATGAGAGTTTCATCGGTATAAAGCGTGGTTTCCACGGAGCCCAGGCGGCATTCAACCGTATATTCATGCTAAATGATCTTATTGAGCGTGGTTATCGCGGCTGGGCGCTCCACATGGATGCCGACGCCTATATTTACGACCTTGGCTTCGATCTTCGCGGATATTTAGCGGATAAGGCTGATCGATCCGCCATTATGGCCACGATTCCTGGCGAGACTGTTCCCTGGCATATCAATTCAGGAGTGCTGTTTTTCAATCTTGGGCATCCTGAGGGGATCGCCCTCGTCAAGGAATGGAAGCGGCACTTCATGGAAGTGCCTGATGAACGGCTACGGTCACTGACATCGGTATGGGACCATATAAATGATCAGACCATGCTCTTCCGATCACTCGACGAGAACGAAGCCTTGCGTGCTCCAGTGCTTTTTGAAGACGCGATGCTGTTCAACCATATCCATGGCCGGTTCATCCGCCAGTTCCTCAACTCGCTCGATAGCAATATAGAAACGCGCACGGCGACTATCGAAGCAGCCGTTCGCGAGGTACTCGAAGGCTCAGTCCAAATAGAGGACGGCGCCGAGGAGTGGTTAGTAGCCGAGTTTTACCGGCTCATTCTGGATCGAGAGCCAGACCCGGGAAGCCGTGGCTATTCTGAGCTGCTGGCCCATAACGGGATCGTGCGCGCAATGCCCGAGGTGTTGAGTTCGCTGCTCAACAGCGAAGAATATCGCCGCCGTATCGGAGCCATCTGATCAGCCCTTCGCCTTCTTTCCCTCGCAGACCAGCCAGTGCATCCGGCTGCCGCGCCGTTCCCAGACGGCGCGCCAGCGGTCCCAGTCACTGAGGTCCGCAAGGAACTCGAAGGCATTGGGATCGCGACCGCAGGCCATCGCAACACTGATCTCATGGGTATCAGCCAGCGCCGCGCGGATCGACGGCGTGATATCGGCATCCCACAGATCGTGGCATTCAATGATAAGATCGGAGTTCGCCAGCGCGCTGTTGGTTTCCGCATCAGCGAACAGCGCCTTCTCATAGCCTTCGCAATCGGCGATGATTAGCGAGCGCGGGTAGCGGGCCGCTACCTCTCTCAGCGTTGCGGGATCGCAGAAATCGCCAGCGATCATCTGCTTCTCGCAGCCATTGACACGAGCAAGCGCGGTCAGAATTTCCAACGCTCCTTTATCAATGTCATAGGCGAGCACTGGCGTATTTGGAAACAGCAGCGCGGCTCCCACGCTGTAATAGCCCTCCGCGCAGCCGACATCGACGATAGCGTCGTAGCGGCGCTGCGCGAAGCTCGTCAGCGCTGGATGCAGTTCGGCCTCATAGGTGCCAAGGAGCTTAGGGGCGATATCGCCATCACCGCGGGTCGACAGATCGACCATGCGCATGCCCTTGAACGGGCCTGACTGGACAACGAGGTCGGTCGCATCGATCACACGCTGGTTGATCGCCTGGCGCTCCTCAACGCCGCGCGTCGAGCGGCCCTGCCAGAATTCGGGACATCCCAGAAATATCTCACGCAGGCCTTCAAGGGTTATCTGCCCTGAACGCACGGCATGGGTATAATCTCGCAAGCCTCCCTGGTCGGCCTCTCGGCCGAGAATCCACCGATAGGCGGCGCTAATAGCTTCTTCGATTTCGT
>CAZJXG010000153.1:0-7007 GCA_964549965.1 uncultured Sphingomonas sp. | reverse complement strand
GTGCGCGTCGGCATGCCGGTTGACGGGCCGCCGCGCTGCACGTCGAAGATCACCGCCGGAATCTCGGCGAAATAGCTGAGGCCGATAAACTCCTGCATCAGCGAGATGCCGGGGCCGGAGGTGCAGGTGAAGGCGCGCGCGCCGTTCCAGCCGGCACCGGTGACGATGCCGATCGAGGCGATCTCGTCCTCGGCCTGAACGATCGCATAGCGCGCCTCGCCGGTCTCGGGATCGTGCCGCAGCTTCTTGCAGTAGGAAATGAAAGCCTCGGCGAGCGAAGTCGACGGCGTGATCGGATACCAGGCGCAGACGGTCGCGCCGCCATAGACCGCGCCGAGGCCCGCCGCAGTGTTGCCATCGACGAAGATGCGCTTGCCGACCTTGTCGCTGCGCCGCAGCTGCAGGCCGAGCGGCTTGAGGTTCGCCCTGGCATGGTCGAAGCCGATCTGGAGCGCCTCGAGATTGGCCGGAATCAGCGCTGGCTTGGAGGCATATTCCTCGGCCAGCAGCGCCTCGACGACGCCTCGCTCGATGCCGAGCAGATAGGTCAATGCACCGAGATAAATGATGTTCTTGAGCACCTTGCGCTTCGACGGCTCGACATAGGCGGCGTTGCACAGCGCGGTCAGCGGGATGCCGACGATGTTGATATCGGCGCGGAAGCGATCGGCCGGCATCGGCTTGGTGCTGTCGTAGAACAGATAGCCGCCCGGTTCGATCTCGCCGATGTCCCGATCCCAGGTCTGCGGGTTCATCGCGACCATCAGGTCGACCCCGCCGCGCCGGCCCAGCCAGCCATGGCCGCTGACGCGGATTTCATACCAGGTCGGCAGGCCCTGAATGTTCGACGGGAAGATGTTGCGCGCGCTGACCGGCACACCCATCCGCAGGATCGCCTTGACGAACAGCCCGTTCGCCGAGGCCGATCCCGATCCGTTGACGTTGGCGAACTTGACGACGAAGTCGTTCACCGCGGCGATCGGCGCGCTCATTTCATGCACCCCCCGGCGTGCGTCATTTCGAGCAATGTCTTCTGCATGTCCCACGCCCCGGTCGGGCAGCGCTCGGCGCACAGCCCGCAGTGCAGGCAGACATCCTCGTCCTTCACCATCACCCGGCCGGTCGGCAGGGTGGCGGAGACATAGAGTTCCTGGGACATGTTCATCGCGGGTGCCTTCAGCCGGGGCCGCAATTCATCCTCCTTGCCGTTGACGGTGAAGGTGATGCAGTCGGTCGGGCAGATATCGACGCAGGCATCGCATTCGATGCAGAGCGGCTTGGAAAACACGGTCTGGACGTCGCAGTTCAGGCAGCGCTGGGTCTCCGCCCAGCCGCGCGGATCGTCGAAGCCAAGCTCCACCTCCGCCTTCACATCGCCGAGCGCCTCCGCCAGTGGCAGCAGCGGTACCTTCTGCCGGTCATCGAGCGAGACGTCATTGTCATAGCTCCACTCATGAATGCCCATCTTCTGCGATGATATCTGCACCCCGGGCGGCGGCCTCAACCGCAGATCGGCACCCCGGCAGAAATGGTCGATCGAGATCGCCGCATCATGGCCGTGCGCGACCGCCCAGATGATGTTCTTCGGCCCGAACGCCGCATCACCGCCGAAGAAGACCTTGGCGTTGGTCGACTGGAAGGTGGTCTCGTCGACCTTCGGCATCCCCCACTCGTCAAATGCCAGGCCGATGTCGCGCTCGATCCAGGGGAAGCTGTTCTCCTGGCCGATCGCGACCAGAACATCATCGCATTCGAAATGCTCGTCGGGCTCGCCGGTCGGCTTCATCGTCCGCCGGCCCTTCTCGTCGATCACCGGGCCGACCTTCTCGAAGGTCACGCCGGTCAGCTGGCCGCCCTCATGGGTGAAGGCCTTGGGCACCAGGAAATTGTGGATCGGGATGCCCTCATGCTGCGCATCCTCCTTCTCCCAGGGCGAGGCCTTCATCTCGTCATAGCCCGAACGGACGATGACCTTGACGTCGTCGCCGCCCAGCCGCCGCGAGGTTCGGCAACAGTCCATCGCGGTATTGCCGCCACCGAGCACGATCACCCTTTTGCCGATGCTCTCGATATGGCCGAAGGAGACACTGGCCAGCCATTCGATGCCGACATGGATATGGGCGGCGGCCTCCTCACGGCCCGGTATGCGCAGATCGCGACCGCGCGGCGCGCCGGTGCCGACGAAGATCGCGTCATAATCCTGCCGCAGCAGGCCCGCGAGACTGTCAACCCGCTGGCCCAGCTTCATGGTCAGGCCGAGATCGGTGATGAAGCCCATCTCCTCGTCGATCACGCTTTCGGGAAGGCGGAAGCGCGGAATCTGGCTGCGCACCATACCGCCCGACTTGGCGTCGGCATCATAGACGGTGATGTCATAGCCGAGCGGAGCGAGATCGCGCGCCACCGTCATCGAGGCGGGGCCAGCGCCGATGCAGGCGACCTTCTTGCCGATCTTGGTCTTGGGCTTCTTCGGCATCCGCGCCGAAACGTCACCCTTATTGTCGGCGGCGACTCGCTTCAGCCGGCAGATCGCCACCGGCTCCTCATCGACCCGGCCGCGCCGGCAGGCGGGCTCGCAGGGCCGATCGCAGGTGCGGCCAAGGATGCCGGGAAAGACGTTCGACTTCCAGTTGACCATATAGGCGTCGGCATGGCGCCCCTGGGCAATCAGGCGGATATATTCCGGGACGGGCGTATGGGCCGGGCAGGCCCATTGGCAATCGACGACCTTATGGAAATAATCCGGCGCCTCAATATTGGTCGGCTCCAACGCGATCCACTCCTAAATCGATCAGCTCCCATGTCGTCGGCACGGGATACTCGTTCGACGGTGTAACGCGCGGAATTGCGGCTATCCAGCCCGATGTCATTAAAAATTCATAGCCTCGATCGGCGAGGGAAGGCGCCGAAGCACCTTCCCTCGCCCATCAGATATGCTGCCTCAGAGGCGGAAGCCGATCCCGGCCCGGACCTTGAGTTCATCCTCGCCCTTGACGAAGCGGTTCTCGCCGCCGACCTGCCAGAAGATCCGCTCGCCGAGCACACCGTTGAAGGACAGACCGGCGTTGACATAATCGCGCTCGGTACCGGCGAGGGCGACGGCCTGGGTGCCCATGCTGTGCTGGGCCGAGGCGAGACGGACGGTCGCCGCCCGGGCGCCGCGCTCGTCCTCCTTGGCATAGCTGACCCGGATCGCCGGCACGAAGGCGGGCGAGGCCATCAGCTTGGCCTCGAGGCCGGCATAGCCGGTCAGCCGCTTATACCGGACGCGGCTATAGGCGACATTGCCGAGGCTCGCGCCGGTCTCGGTATAGGCGTCGACCTTGGCATCGACATAGTCATAGCCGGCGAACGGGCCGACGCGCAGCTTGCCGAGCGTGGTCTGCCAGCCGATCTCGCCACCGATCGACCAGGCGTCGCCATCCGGGCTGCCGCTGCCGGTCAGCCCATAGGCCGAGTCGCGCGCGACGTTCCGGATCTGCAGATCGACAGCCTTGGAGACGGCGCCCTGCACATAGAGACCGTTGGCCAGACCGATGCCGGCATAGGCACCAAGGCTGGTGCCGCGGGCCTTGAGCCGGGTACCCGCACCGAAATCGCCGTCGAGATTGCGATAGCTGACGAGCACGCCGACCCGCGCCAGGCCGATCGCGGCATCGACGCCGCCGCTCATCACCGATCCGTCGGCTTCGAAATTGCCGGCGCCCAGCTCGGCGCTGTTGACCCGCGCATAGCCGCCATCAACCCAGATGCGCAGGCCTTCGCCCATCCCGGTTTCGCCAATCTGGCGGGCTCCATGCAGCGCCATGAGGCCGGCGCGGGTCGCGCCGAGACCGATGTCCGCCGCGGCGCTGCGGGTGGCATTGATGGCCAGCGGCGCGGTGCCGATCATCGATGAAAGCGCCTGCGGATCGACATAGGTCGGCAGGGTCAGGCGGTAGACCAGGAACACATTGTCATTATTGCCTGAGCCGTCAGCCGCCCCCGAGGGCGAAGTGACGCCGTTGAAGATGATGCTGGTACCCTGAAAGTCGTTGTCGTTTCCGACGAACAGGAAGAAATCCTGCGGCGCGGCTTCATCGAGCACCGGCGCGAGCGCTATCGCTTCCAGCTTCTCGCTGATCGTCGTCGGCGTGGACAGCGGCAGCCGGGTGATGTTCATGCCGACGCGGGCAAGCTGGGTCGGGTTGAGCATGTTGACGACCTCTACCTGCTGCACCGGCGTGATACCGGCGACGAGGCTGCCGTTGCTGGCGACCGGGGTAGTACCGCTTTCGAAGCTGGTGCCGGCCAGGTTGGTCGCGCCGGCCGTGTCGACGAGCAGGATGCTCTTGTATATCGGGGTCGGGCTGGTGCTGGCGTTCGCCGCGACGCCGCGGCCGATGCCGTCGCGGGCGAGCACCAGGAATTGCGTGTCGTTCAGCGCCAGCATTTCCGACTGCGCCGCCGTACGATCGGCGGCACCCCCCGTGCCGTTGTTGTTGAAGATCGGCAGCTGCAGCACATAGTGGCCGATCGGATTGGTCGGCGTCGGATTGGTGCTGATGTCATAGACCAGGATGCGGGTGTTGTTCCGGGTCTGCTGGTTCGCGCCGCTGGTGTCCTGCACCGTCGCGGACTGCTGGATCGTCACCAGTTTCTTGTTATCCGGGGTGATCGTCATGGCCTCGAGGCCCTGATTGTTGCGACGGCCCGTCTGACCCGGCGTGGTGCTGTTGAAGTTGATGGCACCCGCCGTGCGCGGCAGCATTGCCGCCACCGTCTGGATCGCGCCGATCTGCCTGCCGGTCGCATCGAAATAATAGAGGCCATCGGCATATTCGTCGGAAACGTAGAAGCTGCCGTCGGGCCGGAAGGCAATGCCCTCCGCATCCAGGCTGATATGTCCGGCCGCCGTGCCCGCGGTAGCGATCGGATAGACGATGCCATTGCGCGTGACCGTGCTGGCACCCGGATCGCGCCCGGTCATCTCGACACCCAGCGCATCCTTCAGGGTAAAGCCGCCGGTCGGCGTGATCGTCACCTGGCTCTGCGACGTGGTCGCCTGCGGCAGCGCCGCGGAGCCGCTGGCCAGCGGCCGGAAGGTGATGTTGCTGGTGTGGACGCGGTTGCGATAGTCGATCGCGCCATCGAAGGGGCCACGATCGGGCAAGGTGAAGATCCCGCCGGAGTAGCTCCCGTCGGCGTTGCGCCGCCAGGTCGACAGGTCGAGCGCCATGCCGGAAAAGCTGCCCAGCGTTTCACCGCGAAAATCGAGCGTGGTCGCGCTCAGACGACCAGCGCCGAACAAGCCCTGATTGACGAAGGTGACACCGCCCAGCGTCTTCGATACCGCGCCCGCGACATTGGTGACGTTCGCCATATTGTAGATCGTCGACTGGGCGTTGACGCCTGCGGCCATCGTGGTGATCGCTGTACAGGCGAGAAGAGTGTGGCGGATGAGTCGCATGGTGAAGCCCCCTTTGAAAGGGGGGACCGTTATTGGTCCGCAATGACAGGGCGGCGGCAAAGCGATTGCATCGTCGTGACGGGAACATGTCATTCCCGATCCCGCCATCGACAGGAGGCGATCGGCGCACTACCGCTGACGGCCATGCGTTATGACCGCCGACAGCATGCCGCACGCAGCACGGACCATTATGTCTTCCACCAGCTGATCCCCTATATCGGCAACAAGCGGAAGCTGCTGCCGCTGATCGGCCGCGCCATCGGCGCAAGCGGGCTGGAACCGGGACAGGGCTTCGTCGATCTGTTCGCCGGCAGCGGCGTGGTTTCGCGCTACGCCAAGGCGCGTGGTTTCCGCGTGATCGCCAATGACTGGGAACCCTATGCCGAGGCGATCAACCGCTGCCATGTCGGGCATAATGCGCCGCCCCGCTTCGGCGATCGGGACTATGCGGGGATGCTCGCCAGCCTCGGTGCCCTGCCTCCCATCGCCGGCTGGGTGACCGATCATCTCTGCCCCGACGATGACGAGCACTTCGAGATCGGCCGCGACCGGCTGTTCTACATGCGCAAGAACGGCATGCGGATCGATGCGATCCGCGAGGAGATCGCCCGGTTGGCCGATGCAGGCGAGATTGATGCCGGCCAGGCTGCCTGCCTGATCGCCCCCCTGCTCTACCAATGCTGCTACACCAGCAACACATCGGGCGTGTTCAAGGGATTTCACGCGGGCTGGGGCGGGAGCAACGGCACAGCGCGCTATCGCATCTGCGGGGACCTGACCCTCGAACCAGCGCTGTTCCTGGACAATGGTCAGGCCAATGAGGTGACGCGGCTCGATGCACATGGCTTCGCGCGCGAGCATGGACGGAACTACGACTTCGTCTATCTCGACCCGCCCTATAACCAGCACCCTTATGGATCGAACTATCACGTCCTCAACAGCATCGCCCTTTGGGACAAACCCGAAATCAGCCGCAAGATCAGCGGCCGCGGCGACAAGTCCGCAATCCGACGGGACTGGCGCAGCGAACGGCGCAGTCCCTACAACAGCGCGCGCCACGCCACCGCCGCCTTCGCCGACCTGATCGGATCGCTGCCCGCGCGCTGGATCGCGGTCAGCTATTCGACCGATGGCAATATCCCGCTGATCGACCTGGCCCGCGCCGCCTGCGCGCGCGGGCATAGCGAAGCCTTCATCCAGCCCTACAAACGCTATCGGGTTAGCAGCCAGCGCTTCTCCGCCAAGCCGATGAACGCCGAGTTCGTGCTGCTGATCGACACCAGCCGTCCCGCCGCGTCGTCACCGGAGGCCATCTGCGACGCGATCCTCACCGAAGAGCGCAACGCACTGCTGAACCACCGGGAGATGGCAGAGGCCTGACCGGCAACCAGCGACGCGCCCGGGAGGGCACGGGCGGACGGCGCCACGAGACGATGCGGCGCTTTCGCGTCGCCCAGGCAGAAAACACGCTTTCGCAAGCGCGCCTGCCCCGTTAAGGGCGCTCCATGATCCTCGTCATCGACAATTATGACAGCTTCACCTGGAACCTGGTCCATTA